>CAYNZV010000102.1:0-14864 GCA_964401715.1 uncultured Gemmatimonadaceae bacterium | reverse complement strand
ATCAATCTTCCAGATCAGTAACCCCTCGCTTGGCAGATGGCGCTCGTAGTAGCTCACCGTTGAGGCACGGTGTTCGACTAGGAAGTATCCGGGCGAAGATGACCACCGCCTTGCACTCGCCACGAACCGGTTTCTCGTCACTTTGGTTGGGCCATCGCGGTCGCTGAGCGCAGGAAGCAGAAGCCTCTTGCGGCGCACTTGAGAGTAACGAAGCTAACAATGCCGCCGCAACAACTGCTCCGGGCCAACCGACAGCCAATCCATGCGCAAAAAAACCGCTCTCGAAGAGGAAGAGCGGCCGCAGGCGAACAAGACAGTTGCGTTCGGCTTTAACTGTCTGCAGTCCCCTTCTCAAGGACCATCTCCGCTTTAATCCTATCCAGCTCCAGATACAGCTCCTCCTTCAGAAAAAGCTCGTAAAGATTCCCATCGATGTGATTGGCGTCCACTTCTTTCTGTAGGATCTTCAACACCATTTCACGTGACATCGGCTTGGCCCGATACGGACGATCGGCCGCACTCAAGGATTCGAAGATGTCGACCATCGCCAGGATACGTGCTTGCACGCTGATCTCGTCAGCCATTAGGCCGCGAGGATAACCGGTGCCATCCAGCTTTTCGTGGTGTGCGCCCGCGATGGGTGCGACTTGCTGTAACTTGCGGGTAAACGGGATCTGCTCGAGCATTCGAATGCTCATATCCGCATGATCGTTGATCTTTTGCCGTTCCGCATCGGTGAGACTGCCTTTGCGAACTGAAAGATTCTCCATCTCATCGTCATTCAGGTACGACTGGGTTTCACCCGCAACATCGTAGCGTTGACTGGCGATCTTCTGCAGTTGTTGCAGATCCTCGTCTTCCATGAACTCGCCTGGGGTGTTTGCCCTTTCGAGAAATCTTAAAAAATCGTCCACTTCGGCGAGGCGAGCAACGAAGAGGTCATCCATATCTGCTGGAATGCTTTCGCCCTGCTCTATCAGCGCCAATTTTTGGCGAAGATACTCATTATCGATGGAAGACCGGATCAAAGCGAAGCGCGTCCGCAGCAGGCTGATGCGGTCGTAGATCGTGGTCAGCTTAGTCGGTTTGTCCACCACCCACTCCGGGGTGGTGATTTTGCCGATGTCGTGCATCCAGGCAGCGATCCGCAATTCATTCATCTCGTCTTCATTGAACGATACCGCTGCTAATTTGCCCTCTTTGCAACGGTTGACGGCACGGGCTACCACCATCGTCATCTCGGCTACCCGTTTTATGTGCCCACCTGTGTAGGGGGAGCGTTCATCTATCGCCGTCGCCATGACCTGGACGAATGATTCGAACAGCTTTTCCATTTCGCCGATGAGATAGACATTTTTGATCGCCACCGCGGCCTGAGACGCCAACGATTGTATCAGGTCTTCATCATCACTGTTGAAAGCGGTCACTTCATTGGTCACTGGATTTGTCGCGTTTATCAGTTGCAGCACACCGATGATTTCGGCCTCGCGATCCTTCATGGGGACTCCAAGCATCGATTTGGTATGATAACCGCTCAAACGATCATATTGCTTGGGGCCCTCAAAACTGTACTCGGTGTCCGTGTAGACATCTTCGATATTCAAAATTTCTCCGGTAACGGCAGCATAACCAGACACACTCTCTTTGTTTACGGGTACGGGAGGCACATTGCTGCCGACAGCACGTCCGACCATGAAGCTGTGGAGGGTATCATTCTGGGCGATTTCGAAGTTCAGGTGATCGCCCTCCACGAGAAACAAAGTGCCGGCGTCGGCATTGGTGAAACGTCTTGCTTCGTACAGTATGCGCTCAAGAAGCACGGTAAGATCGCGCTCCGAACTCAGAGCGACCCCGATCTCGTTGAGTCGCTTGAGGCGATCAGCGAGATCCGATTCGACTGTGGACAATTTGGTCATAGCAGAAAGTCCGAAATGCGCGCCAAGTTATCGATTGCACGGTAGGAAGGTCAATAATTATGTCGACGCACTTAGGTAGCTTGTGATAGCTTCAATACCGCACCGCAACCTTGATCACCTCGTGGGGGAAATGTTTGATTTTGCCATAGGTAGCGGGGAGTTCCTCCATCGAGACGATGGGGGCAGGCAGGCCGTAGGGCTTCAGCCGATTCCCGCGGAACAACGCGATGAGCGTGTCGACGTGACGCTCGTTGGTCCACGAGTACTCACGCTGGGGATTGCTGACGGCGCGGGCGCAAATCACGTTCAGCTGGTTAAAGTGAAACTCCTCGCCGAGATACAACCCACGAGCTTCCCCTTTGTAGAATGCGAGCACCGAAACGGTACCGTTGTAACGCGTGGCCCGCATTGCCTGGTTCAGCGCCCCATAGCTGGCGCTGGCCTCGATAGTGACATCAGCCCCATGAGCAAACCACTCTCTGGACGCAGCCGCGAAGTCCCCGACCTCGTTGGGATCCACCGCTCGCACTGCACCATGCTGCAGAGCCAGTTTCCGACGACTTTCCACTGGATCCACTGCGACAACCTGCGACGCACCAGAAAGACGAGCGAGCTGCACCGCAAACAGGCCGATCGCTCCCATGCCGAAAACAATGACGTTGTCACCTACCCGAACTTGACCATCGCGCACCGCAGCCAGAGCAAATCGGGCGGGATCGATGCAGCAAGCCGCTTCCGGTTTGAGACCGTCAGGAAGTTTTTCAAAACCCGAACTCTGATGCATCGTCTGAAACCCGCCGGAACCCCAGACTCGATCCCCCACCTGAAGGTTCTCGACTTCGCTGCCGATCGCCGTTACCTTGCCGACCGTGGTTTGGCCGACAGTGGTGAATTCGTTGAGATCGATTGGTGTAATCTTTCTGCGATCGAACCTCTTCTCAGACACAATGTAAGGCGTGGAGCGATAGATCGCCTCGCCGGTCACAAAACTGAGCTCGGTGCCGTGTTTGGCACTGGTGAGCTCACTGCGCACCTGCACTTCATCAGCCCCAAGCACGCCAAGGCTTATGGATTCCCACATAGGTTCGAAATCACTGTTACAAACTAGGCGCACTACGTCTTCTCTGTTTTTGTCAGTCATTGCCAGTTCTCGCTTTTAAATTTCGGCATCCCGGCGCCGAAAAAATAATCCTTCAAAGTTCTGTTTTTCCTCTCACATCATGGTTGCGTCAATAACGCAACGCGAATGAAACTCTAAACACACCGGTCCCAGCAAGCCGCTGACCAGCTGACCTTCGTATATGAAATTCGTCGGATACGTGCTCATGTGATTGGCCAAGGTGTTTACCACCGTTATCTCGATCTCATTGTCGCCGCTCTTTGCGAAAGGGCTAACATCGAACCGAAACGGCTTTGCCATGCAAACCCCCGCCTGCTGGCCGTTCATTTTCAGTGCGGCGGTAGCAGCCACTGCTCCCAAGTCTAGGAACACAGAGCCGTTGAGTTGGTCTTCGTTCAGGGTGACGGTGCGGCGATAGACGGCCCCACCGGAATACTGCGCCAACCCATGAGCACACCAATCCCCGAGCGGCATCCGCGTTGGCTCGCAGACGAACGCCACCGGGTCCGGGAACGCCGCTCCCTCGTAGACACCAGGGCGGAAAACGACTCGGAGGGCAACGGTCGATCGTGTTTCGGTCACCTCATACGGATACGCGACGTCGTCCTCGATTTGCATCGGGACACCATCAAGCCAAGCTGCCACCTGCTTGCAGTCACAATTCATCTGCATCGCTTTAAGACCGGGTGGCGCATTGAACCGAAACCAACCGACCTTGGGGCCTTCCGTTCTGACATCGTAGATCGGTGCATTTTCGTCGAACCATTGCAACTGCGGCACCAGCGGATTGTGTGAGGGCAGATCGCCGTCGTAGAAGACGGCGTAGGTCTGCAGAGAAGCTGTGGCATCCACCTCAGTACGCAGGAGAACCGTATGGAAACCGCTGCTCAAAGAAACTTGGCAGCAGGCCGTTGACTCCTCGCAACCGATGGTGATCACCTCAATACCATCCACCCATGCGCGCCTGTGCAGCTTGGCACATCCTCCGAAATCAAAAGTGTAGCTGCATTTTTCGGCGACGTAGATCGAAGTGAGAAGATACCGCACATAGCGCCTACCGCGTTCGCCTGTATCCCGACCCCTCTCGGCGTGCACTTCCGGAGCCGCAAACGTCGCTTCGATATCGGTCTCCTCTTTGGCGACCGCTTCTACCGACGGGAATCGTAGGAAATCGGGCTGGACGCCCACCAAGCTGCCGCTTTCCGTGGCGGTAACGTCGGCTGCATCCGGCTCAAAACCGAATTTTTTGGAGAAACGGACCAGCTGCCAGCGGTGGGGGCTTCCGGCAATCATTGCCCCTTCGTGAGTCGGTAGCGGCGCCGAGTAGAAACGTTCAGCAAAGCTCGGATCGTCGTTGGCCAGCGGTATCGGCCCCGTCGCCCACCAGAACGGACCGTGAGAATAGGTGATGCATTTCCAGTCTTTGTCGTCGAAGTGCGTTGCCCGCCAGCCTGACGAGGTACCCGATTCCTCGTCGCGGTAGCGAAAGGTGCGCGCTTCGGGTCCGATAAAACCGTCGGAGGCAGGATAGCGAAAGTCTGCCCACCGATTGTTGAGAGTGGGTTCCAGTTGGAACTCCCACAACCCAGCCAGATCTACTGGTGTAGGCGGAGCCTCAATCTCCAACTCGCCGACGTAATCGTTACCGCAGCTTCGCACCCGAACCCGTTTCGAACCACCGCGCGGATCAGTCGTCGCAACGCGCACCCGGTCCCCTTCCACCGAAATAGTTTCCACCGTCTCCACGTTGTCTTCAAGCACCCGCGGTCGTTCGTCGTCATCCTCGATCACCAGCGGAATACTGGCGAATGGATCCATATCTAATCTCACCCTGGTCCTGCCGGCCGAAAAATCGAATCTGTGCAGCTCAGTGACCTCACCGGTGTGGGCATCGAACCGATGCGGCACACCACTGACATCCAAATCCACCTCGACACGGCGACGGCGGTCGCAGTGGTTGTATAGGTAATAGAGATGGGAATCACCTATTACCTGGTGAGTGTGGTAAATTTCCTCCTCAGACGCGATCACATCGCGGATGATCAAGCGCGATAGAGTCTGTGAAATAATCTGCATCTCGGAAGCGGCGAACACTGCCCGCTCTGCTTCGATGCTCTCCTGCCCGTCGACCGAATCGCCGAAGATCTGTCCGCACAATTCCGCCAGCATCGGATCGTCGCGTCCGTTCTCGTCAGACCCAGTAGGCAGGTGTCCGAACGCGACCACCACCCCGCCGGCTCGATGAAATTCGGCGATCATCGACATGGTTCGCAGGCAAACAGTGGTCATCGGGGGCAGGAGAATGGCGCGAAACGGCATGCCAGCCACCACCATACGGTCGCCATCGATCCGGGCTTCCGCGAATGCAGTATCATCCACAAAATCGAAATCAATACCACTGCGGTAGATCACTTTGGTCAGGTCGTACATCGCTTTGCCGAAGACTGCCGCGGTCTCGTTGAATTCCCTGCGGTCATCCCAATTGGCGTGCAACGTGGCAAGAGGATACACCACCGCCAGATCCGCTCGATGGGTTCCTTGACTGAGGAGATAACTCAGGCGGCTGACATATTCAGTGAAGGTCCGCCAGTACTTCCAATACGGCTGTCGGAAATGCACTGCCGGTGGTACCCATTCATACCACCCGGACATGGTGCTGTAGAGGACTCCGTGCCGGTTGTAGAGGTTGATGCCATAGGCATAGTTTTCGTTGGTCCACGCCATGTTTTCCTGGGGCGTGTGGCCCCAACCTGAACCCCAGTAAGCACAGAGCCCTACCCGTTGACGACCGTTCACGTGCGCGATGGAACTGGCCATCTTCGCTTGGAACTTGCGAACCCGATCGCCTCGGAGACAGCGCTCTTCGTTTCCGGGGATATGATAACTTCCCATGTAACGAAAAAAGTCGCCGTAATGGTGGGTTTGCTCACGGACGTCTTCGGTTTTTCCGCGTGGACAGAATTCGGTGAACAGCATGTTATGCTCTTCTAGCCACGCCGCGAAGGGCCGATAGAGGTTCTCGACGATCTCCGAGCACATTACCTCGTAGTACTGGCATCGTATCTTGTCCGTAAGCCGGCCGATGTCGCGAAACAACCCGACGAGTAAGGGGGAAGGATCGTATCCTTTCTCGTCTTGAAATCGTGCCCTCAGCCCCGTGGAATAGATCACGTTTCCCTGCATGAAGCGCCACTCGTCGGTGCCAAACGCCTTCACGGTGTTGCCTAAGTGGCGTTCCAAGCGCGATTCGTAGCTACCCAGAAGTAACTCTATCCAACGGGTTGTGAGGTCCGGATTGATGTAGTCTATATCGAACGGTGTGCTGCTGACCACAGTCACAGCCCATCCGGGTCCGGCCGGCGTCCATTGCAGTCCGTCAGCACCTACGAAATCGCTCAGATCGATGCGTGAATCATATTTCAGCGTTTCGTCTTCGACGCGGAAGGCGGCCACGTCCAGCACTTCGTCGTAGGAATCAATCGCAATGTTCACAGGACGGGCCTCTGCAACCTGGCATTCCTGAAAGGCCACGCGTCGCCCACGGAAATCCGGTCGTTCTCCTGCTTCGGCCCGCAGTTTATCTTGAATGAACTCGTGAGCAGTCCAATCGCTGAACCAATAGGCCAGCCCGAGGCGCTCATGCTCTGCAACGGCAAATTCGGTGAGCTCCCACCACTCCTCGGTCCAATAACGGGGACGACATGCCAGATCTTCGTCGCCAATGTAGCGAGGATAATACCAAGTTCCGGCTACCCCTTTATCCTTCAAATCTTGCAGCTGCCAGCGCATCTTCTCCTTGTCCAACCGGGCCGCTTCCCACCACCAGCAGTCAATGGGACCGTATGCGGCTTGCGGCTCTGCGAAGCCGCGTTTCAGCTTCTCAAGGGTGCTAGACATAAGTTGTCGGACTTACTATCTCATTACTCAGGGGCGGATTTGCTCAGAATACTGATCGTCTATAGAGCAACTGTCAAGCAAGCAGACCCCATCCGGCGCTTCGCTGCCTATAGGACAACGAAAACCGCAACTATAAATAGGGTAAAGCGAAAAATTTGTTTTTTGCATGTGAGCCGGACATATTACTCCAATTCAGGCGGATGCACTGGTAGTGGCCCTTTACGCTACGTATACAGTCTGTTTTTTCCTTGCCAAATCGTTGGAAACAGAAGTGGGATCAGAGATGCTTTTCAGTCCTGAAGTCGAGATTGACATAGTGCGTTAGCTCACGGAGTGCAGCTATTACTAATAGCCAATCTATCGCGACATCAACCAGTTTCAAGTCACTGCCGACGTCAACATGCTCGTGAGTTGCAGTTATCACTTCTCTCTCGATATTTTATATCCGTTATCTTAGCCCTGAACAGGAAGAATTATGTTAAGTAAGCATCTGATGAATAGGTTAGTGGTAACATCCGCCGCCTTGAGCTGCTGTCTTTTTGGTTGCGGCGATGATGATGGCGACGCTGGCAGCATTTCGATACATCTCAATCACGAGGTGGACGGAACACCGTTGGATGTCAATACCGGTATCTACACCAATACCGCTGGCAACAGCTACAACGTCACCAAGCTCGATTACATTCTTTCCGATGTTCGGCTGGAAACAACCAACGGAAAAACAGTTCTCGTAAGGGAGTTCCACTACGCCAACATTCACAACCCCTCCAGCCACATCTTTACGGCTGCCAAAGTGGCGGCGGGGAACTACGCCGCGCTGCTCTTTACCTTTGGTATAGATGCAGCCGAAAATATCTTCGGCAAGCTTCCCAACACAGCCGAATTCAATGGCATGGAGTGGCCAGCACCGATGGGTGGGGGTACCGCTCGTTACCATTACATGCTTTTGGAAGGAGCTTATCGATCCGGTAACGATTCGGGAAGCTTTCTCGTCCATACCGGCCCATCCGCTGGTACAGACTTCTCTGTACGCGTCCGGCTTCCACTCGCCTTGAGCATCGATGGAGGCGAGTGGCAGATCGACGTAGCGATGAACATCAACAATTGGTTCTCCGACCCCAATGTATACGACTTCGTCGGTCGCGGAGGCATCATGGGTAACACCGACGCCCAATTGGCGTTGCAGGAAAACGGCGGCATGGTCTTCACCCTGGACGACATTCACGGTGCCCATGATGAAGACCACGAATGATCCGGCAATGTGATCACCATGCGCAGCACCTTGTTGCTATTGTGGGGAGTATTACTCGCATGTGACGGCAAAGACAGCAGCATCGGGGGCGAAACTTCCTTCGCACCTACACCGTTGGAAATGATACGTCCCGATCACTTTCCACCAATGATCATTCCGCAGGACAACCCGATGACGGTAGAGGGAGTCGATCTAGGCAACAAGCTGTTCTTCGATCCCATCCTTTCCGTCGACAGCACTAGGGCATGCGCAAGCTGCCACCTGCCAGAAGTTTCCTTTACCGACACCGACCAGTTTAGCGTTGGCGTCGCAGGCGTCACCGATAGAAACTCCATGCATATTGTTAATACCGGGTGGATGCCAGCTTTATTTTGGGATGGACGCGCCGAGAGTCTGGAGGCGCAAGCGCTGCAGCCGGTGGTCAACCCGATCGAAATGGGTGAGAACTGGGATCACGTAGTGGAGAAATTAAATCGCCATCCAGACTACCCGTTGCTCTTCGCCAACGCTTTTGGTGACGGCGAAATCACCGCTGATAGGGCGGTCAAGGCAATTGCGCAGTACGAGCGCACCCTGGTATCTAGCGAATCCCGTTTCGACAAGTTCCTCAACGGCAAAGGCAATTTCATAGACCAAGAAGAATTGGGATTTCAGCTGTTCAACAACGAAGTCGGAGATTGTTTTCATTGTCACGGCACGGTGCTGCTGACCGACAATCAGTTCCACAACAACGGGCTCGACGCAGTGCCGGCCGACTCTGGATTGGCGGCGATCACCGGCAATACCTTCGATCTTGGTAAATTCAAAACGCCGTCGTTGCGCAACGTTGAGTTTACCGCGCCGTACATGCACGACGGTCGCTTCGAGACGCTGGAAGAAGTATTGCAGTTCTACAGCGATGGGTTTCACAAAACCGCGCGCACCGATCCCCTGCTGCGAGCACGACGCCACGTGTTGGCAGCCGATGAACAGCGCGCCATCATCGCCTTTTTGAAGACGTTTTCCGACCGCAAATTCTTGCGCAAACATCGACAGTGATACAATCCATCCTCCTGTTTTTCTGCTTTCTTCTTTGTGCCTGTGGCGATGACGACACCAACCCGAAATCTTCGTCCCCAGATGTGATTGTCAGGTCGGCCAAAGACCTACGCCCGTTGCGCTCGCACTCATCGGTCGAGGGCGATTTGATCATCGAAAATTCTAAGTTGACGGACATAGAAGCTCTGCAGAATCTGGAAAGCGTTGGTGGCAGCCTCACCTTGAGAAACAATCCGAACCTGGCCGATTTGAAAGGGCTACGAAACCTCGTGGGTATTGGTGTCGACCTGATTCTCGAGAACAACGACCTGCTCGAGAGTATCGCCGGATTGCACAACCTCGAACAGGTTGGATCAGAGGGGTCAGGCGGCAAGATTCGCATCAGCTTGAACGACGCTATGCACACTGTCGATGGCTTGCAGAAGCTGACCACCGTCTACGGCAACCTGATCCTGTCGAACAACCCCCAACTACAGTCCTTGGAGGGCTTGGCGCTGGTACAGCAGATCTCCGGCTCGCTTATCCTCGTGCAAAACCAGAGCCTAGGCGACCTCCGGGGTCTACATAACCTGACCTCCATTGGTGGTTCGCTATTTTGCGATGGCAATCCGAACCTGACGACGTTGGAAGCCCTCGGTTCACTGGGCGAGATTGGCGAGCACCTCTTTGTCGACGGAAACGACCAGCTTGTCACGCTGTTGGGTTTCGGGTCGCTGACGGAGATCAACGGCAGTCTGAGTGTCGCTAACAACCTCGGCTTGGACTCGTTTGACGGTGTGGAAAATCTCACCGCCGTTGGCGATGACCTGATTATTTCCAACAATATCAAACTCCGTTCGTTGGCTGCTTTCGCCAACCTAAGAGCAGTGAACGGCACATTATGGATTAGCGGGAACGCCGAACTGTCGACGTTGATGGGCCTCGAAGACCTGAATGTCATCGGGTCCGACATCGGTATCGTCGATAACGATGCCCTAGAAGATCTGCAAAGCTTCCCGCCTTTCGATTCCCTGCCGGGCGAGTTGCGAATAGCTGAAAACGGTTCGCTGAACAGTCTCGACGGACTGGACAATCTGCGACAGATCTCTGGCGACCTGCGAGTGGTGGAGAATGCAACTCTGCGTTCATTGACTGCCCTGAGTCAGCTTACGCACCTTGGAGAGGATTTTTTTGTAACCCACAATAGCTCTCTCGAAAGCCTCGCCGGCTTGAGGCAGCTCAATTCCATCGAAGAAAGCCTGTTCATTGACGAGAACGACAGTCTAGTATCTCTCGCTGGACTTTCATCCATAGTTTCTATCGGTCAGACCTTGCGCATCGAAGGCAACGATGCGCTTGTGTCGTTGGCTGGCGCCAACCTGCTCGAGCACGTGGGTAGGGATTTGCTGATCATCGGCAATCGCACGCTATCGAACCTTGAGGGATTGTCCGCCCTCAGCAATGTCGGAAGGATCGTGAGGATCTCCGAAAATCCGAATCTGCCCTCCGCTACCGCCCGAAGCTTTATAGACAGACTCGAAGCTCGAGGATTCGACGGCCTCGTGCAGATCGAGGATAACATGGAATGAAATTGGTAAGTCGAACCCGGAGTTTTATAATAACAAGAGCCCGAACAGAAACCGAGATACTGGAGAGCTCTCTTTACGCGAAACTGGATGCTTTATGTTTGCTTTGATCATATTGATCGGCGCCTGTGTCATTTGGGAAACTGGTTGCTCTGACGACAAAGGGATGTCGTCAAATAACGACGGGAAGGTGCCGGTCTCCCTGTGTTCCGATATGCCCGGTTCAATTTGTACCTGGGCTGGAACCGGGAGTCCAGGTTGGGACGGAGACGGTCAACCTCTGCTGTTATCGAAGTTTTACTGGCCGGTGGATGTCACCGTAACACCCGATGGCGATACCTACGTTATGGACTGGAATAACCACCGTGTGCGCCAGGTGATGTCGGACGAAACCCTTCTCACCGTGATCGGCTCCGATTTTGTCGGCGACGGCCCATACGACGAGTCGGATCAAGTAGCACCGGGAACGCTCGGTACCACAGTCCTGCTTAATCACCCGACCCATATGATCCCACTTACCAACGGCGTCCTATTGCTCACCGCCTGGCACAATCACAAGCTGCGCACCTACGATCCAGCCACGGGTCTGGTGATGGTCATCTGTGGCGCCGGACCGGGGTTTGAAGGAGATGGTGGCTTGGCTCGCGAAGCCCTTCTAAGTCAGCCCAACCAAACCATCTTGGGACCGGACGGTGGGCTATACATCTTGGATCAACGCAATCAGCGGGTACGAAGAATCGCGCCGGACGGCACCATTTCGACGGTGGTCGGGACCGGTGAGGCTGGTTTTTCCGGAGATGGCGGTCCACCGCTGCAAGCCCAGCTACAGCTTCCAACCGGCGCCAACCCACCACCGGCTGGCGCGCTGGCTTTCGACACCGACGGCAAGCTCTATATCTCCGACAGTCTCAACAACCGCATCCGCGTCGTCGATTTCGACAACAACCTGATCGATACCTTTGCAGGCACCGGAGACCGAGGTTTTTCAGGGGATGGCGGTCCTGCCTTGTCTGCAACGTTCGACAACCCGCGAGATTTGCTGTTCCTGACTGACGGTCGGCTGTTAGTAGCCGACGAACTGAATCATCGCATTCGTGCCATCGATCTTCGCAGCGGTACAATCACCACAATAGCCGGTAACGGCGGCGGCGCTTTTTCGGGGGACGGCGGCCCCGCCATCGAAGCGTCCCTCAACCGTCCCGCCGGCATCGAGCAGGATCTTATGGGACGCCTTATCATAGCCGATACCTACAACCACCGCCTTCGCCGTGTGAATCTCTAGGAGCAACCGCTGTTGGGCTTCAAGAAAGTTATTATACAGGCAGTTGCAGCAACGCCTTTCGGTATCGTCGGCTTCGGCTGCGACAGTTCCCCCTCAGGCCCCTCGAACATCGACGCACCGTATTCAGAGATACGGACCTTCGCCGGCACCGGCGTTGCCGGGCTCGGCCCCGAAGGCATGGCGCCAGAGATGACGGAGCTGTATCTGCCCCAAGATGTCACCTACGGTCCCGATGATCGGCTCTACATCGTCGATTGGAACAACCACCGCGTGCGGGTCGTTGACGGGAATATCGTGCGTACGCTCATCGGCACGGGTGAGTTGGGTGATGCCTTAGAGGGCTTGGCAACCCATGCCGGCTTGAATCATCCGACCAACATAACTTTTGATCCTCGAGGACGGCTGGTCATGGCTGCTTGGCATAATTCCAAGATAATGCGTTACGACTTCGGCACCGGAATCCTGTCGCGGATTTGCGGTACCGGAGCCCGCTCCTTTCTCGGCGACAGCGGGCCAGCGACTGAAGCGACTCTCGACCTTCCCAGCTCAACCGCTTTCGATCCCGCCGGTCGCATGTTCATTTCGGATCAGGCGAATCAGCGGATCAGAATGGTCGATCTAAACGGAATCATCTCTACTATCGCCGGCAATGGCGATCCTGGTTTTGCCGGTGAGAACGAACCGGCTTACATGTCGCAACTGTTCGCTCCTACTGGCCAGTCGGCACCTCCAACCAATCGAATCACTGCCGATTCGCAGGGCAACATCTACATCGCCGATACCATGAACAACCGGATCCGTCGCATCGATGCCATTACCGGCGTAATCGCGACCATCGCCGGCTTCACGCTGCGGGATAGCGAGCTTCAGGGCGGAGATATCGAGATCGAAAGTCATATCCTAGGCTCGAAAGGCGTCGGCTTTTCCGGCCATGGAGTGCCGGCGACCGAAGCAACCTTGGGTTGGCCCTGCGACGTTACCGTCGACGACAATGGCAGGGTGTTCATTGCTGACACCTTCAATCACTGTATTCGAATGGTCGACCTCGACGGCATCATTACGACGGTGGCCGGGCAGTGTGGTGAAATCGGCTTCGGCGGCGATGGCGGCGATCCGCTGAAGGCGTTGCTCAACCGCCCATACGGTCTCGATGTGGACAAGAAGGGAAACATCTACGTCGCTGATACTCACAACAACCGCGTTCGAGTCGTGCTCCGGTGATATCGATTCGCTGGCCAGCAGCCGTCGGGGCTATCGGTGCGCTTGTGCTCTTGACACATTGCAGCGACGACAACACCATCGGCTCCGGAGATCCTGAACCGTTCTACGGCCGCGATTTCCTCTCCACCTACATCCAGGTGCGAGAATGCCGCTTCAGCAGTGCACACGACGGCCACAACATCATAGTCTTTGCCGACCCCGATAACGCCAGCGCGTATGTGGACGGCTCCTATCCCCTTCCCGTCGGCTCAGTACTGGTAAAGGTGCTGCACACCGATCCCGACTGCACCGAGATTGCCGGTTTCGTTAGCATGAGAAAGGGAGAGTCGCAGTCAGCGCTACTTACAGGCGATTGGAGCTGGCAAGAGCTGGATGCGCGCAACAAAGTCTTGCAGGAAGGTCAGCTGCCCTCGTGCATCGGCTGCCACACCGGCTGCACCGAAGGACGGGACTTCACATGCACCGATCCCTGATCTAGATAAGCGTGTCGGATCGCGCATTTCGCAAGCGGGTTGAGCGGCCCTGGGGTTCTATTGCGGACCGATCAGAGCTTCACCCTCGTATCCCCGGGTAATGAGCATGTCGACGAATGCGCGCACCAATGCCTGAGGGAGCAACGGGTTGCGATCGATGGTCAGCGGACCTCCTACAACTTCCAGACCTTGCAACCCCTCGAGGGAATTCAGCCGGTCGTTGAACCACACTATCAGATCCGCTTCTACCGTCGACAGACGATCGAGACCGCGGAGATCGTTGATCAGCGGGTTGCCGCCAACCTCCAGATATCCCTCTATCCGCTTCAGACCCCGCAATCCTTGAAGCCCGGTGAGCTGCGGATTAGATATGACGTCCACGCTGCCACGAACTCGGCTCAGACTTTCCAGATGATCTAGATTCTGTAGAGCCCCGTTGAAGATCAGCGACAAGCCACCGCCCACAAACCGCAGACTATCTAGGCCTCGTAGGCTTTCCAACGCCTGATTGTCGGTGACGATCAGGCCTTCGATCACGTGCAGAGTTTTGTTGTTGATCGGATTCTCCAGCGGTGAAACACGAATGCCAGCATCCATCAAACTGTCGCCGACACTGGTAAGTCCTTCCAATCCACGAAGCGAGGTAAGCTTCGTGTTAAAGCGAATCTCCAAGCTTTTACCGATTGAGGTGAGGCCTTCAAGACCAGATAGGTCTTTGAGGTCGGCCCCAAAGATGAGCAGCGACCCGCCAATGACGTAAGCGTCGCTACCTTGCAGCCTCAGGCGCTCTATGTCGCCAGCATTGCGGATTTCGTGATCGCCGCCGAGCAACACCGGACCCTTAGGGTCGACACTCTTGTCGCTGCAGGCAGTCAGCAGCACAATGATGCAGAGAAACGGGCGCATCAACCCGCCACAAGCTCTTCCTTGAAGATGTTGGCAACCGCTTCGAAGGCAGTGGCCGTTTGGTCTAGGTCCGCGCCGGAATGCACCGCTGATAGGATCGCTCCGGGCCACCCGGCAAAGTCTACACCGCGCGCCAGCAAGCCGTGCCTCAGTGCCTTGGTCTCGGACGAATTGGGCTACCACTAGAGGAACTT
>CAYNZV010000101.1:0-14886 GCA_964401715.1 uncultured Gemmatimonadaceae bacterium | reverse complement strand
AAAGCTACGTGCGTAGCGGAGAACCGGTCGACAAAGCAGGAGCGTACGGTATTCAAGGCATGGCTGCTCGGTTCGTTGAACGGGTGGATGGATGTTATTATAATGTCGTTGGCTTGCCCCTCTCCCGGCTATGTGGTTTGCTCGAAGAAGCCGGATACAGATTTCCTTGACCGTACAATCACCTGTTATCGACTCCTTTGGAAGGTTTGTTGTAGCCGGATGAGTGAGGAAATAGCTCAACAATTGATACAAGCCCGCGAAATCCGTGGAGAACATCTCAACGAAGTTCACGAGCGCAGCGGCATTAGTGTGACGATCCTGAAGGGTCTCGAAGCGGCCTGTTTCGAGACGGTCGAGCCAATCTATATGCGCATGGGATTGCGCGCTTACTCGGAGTATTTGAACCTGGACACCGAGGTGTTGCTGGCCGCGTTCGACCGAGAAGTGACAACCAAGCTGCCCATTCCACCTTCGGCACCACCTCACGCACGAGGAGGCAATGGCTCGTCACTTATTAGACGCCCATTTCTGGTTGGAGGGGCTTTACTGGCAATCTTAATAGTCGCGTGGGTAGTAGTCTCTCAGTTGTCTGACGATGATGAACCCGAGTCGGTGCTGGTCGCCCCGTGGGTTGATGCCCTTACGGAGCTGGAGAACAACGAACCCGGCGTGCCGACCAACGCCGCTGTTGCTGAAGAAGTATCGACTGTCGACAACCTCCAGGTTGCCGAGGAGCTCATCGAGCCCACGGAATTGGATACTACAGACAGCGAGGTCATCGAGAGCATCGTTGCGCGCGGGGCGGCTCCAATACCCAATCTCCCCCCAACAACGGCGATAACGGCAGCCGCTACGCCCGCAACGCAACCGGACACCAATGCTGAGGGCACACCCGTCACGGCTGTGGAGGGCATGGCCGATCCGTTGGTATACCCGGAGCTTGTTCTCGAGATGGAAGCGATCGATTCGACGTGGGTGCAAGTTTCTTGTGACAACACGAACTATTTCCAAGGAATGCTCGTTCCGGGTCTGAAACGTCGGTGGATGGCGCACGAGGAGTTCTTCGTGCATTCGGGTCGAGCTCACGGAGCACGGTATTGGCTCCAGGGTAAACTGCTGGGCAATGGCAGGTTGGGTGAGGCTACCAAGGTCTTGCGTTTCCGCGCAAACAGCGACGGAATCACCTTGTTGGGACCTGAGTTGGAGCCTCTGCCGCGCATGCTGTCAACCACGAGTACTGTAGAACAATGACACAGCGTTATGTAGACGTTTCCATACCTCCCCCACTTGCTAGAGAGCTGACCTACCGCCTTCCGTCTTGTCTGGAACCTGCGGTGCAAAGAGGAAGCGTCGTGCTCGTACCGGTTCAAGGTCGTCTGCTCACGGGTATCGTAATTGGCGAGTTGAACCACTTAGATGGCATTGACCCGGCCAAGATCAAGGAGGTAAGCCAGATTGTCGACAGTGACACCTTGCTCGATCCGAAGTTGGTGGATCTTTGCCGTTGGGTCGCCGAGTACTATCTCGCTCCTCTCGGAGCAGCATTGGGGGCGGCACTGCCGCCGGGTATTCAACTGGCTTCGACGCGGCTTGTGCATCTACGCACTTCCAAAGGCGGAAGTATCAACGTGGTATCCGACCGAGTGATCGAAGAACTCAGGAAAGAATCGCCGTTGAAGGTAAGCACACTCGAGCGACGCCTAGGGCGATCAGGCTTGGAGGCAACTCTGCGCCATTTGAGGCTGGGGGGACAAGTAGAGATCGTACCCTTTCTGAAAGGGCCTCCCATCCGCCACGAGCGCTGCGTCAAATTGACGGACGGCAGGCGAGCGGAAGAGGCATTGAAGGAACTGCCGGCAAGAGCACACCGCAAAGCAGCATTTCTCAAACATATGTTGCAATGTGAATCGACGTCGCGGAAATCGCTGGCTGAACAGGGATTCAGTTCCGCCTTGGTCTCCGGTTTTGCCAAGATCGGATTGGTGGAGAATTTCCAGCGCGAAGCGCTGCGGGATCCCCTAGCTCACATAGAGCCGGTGGAGGACGAACAGTACGATCTAAGCTCCGCCCAGAAGTTAGTCGTGGACGCCTTGATCGAAGCCGCCGATACCAGGCAGTTCTACCCTTCCCTTCTTCACGGGGTTACCGGCAGTGGTAAAACCCTAGTTTACATCCACACCGTGGGTCACGTGCTGGCACTAGGCCGTAGTGCTATAGTGCTGGTTCCAGAAATCGCCTTGGCTTGGCAAACTGTACGCCGCTTCAAGGCAGAATTTGGCGATCGCGTCGCTGTGTTGCACAGCCAGTTGTCGCCAGGAGAGCGATACGATACTTGGCGTCGCTTGCGACGGGGCAATCAATCAGTCGTTATTGGGGCTCGTTCGGCGATTTTCGCACCGATGGTGGATCTTGGTGTCATAATCGTCGACGAGGAGCACGACGGTTCCTACAAGCAGGAGGATCTGGATGGTCGACAGGCGCTGGCCTACAACGGAAGAGACGTGGCCATGGTTCGAGGACGCCGGGAGGACGCGCTAGTGCTTCTGGGCTCGGCGACGCCCAGCTTGGAATCCTATCACAATGCCCGTACAGGCAAATACCACTATCTCTCGTTACCGCAACGCGTCGATTCGCGGCCGCTGCCACAGGTAACTGTCGTCGACATGCACTTGGAACCCTTTCAACGTAAACGTCGTGCCATTTTTTCTGGCGAGCTACGCTTGAAGATCCGCGAACGGATCGATCGCGGCGAGAAGATCGTTTTACTGCAGAATCGTCGAGGTTTCTCGCCCATCCTGTTGTGCACCTCCTGCGGCGAAGCAATCGAGTGTAAACGCTGCCGTGTTACCCTCACCTACCATCGTCATAGTGGCGGCTCAATGCGATGCCATTACTGCGATTTTCGCGGACCGGTACCGGCCACCTGCGACCACTGCGGTGCAGCGGATCTGCAGTTTGAGGGTATCGGTACGCAGCAAGTAGAAGAAGTCTTGATGGAACAGTTTCCAGGTGTGCGCGTCATTCGTATGGATGTTGACAGCACCACCACAAAGGGCTCTCACGACGAGCTTGTCGAGCGTTTTCGTCGGGGCGAAGCGGATGTGTTGTTGGGCACGCAGATGGTAGCGAAGGGATTGGATTTCCCCGAGGTTACGTTGGTTGGCGTCATTTCTGCAGACACGGCGATGCACATGCCGGATTTTCGTGCTGCTGAACGCAGTTTTCAACTCCTCACCCAGGTAGCTGGGCGCTCGGGGCGTGGATCAGCTCGCGGGCAGGTTGTGATCCAGACCCTGCTCAGTGATTCGCCGGTGTTGCAGGAGGCTGCCAGACAGGATTACGACGCCTTTGCCCAACGCGAGATGCAGGTACGAGACGAAGCTGGTTTCCCTCCGTACAGTCGTCTAGTCGTTTTCCTTTGGCAGGGTTCCGACGAGTCTGCTGTTTCCCGTGCAGCCACTAAGGGCACGGCACAGCTCAATTCGTTGTTGGCAGGATCCGACCGGGTGTTGGGTCCTGCGACGGCGCCACTGGCGCGGTTGCGAAATCAACACCGCTGGCATTCTCTCCTGTGTAGTGCGACGCCCAAAAACATACATGGCATCGCGCAGGCGGCGTTACCACCAATGCGGCAGATTGCGCGCGCCGAGAATGTGGCGTTGAGCGTCAATGTCGACCCATTGAGCATGATGTAACCTTTTTTATATGCCTCCAGTTTTATCTCTTTTAGTGGCAGTGCTGCTGGTGCATTCTGCAAGCGCTCAGAGTCAGGGTGGTGAATGGTCTGCGTTCACCAGTATGCGCGACATGAAAGATGTTCTGATCGACAGGGCGTATGTGTGGGCTGCTACTACGGGAGGCGTCCTGCGCTACGACCAAGCGGATCAACGCTATTGTCGGTTCACCCGGTTGAATGGCCTAGCAGGCAATAGGGTAATGAGCCTTGCTCAAGACGACGATGGAGATCTTTGGTTCGGTACCGATCACCAGGGCCTGAGCCGCTACCGATCTGTGGAAGAGCGTTTTAATCGGCCTTACTTCGATTTCCTGGATTTAGGTATTAATGCAATCGTCACGCGCGGCAATCGCATCTTTGTGGGAACGACGCGCGGAGTCAGCGTGTTTCTGAGCGATCGCGAGGAAGTCAAAGAATCGTATCGCCAACTAGGTGACCTTACCAAAGACATCCCCGTTACCGCCTTGGAGTTCTTTGGCGATTCGTTGTTTGTCGGCACCGAGGAAGGGATTGCCTATGCGGATCTGCGGCAACCCAATCTTCAAGATCCGGAAAGTTGGACATCCTTCCGCGGTTTGGGAGAAGTGCGTGACTACGCCGTGTTTAGCGACACCCTCTTCTGTGTCACCGAGCTGGGTGTTCTACGGTTCGATCAGACCATCGACTTTCTTTTTCAAGAAGCTAGTCTGGAAGGCATCACCACCTTCGGCGTCCTGGACGATGAGCTGGTGGTCGTCACTATCGAAGGTCGCTTCTATCGACGGAACGCTGGCGAATGGAGGGTAATAAGTGGCGCCGCTATACCTGGGGTGCGGGCGACGGCCAACGCGGACAGTACTTTATGGCTGGCGACCACCGAGGGATTGCGCGTAGTGGATGGGATCCGACCGCCCCCGTCACGGGAACCTCGCGCCAACCATTTCTACGACATGCGCCTACTGGAAAACGGCGAAATATGGATCGCCAGCGTACCTAACGATTTTGTGCCCCCACATGGAATCTACCAGTTTGATCCCGCCGCTTCGATCTGGACGATCCACGACAACTCGAACGGTTTGCCCAGTCCCACCATCGTCGCCCTGGAAGTCGACGATAACGGCGGGATCTGGGCGGGATCGTGGGGCCGAGGTGTTGCTGTCAGGCAAGGCAACGGCAGCTGGCTGTGGCTTGACCACAATAACTCCGTGCTCCGCGGTATCAACGGTGAAGGTTCCTTTGTAGTTGTCGCTGACATTGTGCGGGACGAGCAGAATCTTTTCTGGATGACCAATGTTCTGGCTGGGCTTGCGGTTGTGGATGGTGACGACCCGTTCAACGGAATTTTGTACACCCAAACCGAATTGGGTGTTTCTGGTGATATCGGCAAGATCGCTTTGGCGCCGGATGGATTGAAGTGGATATCAACACCGCTCGATGGATTTTTCCTTTTCGACGACGGCGGTACTCCTTTTGAAAAGGGGGACGAGTTCACGATTCACATAAGCACCTCCGTAGAGGAGCGGTTAACCAGCGATCGCATAAAGGACATTATGGTCGATAGCCGTGGCCAGATATGGCTTGCCACTGACAATGGGCTCAATGTTGTTCGGGGCGGTTACGACCGTGGCAACCGGAGCTTCGAGATCGCGCGCTGGCGTCTGTATGATTTGGATGACGGCTTGCCGTCTAGTCAGATCAACGCCTTTGTTGAAGACGATTTGGGGAACGTTTGGGTAGGGACCGAAGGTGGCATCGGCCAGATAACACCCGGTGGTGAGGTGACTTTTTCGCTCACAACCGAAAACAGCGGTTTGATCGACAATCGTGTCAACTCCCTGCTGTTCGACAGAGAGTCTGGCGAACTCTGGATTGGGACCTTCGATGGCTTGAGCAGATTGAAGATCTCGTTGGGCAGCGAACCCGAAAACGACGCCTTGGTGATTTTTCCGAATCCCCTGGTTTTGAGATCGCGCAATTCGAGTGTCACTTTCTTGGGGCTGCCCTTGGGTGCGGAGCTGCAGATTTTCGACGCGAGCGGTAGCTTAGTATGGCGAGACAAAGGTACGCCGGGCCATGCGTCGGTCTCGTGGACTGCTCAGAACCAAGCAGGGTTTCTGGTGGGCAGTGGCGTTTACTTCTTCGTCGCCCGCGATGAGATCGGCAATACCACGTCGGGAAAATTCGCAGTTGTTAATGGTCGCAAATAGAGCGCTCGTTCTCTTGGGCTTCGCCTTGTTGATACTAGAGAGAGGCCACGCGGACCTTCCCAATCCGTCGCAGTTTACCATCGCTCGCGTTCAGTACGATGGTAGCGGCGACTGGTATAGCGATCCCTCCTCGCTTCCGAATCTGCTCGAATTCCTCAGACAGGAAACCAATATTGAGGTAGCGTCGGAACCAAAACGCATCAAGATCATGGATGAGGAGCTGTTTTCCTACCCTTACCTCTACCTGACCGGTCACGGCAATGTCAGTTTTTCGCCCGACGAAATTATCCGGTTACGTCATTTTCTGGAAAGCGGTGGTTTTCTTCACGCCGACGACAACTACGGAATGGACGAATCGTTTCGACGCCAATTGAGGAATTTGTTTCCGAAAAAAGAGCTCGTGGAGTTACCCCCTACCCACGGATTGTTCAATTGCCATTTTGAGTTCCCCGATGGCCTTCCCAAGATTCATGAACACGACGGCAAACGTTCTCAGGCGTTGGCTCTCTTTGATAGTGGGCGAATTGTGGTTTTGTACACCTACGAATCTGATTTGGGGGACGGATGGGAGGATGCCTCCGTACACGATGACCCTCCTGAGAAACGGCTAGCGGCCCTGCGAATGGGAACCAATATCGTCGTGTGGGCTCTCACCCACTAGCTCATGAGAAAGCCGAACGAACTGCATTCGGCGTTGTGCACGGCGCTCAAGGGATTCCAGAGTCGCCTATTACTGCTGGAGCTGGCGATAGTCGGTATGGGTGGGGCGTTAGCTGTAACCGTCTTCGCGTGGTGCTGGATTCTTCTGGAATCTTTATTTCACATGCCCCCGTCCGTGCGTCTATCAATGGGAATCTTCGTCGTCCTATCGACCGTAGTCGCCGTTCTGTTTCAGGCCGTACGGCTCCTTACTGCCCGTCTCTCTCTGGTGAAAACAGCGTTACTGATCGAAGACCATTGTCCGCAGTTGCAACAACGTTTGATCACCAGCCTCGAACTGGACGGGGAAACTCGAACAGAACGTTTTTCAAGGTCACTGTTGCGGACAACATTGGAACGAGCAGTTGCGGACTTGGAAGCCCTTGACTTACGTGCGCTGCTTCCCTGGCGAGATTTCACGACGGCTAGTCTAAGAACAGGTGGCACTGCGCTTGTGGCCGGAATCTCACTGTTGCTTTTCGATGACTCGCTGGGCGCTGCAGCCGTGCGTTGTACGCACCCCCTGACTGTTTTCGAATGGGAACCGCGAACGCAGATTACCATCAAGGGGGAGGGCGGTACGGTTGTTAAGGGCGATGACTATCACATCAAGATCCGGTTTAAAGGCGATCTTCCCGAAGAAGCTACCATACTCAGTAGCGACGAGCTGGCATCTGACTTCTCTTCCCAACGGCTGCTCGTGGGAGGGGCGGATTCGCTCTACTTCACCTTCGAACACGTGAAGAGGTCGTTCGAGTTTATGGTAGCGGCCAACGATGGCGAGAGCAGCGTACACAATGTAGATGTGATAGCCCCTCCTTACACCGAGAAAATTCGCCTGCATTATCGTTACCCAAACTATAGCGGCCAGCCGCCACGAATAGAAGAGGGCAACGGAGATATTCGCGGTCTTCGGGGCACCCGCGTGGAGATCGAACTTTTTGCCAGCAAACCGCTGGAAAGCGCTACCGTTGTGATCGACGATTCGGTTCGTTTGGAGGCTGAGGTATTAGATGTTCAGGCTCGTGTCGACGTTGGCATTGAATCCTCAGGAAGTTATAGCATCGAGTTGCGCGATCGTGTTGGAACCAACAATAGAAACCCGATTCGTTACTCGATCCATGCGATCGACGACAATTTCCCCCAAGTGACCCTGACTCAACCCGGGCAAGACGTGGATTTGCCGGACAACATGGTGGTGCCACTGACCATAGAGGCCGTCGATGACTACGGAATCTCGGAGTTGACCTTGTTGTACAACATCAACGAGTCTGGATTAAGGTCGTTGCCGTTGAATTTCAAACCGGGCACCGATGTCCGGGTGGGTTTGGACTGGGACCTTTCGCGCTGGGATCTATTGCCCGAGGATCTGGTTCGCTACCGCGTTACTGTTTTCGACAACGACGCCGTCAGCGGTCCGAAAAAAAGCTCTACCCCTGAGTACTTGTTGCGGTTCCCATCATTGCAGGAACTCTTCAATGAAATCCGGGACGTTCAGGGCAAAACCCTTGACCATCTCGAGAAACTCGCTGAACAAAGTGCTGAAACTGGCGAGTATTTTGAGGAATTGCGACGGGAGTTACTTAAGGAAGATGCGCTCACCTGGGAGCAGGAAAGAGAGCTCGCATCAACCCTGACGGAGGAAACGGAGAGAGCACGGGCCGTAGAGGAGTTGGCACGAAGCATAGAAGAAGCAAGGACGGCACTGAGCGAATCTGGAATAGTTTCGGACGAACTGCTTGACAAAATGGCTGAGCTGAGCGAGTTGATGGAAATGGTAATGAGCTCCCAACTGCAGGAAGCGCTGGCCGCGTTGCAACAGGCTGCAAAGCGCCAAAATCCTCGACAGCTGGCTGATGCGATGCGCAAGTTCGCCGAAGACCATCAGTCGTTCGAGGAGCATCTGGACAGGACGATTGCCCTGCTGGAGAAGGTTCAAGCGGAACAGCGATTGCACGCGGCGGTGAAACGTATGGAGGATCTGGAAGGCCGACAAGCTCGCATCAACGAACGGATGAATTTCGACATAGGTGACCCCAGGCTACCACAACACGAACGTGCCCTACAACGAGACACTGAAGCGCTGCAATCAGAGTTGTCGGAGCTTGCCGACATAATGGATGAATACAGCGAGAAGACGGCGACGAGTTTACTGCAGCAGGCAGAACGAATGCAAAAGGAGGAGCTCGTAGGACGTATGCAGAAGATCGTTCAACTGCTCGAGGCCCCCGCCAATTCCGAAGCCCGTCAGAAGGGTTCAGAAATGCAGCGTGATTTGAGCAAGTTAACGGCGAGCTTGCAACACCTGCAAGGCGAGTATACTGCTGAGCAGAAGAAAGAATTGTCACGTGCCATGCGCGCTGCCGTTCACGAACTCGTGAGGTTGTCTGAACGTCAGGAAAACGTCGCCACAATAACCCGTCGGGCTCGGGACGAAGACAGCTCGCACATCGCTGCCACACAGTTCTCACTTGCCCAGGGCACTGCACTCGTAGTCGAGAAGCTGGGGTCGGTGGCACGCCGTACCATGAGTCTGGGTTACGGTTTGTCCACGTCGTTGGGTTATGCCATGCAACTCATGGGTACAGCCGCCGATCGTCTTGGACGCAAACAACTGAGAGATACAGACGAGCAGCAACTGGCAGCCATGGGTTATCTCAACGAATCGGTGATGTTGTTGCGGCAAAGCATGGAGAACCTGGCAGACGCCCGCATGCCATCGTCATTCGCGGAGGCGATGCAAAAGATGGCAGGCTTGGCAGAGCAGCAAAGCGACATCAATCAAGCATCCCAAAAAGCCTTCGGATTGCAGGGCAAGGAAGCCGGCGAACGCGACCGCGTTGGCGTTGATCACCAGCATCGCATGAAGCGTTTGACAGCAGCACAGCGCAATCTTCACGAAGCCCTGAGGGTGTTGGAGCGTTCGCTGCGCGGACATCGAGGCGCGGAGGAGCGCGCGCGCATCATAGAGCGAGAAATGCAAGCCGTGTTGCAGGATCTGCAAGGGCCGCAGCTGAAGAAGCGCACGCTCAATCTGCAGAATCGCATTCATCAAAGAATGCTAGACGCAAGTCGTTCGATTCACAACCGTGGTTTTGAAAAAAAACGTACATCGGAATCTGGAATTAACTTGGGCTATAGCGGTCCTCCGTGGTTGCCGAAGGATCGGGGGGAATCCGAGGATCTGCTTCGCGAGGCGATGAGAAATGCACTTGCCGGTCCGTATCCGGAAACCTATAGACGACTGATCCGCAGCTACTATGAGCGCGTGTACCAGGATGTGACGGAAACGGTAGAATGATATGAACTTCAGGCTGTTGGTTGTTTTCAGTTCTATACTCATGCTGCCGTCGTGGGGACAGTCGCTCGTCGGCTTCCAACTAGAAGCCCGCATAGACAGCTCATTGGAGCGGGGCGATTTCCGTTTAGCTGAGCGCCTTATCGAGAAGGCTCGGCGTGAGTCTGGTGATCAAGACTTGTTAAGCTGGCAACGGGCGGAACTGTACGTATTGAAGAGCCGATATGAGCACGCGATTCGCGAGTATGCCAGTTATCTGCAGGCAGACCCAGATCGTTATGCAGTGGTAGAGGCACGATTGTCCCAATTCTTACAGCGGCCCGGAGCGGCCGTACGTATCATCACCGCGCTCGCCGAGACAGCCGCGACGGCTGATGACGGTCTGCAGCTATCTTTGCTGGCTTCCACTTGTGCATTGGCGGCGGGCAAACCCGAACAGGGCCTGGAGGTTTTGAAGCCCTACGTCGATGATCCAAAGGTATCGATAGTAGTTTTGCAATACGGTCACGAAGCGGAGGCGAAAGGACATTTTCAGGTCGCGGTTGCTGCCTACAGACAGTATGCCGAACACAATCGCGATTCTCCCCAGTATTATACCGCACTCGTACGGCAGGCGGAGGTTGCAAGCAATTTGGGTGAATACGAGCGAGCCGTGGATCTCTACAGCGGCATAGCGCAAGAATTCCCCGATCGACTGGAAACATTGGAAGCGATTCTAGTGTTGGCGGAGTTATACCTCGAGGAGCTGCACCAACCGGACACCGCACATTCTTTGCTTAGCCAGGTCCTGGACAACGCGCGACCAATCGACATGAGGTTGCGAGCAATCTCTTTAGCTGCAGAGTGTAACGTACGCATGAACGATCTGGATCAAGCGCACGCTACTATAGAGGCAGCCAACATTTTTCCCGTTCCTTACGAATTGCGATGGCGACGTGCCGAGATACGGTTCTTAGAGATGAAATTTGGCTCGGCCGCCGACAGCTTGGAGAAGCTGTTACACGAGGACCTGAAGCTAGAGCTCGCAAATGACGCTCTGCAGCTTCTGCTTCTTATCGAAGATCATCAGACAAGTCCGAAGGCTCTAGAAGTGCTGGCTCGAGCTCAGCTTCTAGAACGTCAGCAGTGTATCGACGAAGCAGCCGATGAGTGGCTTTGGCTTCAGCGGGATGGCCCAATGAAATTGAGACCACTAAGTCTGCTTCTACACGCAAACCATCGAATTGAAGATGGCGACGACATCACCGCTGTGGCCTTGCTCCAACGACTTGTGGATTCGCGCAGGGACAGTCCCTATGCCATAGACGCTTACGTGCAGTTGGCAGGCATTTACCTGCGGGATGGCCAATCGCTACGCGCCTTGAAAACCTTCGAATCGGCCGTGCTGGCATTTCCACACGATGGCCGTACTCCCGAAATTCGCCTGCAAATCGAACGGCTGCGAACAGCTCAAGAACGGAGCCCAGGATGACAATCGTATTGTTCGTTCTGGTTGGTTTCTGTAGTGGCGACCTGTGGGCAGATCGCTTGTTAATTCCCATGGATCAATCTCAGCGCAATCACCTGAAGGCGTACGGTGCTGCCTTCTGGGCATTGGAACGAGGGGCGCCAGTTGAATGGCTGCTCAACTACCGCGGAGGTTCATTCTTGATGCGGCTCGACCCGCTCATCGAACGCGAAGTCCGCATCCGTGGAGTGGATGTATCGAAAATCTCCGAGAACGAGACCGCACACATCTACGCAGAAGTCGACCGCAACAACATGGAGGTAATTCGACTCGAAAAGGCGCCAAAGATAGCCATTTATACACCACCTAACTCCCAACCTTGGGACGACGCGGTAACCATGGTGCTGGACTATGCACAGATCGATTACAAGAAGATCTGGGACCGGGAAGTTCTGCAGGGAAAGCTGGAAGATTTCGATTGGCTTCACCTGCACCACGAGGATTTCACCGGTCAGTACGGAAAATTTTACCAAAGCGAGCGTCATCGACCGTGGTATCAGGAACAACAGCGATTATATGAGTCCTGGGCGCAAAGACTCGGCTTCCTAAAGGTTTCAGAATTGAAGAAGCAAGTAGCCCGAACCATTCGCCTTTATGTGGAACAAGGCGGGTTTCTTTTCGCTATGTGTTCGGCAACAGATACCTTCGATATCGCTCTCGCTGCCTCTAGCATCGACATTGCAGACAGCATATACGATGGTGACCCCGCCCACTTTGATGCCAATGCCCGGCTGGATTTCCGCCAGACGGTCGCCTTCGAGAATTTCCGTCTGATAGAGGATCCATACTACTACGAGTTCTCCGATATCGACACAACACCGACACCTCTATTGCGAACTCGCGGAGCAGAAGCCGATTACTTTACCCTGTTCGAATTCTCAGCCAAACACGATCCGGTGCCTACTATGCTGACCCAATCCCACAACAATGTGATCAACGGCTTTGTCGGCCAAACAACCGATTTCAAACGCGGTTTGATCAAAGACTCGGTAATAGTGTTGGCAGAAGTCGAAGGATCTGAGGCCGTCCGTTATATTCATGGCCGAGTCGGACGTGGCACCTTCACCTTTTACGGTGGCCACGATCCCGAAGATTACCGACATCACGTCGGGGAGCCGCCAACCCAGCTGGCGCTCTACCCCACTTCACCAGGCTATCGTTTAATACTCAACAACGTGTTGTTTCCGGCTGCCAAGAAAAAAGAGCGCAAGACCTGAGCGTCCAGACGGCGGCGCAATTATTCGGACCTAAAAATTGTGTTCTCCCTTTACCAATAGAAGCAGGAGATCGTGAGTCAAACTGTAGATCGAAATGATGAGGATGACGTTGAAGCGGTAGCACGACTCGCTCAACTCAGCGAGAAGCTGTACGCCGAGATTGGCAAGGTTATAATCGGCCAGATCGAGATCGTCGAGCAGCTGTTTATCGCCCTGCTGTCTGGAGGACACTGTCTGTTGGTAGGCGTTCCGGGCCTGGCAAAAACAACTCTTATACAAGCGCTGTCCAAAAGCTTGGAGCTAAATTTCGGGCGTATCCAGTTCACACCCGATCTGATGCCGTCCGACATTACTGGCACGGAAATTCTCGAGGAGGACCCAGACAGCCACCGCAAGCAATTCCGGTTTATCCACGGACCTATTTTCGCTAACATCATTCTGGCAGACGAAATCAACCGAACTCCCCCAAAAACTCAAGCCGCATTACTCCAAGCGATGCAGGAACACACGGTCACCACGGGCGGCCAGACCATGAGACTGGAGGAGCCCTTTTTCGTCTTGGCAACCCAGAATCCGATCGAACAGGAAGGCACCTATCCCCTACCAGAAGCCCAATTGGACCGATTCATCTTTAACTTGTGGATGGACTATCCAAGCGCCGCCGAAGAAGAGGAGATCGTCCGCGTGACGACCAGTTCCGTTTCCGCCGATGTCAGCGCCGTGCTCAGCGGCTCGGAGATCATTACCGCGCAACGACTCGTGCGCAGAGTACCGGCTACTGATCACGTAGTTCATTATGCTGTTGATCTGGTGCGCAAAACGCGGCCTTGCGATTTAAAGGCGCCTGAATACGTCCGCGAGTTGATTCAGTGGGGAGCGGGACCGCGAGCCTCGCAGTATTTGGTGCTCACTGCGAAGGCACGTGCGATTCTTCACGGCCGTCATTCAGTCGCCACAGAAGATATTAAAGCAGTCGCATTGCCGGTGTTGCGGCACCGCTTGGTAGTCAATTTCCACGCCGAGGCGCAGAATGTCAGCGCCTCGGATCTGGTGCGTCGACTGCTGGAAGAGGACACGTCGGGGTAGGCGTAGAGCCGCGAATGCAGCAAGCGACCTCGCATCTCGATCCAGAGGTGGTCTCGCGGTTGGGACGCCTCGATTTGATCGCCCGTCGGGTTGTGGACGGATTCATTACCGGATTGCATCGTAGTCCATACCATGGTTTTTCCGTGGAATTCTCCGAACACCGGCCCTACCTTCCGGGTGATTCGGTGCGTAGCATAGACTGGAAAGCTTTCGGAAAAACCGACCGCCTGTACGTAAAGCAGTTCGAGGAAGAGACAAACCTCAAGGCCTATCTGGTCCTCGATATGAGCGGTTCCATGGGGTTCCGGTCCGGCGCAACTATCACCAAGTTCGATTACGCGTCCTCACTGGCTGCAGCTATGGCTTATCTTATGCTGCGCCAACGCGACGCCATCGGACTCCTTCTCTTCCACGAGGAGATAGAAACCTACGTTCCTCCCCGCTCGGTGCAGAGCCATCTGCATGTGCTGCTTAGAGAGATTGGCCGCGCGAAACCGGCGGCTGACACCCGCATCGGCCCAGCGTTTGAAAGCTTGGTCGAGCGCATTTCGCGACGCGGGCTAATCGTGGTGTTTTCCGATTTGCTGGATGATCCGGCAGAGATAATCCGCGGCCTGAGGTACTTCCGACACCGCGGCCACGAGGTTATTCTTTTTCACCTGCTGGATCCGCGGGAACGCGACTTGAGTTTTCATGGAGGCACCCGGTTCGTGGACCTCGAAGATCCGAATAGCTTCCTGTCGACTCAACCTTGGCACGTGCAGGATGAGTACCGTGAACTCATGGATGAGATGATAGCTACCTATCGCTTCGGGTGTGCCGAGGCACAAATCGACTATGTGTTGCTGGACACTACTACCCCATTCGACGTTGCTTTAACCCGTTATCTCGTCCGCCGCGGCCGAATCGGCTGACGTCCATCTTCTGGGTCTATCGCGTAGGTTAAGGTTTTCTAATCGGTTGCCGATAGGTTTTACGAAGGGAATCTTGACATTTTTGTACACATAAGGTATCATTGCCATCTTCTCCATAACTTTCAGTTATTGTTCGACTTAAAAACTTAACCATTTTGTTCAGATAAGTCGATTACCCCTTTAAGGATCAGATAAGTCGATTACCCCTTTAAGGATCAGATAAGTCGATTACCCCTTTAAGGA
>CAYNZV010000100.1:0-15074 GCA_964401715.1 uncultured Gemmatimonadaceae bacterium | reverse complement strand
CGCCGGTGCGCGAACCGGCCGGCATGCGGGTGCGGAAGGTCATGGCCGTAGAGCGAAAATCGAAGGTCGGCTCGCCCCTGAGGATATTCTCGTTGAAGCGGTCCCATTCCCCGACCCCGCCGAAAGGCAGTGCGTCGACCGCTGCATATTGGTAGAGCAGCAGCTTGCGTGACTTGCCCGATGTATTGAGCGCCGAGCCGTGCAGGGTGCCGGCGTGGTGGATCGATATATCGCCGGCCTGCATGTTGAGCGGCACCGCCGTCGAAAGGTCAATGCCGTCGCGCTCGGAACTTATCGCGCCGACAAAGAATCCATCCTGGTGGTGGTCGAGCACCGGGCCCCGGTGCGAACCGGGCACCACCATCATGCAGCCGTTTTCCTCCGTCGAGTCGTCGAGCGCGATGCCGACGGCGCAGAGGTCGTCGTTGGAATGCGGATAGTGGGCAAAGTCCTGGTGCCATTCGACCGGGCTGCCGACCCCGGAGGGTTTCATATTGAGCTTGTCGCCCTGGGCGCGAATAGCCGGTCCGATCAGGGGGGTGAGAACGTCGAGCACGCGGTCGTCACGGTATAGCCCGTCGAATAGCGGGTGGTATCTCGACGGATTGCTCATCCGCCGTACTTTGGGATCTTCGGGGCTGTGGTCGGGCTCGAGGTCGAAATGACCGCTCTGCTCGGTGACTTCGCGCGACTTTTCGACAAAATCATCGATGATCGCGTGCGCCTCGTCGAGCTCCTCCTGGCGCAGCACGCCAGCGACGACGAGATAGCCATTCTCGTGGTAAAAATCGATCTGTTCCTGCGCGAGCATTCGCCAAGCCTCCCGGATAAAGTATTCGGGCAGATCCCGCACGAATGGCGGGACCTGCCCGGAGTAATATACTGCAGCTACTTATGAGAGCAGCTTAGAACTGCGCCTTGATCTTGGCCCAGCTGCTCTCCTCGACTGCCGTGGCCGAGCCCCAATCAATGTTGGGATCACTCGGGGTCAGCAGTAGGTCCTGCCCAGCGTGGCAGCACTGAATCGGGTTGGTGCTCCACATGCCGATGCGGTTATCTTCGTCTCCTTCTCCACCATCAACGTCGTTAACCGTAATCGTGACGTGTACAACCTCGCCCTCACTAAGGTCGTGAATGTTCACCTGACCTTCCGTCGCTTCTTCGGACTTCGGCATCGACGAAATCGGCGTAACCCTCAACTCGTAGTCATAGGTGCTCTCGCCGAATTCATCGCCAGAATAGTCGGCAGCAACATCAAGCCACTGAGAGCCGCTGGTCAGCCAAGGAAGGTTGCGATTGGGGCGATACCATTCGAACGTCTCCAGATAGACTGGAAACGCGAACTTGTAGCTGAAATTCGTGGCATCGTCGCCAGGATTCAGGTCGTCCAGGGCCTGATGCTGGGCATTTACTTCGACTTCCCAACTATCATCCCAGTAAAAGCGGCCCGCATCCACACGCTGAGTCACGTGGATGTTGTCATAAACACGGCTGGTAAAGTAGAGGCTGTTAGCCGCGTCATTCCAACCAATGATATGGCGAATCTGCATCGAGCTAGCATCCAGGCCGCCACGGTCCACATTCTCACCAGCAAACCCGTGAATTGAGAAAAGACTTTCACTGAAGATGCCATACTGGTCAAGGGGTACCGCCGACCACTCACTCGAATTGCCGTCGATCATGGGCGTGCTTCCGTCAGGAAAGTTTACCGCTACAAGCAACTCCCCCGGGGGTTCGTGCGCCTGGGCACCGATCGCGAGGCCCAAGACAGCGACTGTCATCAGTCCTACACTAAGCAACTTCTTCATAACGAGGACACCTCCTATGAAGGGTTTGGGTAATTTTTGAAGGCGACCTCGTCACCGGACTGCCTCCAAATCGATACAAGATACAAAGTGGATATAATATAATAGGAACCTCTGTGGAATCAACAGCAATTTACCAACGGACTGTCTCCATGCATAGGAGCTACAAAGAAAAAATCGGATCGTCTACGGAACAGACACACGGGCGACTACAAGCCAGCGTAGACTGAAATAAAGGATTGTGTTTCCGTCCTGGCACGAGCACCATCAAACGTCTTTCTTTCCACCAAAAGCCCGACTACAGTCTGAAGCTTGTAACCCAAATACGCCGACTCATTATTGAACTGGATCGCACCCGTCAACGAATTGAATTGGTTCGCTTCTTCGCGAAAGTCTTTGAACGTCACATACTCCACTCCAACCTGCACCTTGGTTACGGAAAGAGCATCTGTGCCACCCAAGAGCGAAAACAACTCCTGCAATGTGTGACGATCGTCGGCGGAAAAAAGATCGCGACTTTGGTTGATGTACTCGCTCTTCCATCGCGGTTCTAACCAGAATCGACCGACGTTGGTGCGTTTGCTAGCCTTGTTTATGATACCGAAAAAATGGTCCCGCTCATCCAATCCATAGCGCTGCAATTGGGCAGAGGGCATCAACTGTCGAAAGGCGAGCCAGTGAAATTTGGTATGCAGTTGAACTTCCGCAAATTCAAAATTGTGCCCCAAATATAACTGATTGACCCATGAGTCTCTCGCCAGCAAGGGATCCGCAACGTTAGTGAGCGATCCCAATCTCAAGGTGTTGTCGGGCGCCCATTGCAGAATCGGATCCTCTATGTCATCCTGCACAAAACGAGTCATGCCGAATATGCGGAAATCTCCATGGCGAGCAGATTGAAGATCAAGACGCAGAAGCGCGTAGATGCTGTGATTTTTCTTATTTGAGGAGATCTGCCCTTCGCGTAACGTTCCTGTAAGGAATTTTACGTTGGGTGCCAAATACGTGCCACCATAAATATTAAAGCCCCTATGATCCCGATCATAAGGGTAATCGGGCTCGTTGTCGTTCTCATACTGGTCGACCCAAAAATTGTTATTCATGTCCACTCCGAATAAGAACTCGGGGCGATCAACTGAAAAACGCAAAAATGGCTCATCGTAATCCGGTACGGTGTTGGAACGTACGCGGCTATCATTTTGATTGATATCGGGGACTAAGTCATTGTTAGTATCCCATCCAGGAAACACTTGCCTATCAGGGAATGCCCAGTCGGCACGAAAAGAGTCCGGAACCCGATCTTGGTCGTCGTTATCCTCAACCAAATCGAGCAAACTTCGATCACTCTGGTAGTCGATGCTTCCGTCGTCTTTAGTCACAAACGTGCGCGTATTGTACATGGGATCCATGCTGTACGCTTCACCATATAGAAAATATTTAGATCCGTTCCGTGAGGCGGTTAACATCCAGGCAGGGACGCTGCGTTCGCCTATTCGACCCGCGCTGGTTTCGTGTATTTCCTCAAGGACGTTTGGAAATTTGCTATAGTTCCAATTTACATCGTACTCGCCAAAAACATCAAAACCCAGTACGTCATCGAGCGCTAAGGTTCCACCTAAAATGTGCGTTGCCGTTGGTAATCCTGCCTCAAACGCGATTACGCGCAAGTTTGAAAGGTCTTGGACATTTCCTGCAGCACTCGCGACCAAACCATACACTCTGCCTATGGTTTCGGACGTTGAGCTTTCGCCCGCGGTCCAACTCGCTGTGGCGGAAATCTGAGTGGCACCCGTTCGACGATCAGATCCCATCAAAATCTGATAATCGTTCGCTACCACTATCCGAAACTCCACTTTTGTTATTTCTGTCTTGTCGGCCGAAGCCCGATTGAGGAACTCTGCGCTATCGAAGTCATATCGCAGTAAAATCTGGTCGTTACCATTGGCCTCAATGAATCCCGAACCAGGTGCACCACCCTCCACAACAGGTTCAAATCGGATGTCCCGACCTGAATCAACTCGTCCGTCGCGATACGTAATAAATATGTCGGAACCAGCCGGGAAATAGGCTGCGCCGCCTACACCATCTTCGGGTGAATCGTCACGGAGAATAATTTCTAACTGCGATATCGTCTGATTCTGCCCCTCCGTTAAAGACCCGGTGACCCAGTTGCTTAAAAGGGACTCTTCCGAAAGTGAATTCGCTTGATGAGCATTTACGCCGTGGACTCCGATTTCCATGAAGTCGCCAACTTGAACCTCAAACCGACCTCCCAGAAGTGTCGTTGCATTGGTACGACGCAATTCACGTGCAGTAGTACCCCGCGGTGCATTTGCTTGAGAATACAATAGGGTACCTTGATATTTGTCGGTGGCAAAGTCGAATTGAACGCCATCCATTCTTGGTTTTGACAATACCATCGGTGAAATAGTCGTCCGCAGATCGCTACTAATGGTCAGGGCATAAGCGTATTGTCCTTTATGCTCTGAGGCAACAGCTACCTCCGAAAACCAGCTTCGAAAGCGTTGCGCCTTGTACATTACAGTTCCAAACTCAGATGGATTCGCCTGCGATACGTTATAGATCAACCAACCGCGATTAAGGAAATTGCCATATAGATCATAAAAGTAATCGCCCTCTATACTCGTATTGACATAGCGCTGATACGGCTCTCTCGCATAATTGCTCGCACGCCAATGGCGCCATTGGCGCTCTTCATAAAGCTCTTGTGGCACATACCAACGCCTCATGGCTGGGTTGACGGCATTCAACAGCGGCTCCGGGCCCTGCGGCAGTTGCAAACTCGCACCGCCTTGTTGGATGCCCAATCGGGTCCCGTAGTCAACTTGAGCCTCAGTTGACACTGCACCGATTAAGGCTATGGCAAGTATCTGGACTTGCCGCCGGATTTTTTTCACGCTCACCACCCGCTTCTCCTTGTCTAATACGCTACCGACACTGTACCGGACGCCACGAAATTTTCTTCGTCTGCTCCCAGATCAACCTGGTAAAGATAAATTCCTGGTGGGACCACTGAACCTTCTCCATCACGGCCATCCCAAAGTGCGCTAAAGCTCCCAGCCACAGAGGGCGCCGCAAGCAACTCTCGCACGATGTGCCCGGATAGATCATAAATATGCAGGGCGACTTTTCGGGAAGTGCCTATGTTGAGCAAATCGTACGAGATCTCAGTTTGATCGTTTATTTCGTCTCCATTGGGCGTAAACAACGGAGGAGAGGCCTGCAGCCTGCGCACAAGTTCACCGCCAACCGGCGTACGTACCGACAGCACATCACCAGCATAGCGGAATGTGGCGTTTCCAGCCCTTACCTGCTGTTTGAGATCGGGCTCTTCACTATCATATACCCATCCTGTGAACTCCGAACCAAACCGCAATACCTTTGCTTCGAATACGACTTCAATGCGTCGCTCATTATCACGAGGTGCCTCGAAACGGCCGAATTCTATCATTATTCTATCTTGCAAAATGTGTGGTGGATACTCGTCTATAATCTCAACACCATCTACTTGCACAGATTGAACAGCTTCAGCTGGCACTCCGGTAAAAATCTCTAACCGATCGAAACCTCGATCGCCACTTTCGAGTATCGGTCTGACCACGTATGTAAACGTTTGCGGCTGAAAATTATTCGTCTCCACTGGCCATATCTCAGCCACCACGTTCTGTGCGGATGGATCTTCGGCAAACAAAAGAGACATATCCTGTATGCTAGGAGCTTCGTTTCCGTCCGAGAACATCACGACCTCAAGTTGCAGATAGCGACTAGGGCCAGGCGACAATAAATTAGTCCCATCTTCCCACTCAGCTGGATCTGTTGAGGCATCCTGCAAGCCAGATGCGAAATCATACGGCGTAGACCAAAAACTCCAATTATCAACATCGTAAGTTTCTTTTATCTGTTCGAATCGACCAACTTGATAGGTGGTGTTATACTCTTCTTTTGTAACACGCTCAAAATTCCCCGTACTGCCAATTCTCCAGAACAGCGAAGGCTGGGGCGTAGTCCCGGTGCGCGTCCGCAAGACAAGACGAGTGCCGGAGGGCACAACTCCGTTCCAGCGAATCTTGCTCCATGCGACTGGTCTTCCGAAGTCTAGAACCCCTGTGCGATAGGTGGTCTTGGTTACGAACCCACTCCCGTATACCTCCAACTCGGCAATTTCCCACGTTCGCTCGGGATTAATCGGGCGAACCGCGATCCACCGCAAATCACGCGTCGGAAACTCCAAATCTACAATCTGTTCAAGATTCTCCGTGTTGCGCGCGAGAATGTCAAAACCTGGATCGTTCCGTGATGTCAACGAACGGTTGATATCAATATACCATCTACGACCCGGAGCACGCTCCTGTGGCGAGGCGACAAAGGGAGCGGTGTTGCCTGCCACTCCTATCTCGTACCACGCGAGGAAATTGTCTTCAAAACCCGGCCGCGGATAGAAACGAATACGGTTGATCGGCATCTCGGCACCCAAATTCACCACGGTGTTTTTCACGTATCCGATGTTGACGCCAGCTAACCGTGGGGAGATGTCAACTTGTTTCAGTACTGCGGTCTCAGCATCGCCATCGACCATAACTTGGAATTCCTTGGCCGCTTCCTTCGTATAACCGGTGTGGACGCTGGTGTAGAGATTTCCGTTGTTTGCAACCAGATTGACATTAAGCGCTTGATTCACCGATTGGTCGATCCAGCGGGGCTTGAGCACGTTGTCGGTGTAGTCTATCATCGTATCGACGCCCGCCTCCTCGGCCCCTATACCGATCACGCTTTCGCCCAAATTGCCACCCTGGCCGTCTACCACCATAAAAGAAGTCTCGGTGTCGACAATCAGCCCCTGCCAAGAAGCTCCCGTCGTCCCACCAACGTGAAATTCGGCACGGCCCCAGGCCGCCCCGGCACACACGGCCGCAAGCCCTAGGCTCACCAAGACTTTTCGCTTTAACATGGTCTTTCCTCTTTTCAGCGTTCTAATAGGCCACACCGACGACGCGGGTGCTAGCGTTTGAGCGCGCATCGCCCTCGACGTTGAGCTGGACGAGATATAGACCAGGTGCGATTCTCCCGCCGTCCTCATCGGTCCCGTCCCAACGCAAACTTATCTGGTTGTCCGATCGATAAACGCCGCTCTGCCCGTCCATATCGAAAAGCCGACGCACTCTATTTCCCCGCAAATCGAAAATATCCACAGTAATCCGCGCCTCCCCCACAACCGCCAAGACTTCGTATTCCATTCCCAACTCGTCATTGACGCCATCACCGTTGGGAGAAATCACCTGCGACGCCAACGAAAAGCTGCCGACCAAGCTACCCTCGTTTACTGCCGGACTCAGCACCGTGGTGCCAGACTTGAAGGAGATGTCCGCATTGTCTAACTCAATTGCGTCGCCGCTGATAACCCCCTGAAAAGCGTCCTCAGCCAAAAGAAGCGCACGCCCCTCAAACGCGGTACTGTAGGAGAGAATGCGACTGACAAAGTGGATTTTCAAAATTGAATTATTTGCTGCGATGCGAGGAAAGCGCACCGCGAAACCTCGCTCTGAAATCGACGTAATCCCCACATCACCTTCGTCGCCGACCGCATCCTGCACGGTGAATGCGTGGTCGAGGAGCTTGGTACCGTCGGGACCTATGATCTCGATTCGTTCAATGCGTGCAACCCGGCTTCCGGTGGCCAGTTCGAAACTATCAAAACCCTGCAGATCGCCGCTCGCCATCTCGGTGCGTACAGCATAGACAAAGGGTACGTCCTCGGCGGCCGCCACTTCGCGCGGAAAAATCTCGCCTACCAACGCATCGGCTAACGGCGGAGTCGTGAAATCAAATGAAAGTTGCCGGAGCACTTTGGCGGACTCCAGAGCATCAGACTGGAAATCGACCCGAAATTGGAAGTAGCGTCGCGGTCCTGGCGACAGCACTAACGTGCCTCGATCACTTGTTCCTTCAACGAGATCATAGGGTGAAGTCCACGGGCTCCAATTTTCCAGATCATCCTGTACAGTACCTCGTTCCCAGACGTCGGCCGGTCCGCCTCTTGGCGGCAGGTCGAGGAATTCATCACGCAACAAGGGCTGGGTCGGGTCTGTGACAGATAGCATAATCTCTTCAGCATCCTGGCGACCGACGCGCTTCCGTGTATATGCGAAGGGCGAGGGGTCCACACCACTGCGGGTCCGGATCTGCATCTCCACCTTTTCATCCTGGCCCACTGTCTCTTCCACCCACCGCAGTCGACCCCAGTTTGCGGGGCTGCCCATGTCGATAATCGGTGAAATGTACTGCACCGTCGGAAAGAAACCCTCGCCGAATACCTGAAACTTTTCCACTTCGAAGGGAATACCCGAGGTAGCACGCAGGCGAATAAAGCGCAGGAAGCGGGGCGGATTAACATTTATATGTGTGACGGCCTCGGCATTGTTGTTCCGCACGGCGAAATTTTCCCAGATCGGGTTACCAGCCTCAGTCAGCACCTGTCCGTCATTTACCTGGAGATCAAAGTTTTTAAGAAAGTCCTCTTGGAAGGGAGTCGACAGTGAGGGGAATATAGTATTCCGCGGAAAGAAGCGGATCTGATTGACGCCGAAGCGTGCCCCTAAATCCAGAACGAGCAAGGTACCCAACACGTCGCGACCCTTGCGTTCAAACGCGACGCCAGTAGGATCGGACGAAACAAGCCCGTCGAGTATGCCCTTCAACTGGCTTTCGCCCAGATCGAAGACCGTCGGCGCACGCAGGCTACCGCCCCGTTCGCCGATATCCTCAGCTAAATTCTGCCCCGATTGGACCCGCCGCGGCAAGATCGCGTAGGGGAAGTCACCACTCTCAAAATCGACTAGATTGACCGGAGCGACGCCAAGCTCAGTAATATTGGGATCAAGCGTGGAGCGATATTCGGGCTCTATTGTCTCCACCGCGATACCGGCGCCAACGACACCGTCCCAGCTGATCTGGCCATCCTCGCCAACGCGCAGTACTTCGCGTGCCTCAGCGGCTGCGCAGTGCCATAACGCAAGCGCCCCTGCAAACAACACAATAGCCCTCATAGATCTTCCTTCATCATCTGTCCTAAAGCCTTCTGTTCGGCCTTCACCCTGCCTTCGATCTCTTCTCGATGCAACATCATCTGGTAGCGTTCATACTCCTGCTGCGCCTCCGCCTTTCTTCCTAACTGGCCGAGCGACTTGCTCAAGAAACCGTGCACCCGCCAATCGCCTGATTGGATTTCGGCCAGGCGCCGCAAGGGTTCGAGCGCATCCTCATACCGCGCCTGGGCGTATAGCGCCTCCCCTTGGAGCAAAAGTGCGCGAACGTGATCCGGTTCCAACGCCAAAACTTGGGCGAACTTTTCTTCCGCTCCCAACCAATCTCCCTCACGGCCCAACATCTCACCCCACTCAACACCAGCCTGCAGTCGCCACGCCTCTCCATGAAGCAAATGATCAAAATGCACCTCTGCCTCGTCCGTGTCGCCGGCTGCTGCGTACACTCTCGCCAGTTGAAAGCGCACGCGACCGCTGTCAGGTCTTGTCGTCAGCAATTGTTCGTAGGCAGCGAGCGCCGCTTTTGTATGACCGGCCATCACCCGAGCATCCCCAAGTCGTCCCAGCAGACCGTCGTCATCGGCGACCAACGACTCGTAATGACCCAGGGCCTCCCGTGGTCGGCCGCTCCCCATCAACAAGTCACCAAGTGCACGACGGGATTCACGATCCTCGGGCGATCCATTGACAACATCACTGTAAAGTCCGACCGCACGCTGCCACCTGCCGGTTCGTGTGTAAAGCTCTGCCAGTTCGAGATACCCGTCGCGGTCGTATATACCTTGCGACGTTGCTTTTTCGTAAGCGTCAATCGCCGTAGCTACCATGCCCAGTTTCCCGTATGCGTAGCCCAACCACCGATCGTGCGAGGCCCGGGCCGCAAGTTCGGCTTGTGGCAAGGGCCAATTCAAGCCTACAGCGACTACGATAATTCCGAGCACGATCCAGCTTGCGCGCAAAATTGGTAAACACACTATCAAGCGCATTCCGACGACGGCATAAAGCATCAATGCGGGCACGAGCACAAACCGCATTTCGCTTGTTCCACCCATGTGTAACAAAACCCCGAAGGCGATAGAGACGATGTAGTATAAAACCACGCCCCGACCCCTTACTTCCCCGCCAGCCAGCGCCAAACCGAGAAGCGCCAAGGGCAAAAGCAATCCGAAGGGAAAGGCTATACCCCATTCCCAGACCAAGATGGCCAGCACCGATGAAACGTCCCGCGTTTCGTACATGTCCAACGCCGCTGTGTACTCCCGGCCGTGCGCCATCCCGTAGATCAGATCGAACGCAAAGAACCGTTCGAAGCCGATCGCGGGGACGAATAGAGACGGCGCCGTCACGCAAACCGCCCCCGCCGCAAAGGCCAAACATTCCGCACGGGATCCGTTCCGCCAAAGCCACCACAACACCACCGGAGTGAAGAACACCACGTAGGGCGCCAGATGGAAAGTCAACCCCATCAACGCCCCTGGCCACACAAAACGCCATCGGTTCTCGGACTGCTCTGCCCACAGTAGCGCCCACAACAGCGCCAGTGCTGAAGTCCCGGCCAAAATTGGTGGCAACAACACGCCGGCGAAATATATCGCCGGGCCATACAGGGCCAACGCCAACGCGGCTATATTGCCGATAGCCGGCGTAGCTACGCTCCGGCCGATTAGTGACAGAAGAATGCAACTCAACGCGCCCAAAAATGCCTGGGCCACCCGCGGCGACATATCCACTGAAGCCAACACCCGCAACCAAACTGCGTAGAGCGGAACTTCGACAGCCCACTCCGCCCCTTCGGCAACCGCACAGTAGCCCTTCTCTGCAGCCACTGGCACCTCGAAAAACGGATGCCGCTCCATCTCCTGCAGGTATACAACGCGCAGCGCCAAGGCCAAGAGACCAATCGCAATTGCAGCATAATTGTGATTTTGGATGCGCCATAACAATGTCCTGCGATCCGCGCTAGTCCAGTCCAGCATAGATGGTGATGAAGGTCTGACTCGTGGTCCGGGCCTCGGCCTCCTTGAAATCCCGGCGCTCGATGCGTATGCCCGCCAGCGCGTGCAACTGGTATCCTAAATACTGCGACTGGTTGGTAAACTGGAAAGCCCCAGTAATCGAGTTGAAATCGTTGGAGTCGGCTTCGAAGTCATTGTAGAGCAAATACTCCAAACCCGCCTGCAGTTTGGTATGCCGCAACACCCTGGTCTCGACTACAGCCGACAATAACTCCTGCAGGCTGGTGCTGTTGTCAAGGGCAAACAGACTGCGGCTCTGCTTGCGAAACTCGCTTTTCCAACGCGGCTCGACAACTACCTTACCCAACTTCCAGCGATAGCTTGCCTTGTTGATTATGCCGAAAAAGAAATCCGACTCCTCCAGTTCCAACGCCTGGCGCCGTCCACGGTCCATAAGTTGGCGGAATAACACCCAGTTGAGCTTCGTCTGTATCCGCCAGGCAGCCCACTGTAAGTTGTGGCCGACAAACAGTTGATTGATCCAGGTGTCACGCGCTAATAGCGGGTCTTCGACCTTGGTGAGTTCGCCACCTCGCAACGTATTATCCGGCGCCCATTGCAAAAGCCCGTTGGGAATATCGTCCTCGACAATCTTGCTCATCTCGAAAAGGCGAAGTCGTCCCAGGCGCGGGCTGTCTCTATCATAGGTCACCAGAGCATAAGTGCTATTATTCTCCTGATCAGACGAGATCAATTCCTCGCGCAGTGCTCCGGCCATAAGCTTGAGTTGAGGAGTGATATTGGCACCACCGTAGATATTGTAGCCACGATGATCGCGGCGATAAGGATAGTCGGGCTCCTCATCGTTCTCGTACTGGTCCACCCAGAAATTGTTATTCATGTCCATGCCGAATAAGAACTCGGGCCTGTCCATGTGAAAACGGAGAAAGGGCTCTTCGTAGTCGGGCACCGCGTTGGAGCGCACGAAATTGTCGTTCTGATTGATATCGGGAACAAAATCGTTATTTTGGTCCCAACCTGGAAATACCTGGCTATCGCCCTGAAGCCAGTCAAACCGCACCGTGTCGGGAAAGCGGTCCTGGTCATCGTTGTCCTCGACAAGCTCTATAATTCCCTCGCGCTCGCTGTCGTAGTTGATCTCGCCGGTGCCAGTCGAGACGAAGGTGCGCGTGTTATACAGTGGGTCCATGCTGTAGGCTTCGCCGTAAGCGAAAAACGGATCGGCTCGTTTCGAAAGATTGACCATCCACGCTGGCGCACGACGCTTACCGCCGATGCCCGAAGCGGTCTCGTGTTCGTCACGTAGCACGTTGGGGTATTTTCGATAGCTGACGCTCATGTCGTATTCAGCATAAAGATCGAAGCCCTTAAGGTCGCGGAGTTCTAAATTACCACCGAAGATATGGGTTGCTGTCGGCAGCCCATATTCAAAGCGTACAGTCTGCAAGTTGGTGATATCCTGAACGTTTCCGTCAGCTTGCGCTACTAAGAGTAACACCGACTCCCCGTCACGGTTGACCTGGCGGTCGGACGTCATCCACACCTGGTAGTCATTGCCGAGCACCAACCTGAACTCGACTTTGACGATGTCCTCCTTTGGGTATGCAGAGCGATCGACGAATGCTGGACTGTCGAAGTCATAGCGGAGGCGAATCTCTTCGGTGCCATCAGCGGCTATGAAGCCCTGCTGCACGAAACCACCTTCAATTACTGGACCGAATTGGATGTCCTTGCCCACATCGACCGTGCCGTCTTCATAGGTTATCAGCACGTCAGACCCAGCCGAAAAAAACGCCGCACCACCAGCGCCATCGCCTGGACTATCGTCACGCAACACGATCTGAATCAATCCCACGGTCTTGTTTTGTGCCACCGTGAGCGCGCCAGAAAATGGATTGCCAACCAAACGATCTGATAAAGTGTTCGATTGATGCGCGTTTGCCCCGTGCACCCCAATAGTCAGAGCGTCCGATATTTGGTGGGCAAGACGACCTCCGAACAGTGTAGTATTGTTGGTGCGCAACACCTCCTGATCCCGGGTCGTACCTCCCCCTGGATTGCTCAAGCGCGAGTAAACCAGCGAAGCCTCATATCGGTCCGTAGCGAGATCGAATTGAACCCCATCCATCCGCGGTTTGCTGAACACCATGGGGGAAATCACGGAACGCATTTGCGAACTGGTAGTGAGCGTGTAGAAGTACTGGCCCTTGGAATCAGAGGCTACAACTACCTCAGAAAACCACTGCTGAAAGCGGTCAGACTTGAACAGTGAGTTGCCGAATTGCTGCGGCTTACTCTGGCTGTTGTTAAAGATGAGCCACCCGCGGGTAAGGAAATTGCCATAGAGGTCATAGAAGTAGTCACCCTCGAGGCTGATATCCACATACCGCTGAAAGGGATCACGGGCGTAGTTAGTGTATTGCCATTGCCGCCATTGGTATTCTTTGTAAAGTTCCTGTGGAACATACCAGCGGCGCACCGACGGGTCTAGCACGCCTAGCATCACGCCCGGCCCCTGTGGTGCGAACACACTCTCGTCGCCCTGTCGCATACCTAGACGCTGGCCGTAGTCAATCTGAGCCACCGCTCCTGTGGCGATGAAACTAATCAATAAAGTTACCGCTACTACTATAGTGAAATTCCGCATAATTCCGCCTTTTGTTCGCTCAGTAAGCTACCGCGATAAGGTGTACTCTGCGTTGTCCATCGACGCCCTCGGCATCAGCCTGCACGTCGATTTGACAGATGTAGAGTCCAGGAGGTACGGTTTTGCCATCGGCGTCCCGTCCGTCCCAAGTCAAGCGGTGACGCCCACCCTGAGCAACGCCTTCTACATTACGCACTGTATGACCGTCGAGGGTGTAGATCCGCAGCACGGTTGGCCGCGATTTATATACCTTGAACAACGAGAATTCTATCCGGGCCTCGTCGTTGATCAGATCTCCATTGGGAGTGAATGGGTTGGGGTGTATCGACACGTCACCTACGATATGGCTTGCGCCCAGGGCCGCTATCGACAGATTCGTCGATGGACGCACGATGGTAGCATCGCCAGCGTCGGCCGGTTGCCAAGGAGTCATGGCATTGCGATTGCGAACTGCGACGTCGAGCTTGGTGCCGTGCAAGAAGACCGACGACGCGAATCGCACCCGTAAGAGCCGTCCTCGACCGACAACCCAGCCCCGAGCTCGGCCCAAGCCATTGTACTGGCTCGCCAAAAGCGTGTCGCCTGTTTCCGTGAAAACAGTCTGATTTCCCAGGCCCACAACTTTGCGGAAGTAGCGCACCGGGCCTCTGGACTCGGACGCCAATTCCTCCCAGGCAGCAGCGTCAATCTCGACAAGCTGCAGGTTGCCGTCTCGCCTGAAGTACCGCACCCCACCACGAATATCGTCAGGTAACAGCGAGTACGAGGTGGCAGTCAAGATTTGGCCGTCCACACCCGTGGGCACTTCTTCGCCGTCGGCGACCTCACGGTAATACAACTGAGGCAGCTCTTCGATGGCACTGTTTATCACCTGAGGGAAGCGCATGATAAGAGAATCGTCCGAATCAGAGTCGACCTCCAATAACTCGCCGCCATCACTCACCAGCCCACCAGCAGCTGGGCTAGCAAAAAGGAGTTCTGGCGCCTCAAGAACAAATTGCTCCTCCAAGCCTACCGAAACGTCGATTAATCGCATATCCAGACCCGGGTCGGCGCTTATCCGCACCTCGTCGAACCCCAAACTACGCACCATGACCGGCCGTTCTATGAACTGAGGCTGGAGAAATAGTTCGAAGGTGTCTAACAACCCCACCTGCACGTCCCCCGGCCAAATTTCTGCTTCTAAGCTACGTGCAACCGGGGTGTGTAAGTCCACAGCCACTCTCTGTAACGCTGCGCCGACTTCACGGTCGTCGCTGATCAGTCGGGCCTGAATCTGTAGAAATTTGCGCAGACTCGGTGAACTCACCTGATCGCCCGACTCTTGGTACTTCTCGCTCCAAGGACTCCAGCCGGGCCCCAGCGCAAAGGATGTGTCGATCGGTCCTTTCAGGAAAGCTAGTAACTTTTTGTGTTCAGCTTCGGTTTTCTCGATGCCATTGCTATCAAAATAGCGAATTTGCTGAATCAGCTGATCGCCACTACGCGTACGCAATTCGACTTGAGTGTCCGGCGGGGTATTTGCATCCCAATTGATCTCACCGAGGGCCACCAATCCCGGGAGCTCTATCAAAGGCGACTCCAG
>CAYNZV010000099.1:0-15720 GCA_964401715.1 uncultured Gemmatimonadaceae bacterium | reverse complement strand
CCAGATCGCCGACCCCCTTGCGGACTAGTTCCAGATTGCGGAGCAGGATCTCGTTTTCGTCGTTCAGCAATGCCAGGTTTTTACGTTGATCTTCCCATCCGAAGTACCCCACCGCGAAAAAAGTAAACAACGTTAACAACGCGATCCCGGCCAATCCCGAGATCGTCAATACCCAAGGCGCGAATCGGTACTCACGCATCTGCCCGTCATTTGTCGGTATGACAATGAAAGTTATGCGCTTTCGTGGCATCTACTCATCCGGTCGGTGTGGGCTAAATCAATAGCTGCAGGTGTTTCGATTTTCAGGAAAAACGCCGTCAATGTAGTAATTGACCTGCGCATTGTCAATTTTCTTTACGTATTGTTTTTTCTGGTCTTCCGATTGAAAAACCTAATTCCTGCAATATCGTTTGTAGTAAAAACGTGACAATTTTTCTGCACGGTCAACCGTTGCAACCCGTTGACCGTGCAGAGGTCCGAGATTATATACTATAAGACGTTGCTAATAGGAACTGCTCCGAGATCTGGATACCGGGAAAGCCGATAGTCCATACTACACGATGACAATTCAGTGTTTCGATTCGCTGTCATAGTAGCCCTCCTCCTGTGCTTGCCGCGAGTTGGGAGAAGCTCCCCGCCCGACAAGGAGATCAACAAGGAGTTCGACCACTACCTCAGGCCGGTTGCCGGTTACATCTACGAGTACTACTTCGAAAAAATCCCGGCCGACAGCCTGATCATAGCGGGCCTGGAAGGCTTGTTTCACTACCTGGATCCGGCCTCCGAGTATGACCTTGGGGAGGATGACAAGCTCTCCATGGATACCTTTCAAAAGATTTCGGCTTCGATTTACAAGAATTCCCTATACCCCGTCAGTGCTGACACCCTGGTGCGCTTCGGTATCGCCGGTATGATCGACATCCTCGATCCGCACTCCGTGTTCATGGAGAAGAGAAATCTGGACAATTTCAACATTCGCACTCGGGGACATTACGGCGGTCTGGGGTTCCGGATTCAAGTGGTTTATCCAGACAGTGCTATCGCTGTTTGGTCTCTGCTTCACGACCAGACACCTGCGGCCAAGGCAGGTGTGCAATCCGGGGATCTCATCGTTGCGATCGGCGACAGTAGCACGAAGAAGATGTCGGCTGCCGACGGCGCCGATCTCATGCGCGGGGTACCGGGGACCCCGGTTACCCTGACCTTGGCAAGAGCCGGAAAGGATCAGCCTTTCGACATTACCATTACTCGGGAAGAGGTGCGGATGCACAGCGTCCCGCATTACGAACTGTTTCCGGATTCCACCGGTTACGTCAAGCTTGCACGCTTTCAGCCAACCGCCAGCGACGAGGTCCGTCACGCCATAGAAGATCTGCAAGCAAAAGGCATGAAGCGTTTGATCTTCGACCTGCAACACAATGGTGGCGGCTACCTGCCACAGGCCGTTGCGGTGGCCGACTTGTTCCTCGATAAAGGCAAGCTAGTGGTCTTCCATGCAGGTCGGGCTTCGAAAGACACTACGAACCTGTACACCAAGCACCCCGCACTTCTTCGGGACGAACCGTTGATCGTCATCGTCAACCAGGGCGCGGCCAGCGCGTCAGAGATCGTCGCCGGCGCCATCCAAGATTGGGACCGGGGATTGGTTCTGGGTGCTCCAACCGTAGGCAAAGGTTCGGTGCAGCAGATCATTAAGATCGGAGATGCGGAACTCAAGTTAACCACAAGCGCTTATTTCACCCCCAGCGGTCGTTCTATCGACCGTCGCATGCGCAAAGACTCAACCATCGTGGCAAACAGCAAGCGGGAATTTCGTACCAGGATTCGCAAACGTATTGTTCGCAGCGGCGGCGGCATCACTCCAGATATTCCAGCTGAGACCCGCCGCAGTACGCCGATTTACGGTCAGCTAGAGGGGCAGATGGACGGGGTGCATGACCTCAACAATCAATTCTTTTATTTCGCCCGCAAATATGTGGCTGCACGTCCTGAGTTGACCCCCGAATTCCGAGTTGACAACGACACCTTGAAGGAGTTCCGCAAGTTTCTCGAAGAACGTAAATTCGACTACATCAGCCACGCCGAGGCGCGCATCAACTCGCTTGAGGACATCGCCAAAGTTGACGAATACAATAAGCTGGAGAAATCAATCAAACGTCTCAAGAACGAAATCGACAAGATCGAAGAAAACCACTGGGACGACACGGAAGAGTTAATCCGTTGGAAGCTGACCTACGAAATTCTCGAGAAGGGATTCGGACAGCGGATTGCATCTGCCTACCTAGTTTCTGTCAATCCCTTGGTGGACAAAGCACGCGAAATCCTCGGCGATCCTCGTGTCTACGACGATTGGTTCCGAAAAGAGGAAATCGGAGCGCTTAACGAGGATGAGGTTGCTGATTCGGTCGACTCGAAACCTTGATTCGCGGCACATTTGCTTAATTCTCTCTCCCCTCCAAGCCTTGATCATTTTTGCGTAAATCCTTAGGATATCGCGGGATAGGACGTAGCAATGAGGACGATCTACGCGTTTGACAACTACACTTCATTCCTCGTAACAGACACTCCCCCAGAGTTTTATGGGAAATATCCAGCATAGGAAACGTCTGCCGGAGTGGTTGAAAACCAAAGCTCCCGGAAGCCCAAACTATTTGCGCCTCAAGGGTTTGGTTAATGACCTCCAATTGCATACGGTCTGCGAGAGCGCCAATTGCCCCAACGTGGGAGAATGCTGGGAACAAGGCACCGCCACTTTCATGATACTGGGCGATGTTTGTACCCGCAGTTGTGGTTTTTGTGCGATCAAGACTGGCCGGCCGCTTGGTCTGGATGAAGATGAGCCGGAGCGAGTGGCTACTGCGGTTTCCAGTTTGGGTCTGCGGCATGTAGTTATCACGTCAGTCGCCCGTGATGAGCTTCCGGATGGCGGGGCGAGCATGTTTGCCCTTACCCTCGAAGCGTTGCACCGACGGTGTCCGCATACCTCCGTCGAGGTCCTGATTCCCGATTTCAAGGGGGACATCACCGCTTTGCAGATGGTGATGAACGCTGCACCAGATATTCTGAACCATAACTTGGAGACGGTACCACGGCTCTATCCCAAAATGAGACCGCAGGCAGGTTACCGCCGCTCGCTTGACCTCCTGAACCGGGCACGTCACATGAGTCCGGCTCCTACGAAGTCCGGTATCATGTTGGGCGCAGGCGAGGTTCCTGTGGAGGTAGAGCAGGCCATTCGAGACTTGGCGGATGTTGATTGTGCCATTTTGACCTTGGGTCAATACCTGAGCCCATCTGCCGATCATGTACCGGTCACACGTTTCGTTCCGCCCAACGAATTCGAGTACTGGCGGGAATTCGCCGACTCGTTAGGTTTCCACCATGTGGAATCGGGGCCCCTGGTACGAAGCTCGTATCATGCCGAGAAGCAGATTCCTGGCAATAACTCGTCGACGCACGCTGCTGAACCCTTGGTTGCCCTTACACCACCCTCGCAAGAAGAGCGTTCGACGACGTATTAGACGTCAAAGGAAACGATGAATCTCGAACGCAAAGGAATGTCTGCGTACCTGCAGCGCAAAAAGCTGATCAAAAGAGGAACGCCGTTGAACATCCGGCCCATTGGCGACGGCCAAAAGAACCGGGTCTTCCAAGTTTCCGCTCCTGAAGAGGAGTGGATTATAAAGCAAGCTCTGTCTCAGGTTCAACAGGTCAAGGCACGTTGGTATGTCGACCGCAAACGCATTTTTGCCGAAACCCACTGTATAGAGATACTCAACGAAATCGTCCCCCCCGACGTAATCCCCCAAGTTGTTTTGGAGGATCGTACCGACTTTATCATTGTGACCACCCCCCCTCCCAAGGACTCGGTGTGGTGGGAGAGAGAATTACAGAGGGGCAAAATTGATCTGCAGATCGCTGTCCAATGCGGCGAACTATTGGCCACGGTCCACAACGCGACATTCGAACGACCCGATCTTAAAAGCAGTTTCAAAGACACCAAAACCTTTGAACAACTCCGCATTGCACCTTTCTACGAGGCGATAGCTACGGCTTTTCCAGATCTCAAGAAAATCATCGACGCCCAAACTCAAAACTTGCTGAAAAACAAGGTGGCGTTGGTGTTGGGTGATTTGAGACCCCGCAATGTGTGGATCGACACCGGGCAGGTGTATTTGGTGGACTTCGCTACTGCCCATTTTGGCAACCCATCCTTCGACCTTGCATTCTATTCGGCCGACCTGTGTCTGCGCGCCATGATCAACAGCCTACAGAAGGCAGCCTATCTAGAAGCGATTAACGTGTTCTGGAACGGTTACTTGAAAATTGCCGAGTACTCCGGCAAGGAGGATATCGAAAAAACAGCAGTTCGGGATCTGGGGTGTCTGCTGCTTAGTGCCACTGACGGCCGTCAGCCGTTCGAAGGAATGCCGCCGGAAATAGTCGACCTGTCCAGAAGAATCGCCCAATCCCTGCTCTTCACCGAACTGGAGCGAATCGAGGACATCACTGAGTTCATCAACCGCACCTTGATAGACGGCTAACGGTCGCTCGATTTCCTTGGAAGCACCTTTTCCAGGTGGCTCTTCAAATCCAAACTGCTGGAAATGATGTGTGCCTTCATCGCCTGTCGGCACCCATCTTCGTCGCGACTGCGCAAAGCCGCGAAAATCGCGTCGTGTTCCGCCAGCGACTTTCGCGCCCGTCCGCTCTTGTCGGATGAGGCAGGTTTCACCAAGCTTTGCCTGATCCACTCTTGCAGGTAGGCACGAATCATCGTCAACAGGTTGTTCAGAATTGGATTCTGGGTTGCTTTGGCGATAAGCAGGTGAAACTGCAGATCGCTTTCCAAGAAGTGATCTGCAGCATCGAGGCCATCCCTCATATCCGCTAGGGCGGCTTCAATACCGCTCAAATCGGCGACCGTCGCCCGCTGCGCTGCCAACGCAGCGGTTTCGGTCTCCAACATCAAACGGGTCTCCGCAAGATCCTGAACTGCCTTGCTGTCGAGCAACAGACCCCACTGCAAGCTCTTCTCTAGATATTTTGCATTGTTGTCGCAAACGAAGGTGCCCTCTCCAACCCTTCCGTCCAAGATCCCCATGACCGACAAAGAACGCAACGCCTCCCGCACGGACGTTCGGCCGACACCGAACATGGTACAGAGTTCCCTTTCTGAAGGAAGTCTCTCGCCGGGCTTGAGGACGTCACGCGCAATAAGATCGATGATCTGTTCCACGATCTTGTCGCTCAAGGACGCTTTTGACACCGGGCGCAGCCCTTGAATACTCATCTCCGCACTGCCTTACTTCTTAAGTGCAAAAAATAGATCCGCACATCCGTTTGCACAGCGTCGCAGTTAGCGTACTCGAAGAATTTACCTTTACAAGCACGAGAATTGATCGTATTGTAATATATGCTGATGGTCTGACCATTCAGCGGTCAAGTATAGAATCAGGCACATTCGGTTGTCAAGCGTAGTTGAGCCCGAGGAGAATAGCAATGGCCGAAATGACGGATATTGGACACCGAGTTGAACTGGTGCCGATGGACACCCACTTCCACGACATCACCATCGCGCTCTACCAGCAGGTGATCGATGAGCGTCCGATGTATTGCGTGCATTCCTATAGCTCCATCAACGGTGCGGCTGAGCGCCTCGAGGGGGTGAGAGCCGCGATGATGGTTTTGGGGGAGATGCAGGCAGCGGTTGAAGATCTGCTGCAGTTTCCCTGCGGTCACGACCACGTATTACCAATCCGTAGGCTCTTCTTAGAATCCTGCAAGATCCCGCCAGACGAAGAGCCCACTGCACGCCCTCTTCAGATCTTCGACAAGAAAGCAGGAACGGAAGTGGCGGTAGCGAAGCTTGGTAACGGGACCTATGAGGTGCACACCGATTCAGATTATGGAGTCAATGTCGACAAGCGCCTGAGAGTAATAGCAGGTGGCTTGGTCAAGCTTGGCCAGCTCGAAGCCACCGACGCTTTCAAGGTAACCTTCGAGTGCGGCCATGACCACGACGCACTGTTGGGGCTGTTGTTGGTCCGGGCACCGAACGTGAGAGCCGCCGTGCGGGAGCAAGAGCAACTCGCCACGAGGGGCGTACTGTCGGCCCCGAGCCAACAGGAATAATCCCGGAAAAGGAGAGAAAACCATGACCGAATCGATAGCACTTATGACTAGCAAAGAGCGCGTCCTTGCTGCCTTTAAACGGCAGCCGGTCGACCGCACGCCATGTTGCAACCCGACCTCGGTGGCGACAGTGGAATTAATGGATCTCGTCGACGCGCCTTTCCCCCGAGCCAATCGCGAACCTGAGCTGATGGCTCGCCTCGCCGCGACAGGATACACCGAACTTGGATTCGATAGCATCATGCCGGTCTTCTCCATCATTCAGGAATCGTCTGCCTTAGGTTGCAAAATACAGTGGGAACAAAAGGACAATTGGCCGACGGTTAAGATGCGCGAGCCGATTTGGCAAGAACCGGACGACATCGAAATCCCGAGCGACTTCCTAACTCATCAAGATACCTCGTGCGTGCTCGAGGCCATCAAGATCTTGCGTAAGGAATTTGGCGACGAGGTGGCGATAATAGGGAAAACCATGGGACCTTGGTCACTGGGATACCATTGCTTTGGCGTTGAGCCTTTTCTGCTCATGTCGCTCGATGATCCTGACCGAACCAAACTCTGCCTTGATCGTATGAAAAAAGCTACCATCGATTTCGGCCGGGCCCAGATTGAGGCGGGGGCCGACGCCCTTTGCCTGCCCGATCACGCCACCGGCGATCTGGTGAGCGGCGAGTATTACGATCGCTATTTGCGCGAGTTGCACATCGAATTCTCTCAAGAGATTCCGATTCCACTGATTCTCCACATTTGCGGTCGCACCGTCGATCGAATGGACTATATCGCCCAGACCGGCATGGCCGCTTTTCACTACGACTCGAAAAACCAGCCCCTCGAATCGATGGAGGAAGTCAAGAACCGTATCTCCCTAGTCGGCAACATTAACAACCCGGAGACGCTTTTTTCCAAAGGAGTCGAAGAAGTAACATCGGAAGTCGAGAAGAATCTTGAAGCCGGGGTGCAGCTAGTCGGCCCGGAGTGCGCTATACCTCTTCAAACATCGATCGAGAATCTGAAAGCAATAACTGAAGGCGTAAAGAACTGGCATCGCGCACAGAAAAACTGACGTCTTGGCAACTCCCGTCCACAGTAGCACCGCAACAAATAAGGTTAAGAACCAATGGCAGAGCTGAAAGAGATAGCAAACCAGTTCATCCGCGATGAAATCGAGGAGTTCCTCGAACGGCCAGAGGAAATCGAGCGCGTCACCGATGTCTTCGCCGAGGCCAGTGTCAAAATGCAGACCATAGCGGCAGCGTTGATCGAGGGCGAAAACGACACTGTCGACGAATTGACTCGTGCGGCCCTCGACAATGGGGTCGAAGCCTTGGAAATTATGGATGACGGACTAATTGCCGGCATGGGAATCGTCGGCATCAAGTTTCGCGAGAACTTCATCTTCGTACCCGAGGTGCTTGCGTGCGCAAGAGCGATGAAAGCGGGCATGGCGCACATCGAGCCGATTCTGTCCGCGTCGGGCGTTGAGCCCGCGGGTACAGTTGTGATGGGCACCGTAAAAGGTGACCTACACGACATCGGCAAGAACCTGTGCATCATGATGCTTCGCGGTTCCGGTTTCATCGTGCACGATCTTGGCGTCGACACATCAGACGATGAATTCCTAGAAGCTGTTGAGGAACACGATGCCCCCCTAATAGGAATGTCTGCCCTGCTCACCACCACCATGCCAAACATGGGGAAAACCATTGAAGCCTTTATTGACGAGGACGTGCGAGACGACGTGAAAATCATGGTTGGTGGTGCCCCGGTTACCCAGGAGTTTGCCGACGACATGGGTGCAGACGGTTATGGCAAGGATGCCGTCGCCTGTGTGGAGCTTGCAAAACAGCTTATCGACGAACACAAAGCGGAACACGCTAGTACTTGATGGTAGTACTGAAGAAACCCGCAATAGTCCACGCCAGATCGCGACACCGCAGCGACTGAAATGGCCAAGATCGACAAAGAAGCCTACCAGAGAAGCCTCGACAAATTGACGGGGGTGCTATCGGGAATCGCTCGTCACGCCGACGAGCAGTCAAGCTACCGCTGCCCATACAAGAATCGCCACGACGAATGCACCGCCAAGATCGGATGTCGCAATCAGCGCAAGTCGAAAGTCGAAGGAGGTTTGCTGACATGCGGCGGCGACGACAAACTGGACTATCGAACTGCTTGGGAATCAGCTCCAGATTCGTATCCTATAGCCAAAGATCCTGAAATTGGACGCGTTACTCACAATGGCATCACCCAGCAAATGTCGGTTGGCAAGACTCTTTTCGACTATGCGGACGACGTGGCAATGCAGGTGCCCACCTCTTGCGGTCGTACTGGTCATTGTCATGAATGTGTGGTGGAAGTCCGACAAGGAATCGAAACCCTTGGCGAGAAGACCGCAGAAGAATCTTTTCTACGCGGCAACTATCGTCTAGCCTGCCAGGCGATAGTTGAAAAGCTCGATCAAGATTTGGTTTTCGAGCCACTTCGCCGCACGCCGAAAATTCTGACCACCACTCAAGAAAAAGAGGCGGAACTGGATCCCCTGTACCACCGCAAAGGTGAATCCGTGTTCAGGGGGGACGAAGAGATCGATAAGTTCCGCGGCCACCTATATGGTTTGGCCATTGATCTGGGAACCACTACAGTGGTATTAGATCTGGTGGATTTACAGACGGGCGCTAGCGTTGAGATGCGTTCGTTCGAAAACCCACAGCGATTCGGCGGTAGCGACGTAATGAATCGCATTTCCTACGACGGTGAATTTCCGGGAGAGTTAAGGCGCGCGGTGGTAAAAGCTTTAAATCAGGAAATCAACGATCTCTGCGCCAAGCTCGATTTCGTTAGGCAAGAAATCTACGAGATCGTTGTTGCTGGCAACTCGACAATGCGGGACATCATCTTCAAACTAGACGTCCAGAGTATCGGACAGAAACCGTACAAGTCGTTGATCGAAAACGAATTCATCGCTGGCCAGCGAACCACGACCGCCCTAGTTGAAAAAACGAGACGTCTTGGTCTTCGCGCCAACCCGAAAGCGACAGTCTACAGCCTACCACTGATTGCCAGCCACGTCGGTGCCGATGTAGCGGCGGATATGGTCGCCATCAACATGGGAAGCGCCAAGGAGACTGTAATGTTAGTGGACGTCGGCACCAATACAGAGGTGGTAGTTCTACACGAGGGCCGCCTGATGGCTGCTTCCTGTCCGGCGGGGCCGGCCTTCGAAGGCGGCGAGATACAGTACGGGATGCCGGGCCACGAAGGCGCCATCGAGTCGATCCAGATGATCAATGGTGGCTATGCCTACAACACCATAGGCGACGTGCCTCCAGACGGGATCTGCGGATCGGGGCTCATCGACCTGCTGGCCGAACTGCGCCGTCACGACAGAATGACCCCGAAGGGAGTGTTCGCAGATCGCGAATATGAGCTGTCCATCGTGCCCGAACGCGACATCACCTTTTCGCGGCAAGATGCCAGCAATCTTGCCCAAGCCAAAGCAGCCAACTACTGCGGACAGTTCATCGTCTTACGGACGATGGGCATCGGCCCGGCAGACGTAGATAAGCTTTACCTCGCCGGCGGATTTGCCAATTACGTGGATATTAAAAATGCGGTGGACATTGGTTTCCTGGCGCCAGCAAACTTGGACCGAATAGTGAAGGTAGGTAACGCCTCCGTGCAAGGGGCGAGAGAGGTGTTGATTTCGCGTCGCAAGCGGGACGCGATCGAATCGTTAGTTAAGGATATCCAGCACATCGAACTAGAGACCACTCCCGACTTCTTTGATATTTTTGTCGAAGCCTGCCAGTTCAAGCCTATGCCTGCAGACTTGGCCGCTCACAGCTGAGGTGTTAAAACCATGGCCACTTGCAAAGACAGACCGGCCTCATCTCCAACCAGCCTGCGCCATTTGCTGCAAGAAACCGACACTTTCGTCACCTGTGTCGAATTAGTTACTACGCGCGGCACCATGGCGGATCGCAGCGGGCAGAAGCTGTTGGAATTGGCGCAAGCACTGGCTGAGAATTCCTCCATTGACGGGTTGAGCATCACCGATAATCCCGGCGGCAACGCCATGATCGGAACCGATGCCTTAGCCTACGATCTCCGCTCCCGCGGCGGAGAGGTGGTCATTCATCTTTCCTGCAAGGATTTAAACCGCAACGGATTGCAGAGTCGCGCCTGGCAGCTGGCTAGTGAAGGGTTTTACAACATTCTCACCCTGTCCGGCGATTACCCTATAGCTGGCTACGAGGGAGTCGCCAGTCCAGTATTCGACATCGACTCCGTCGGTTTATTGGAAATTCTCAGCACCATGAATCGTGGGTTGGAAACAGTGGGACGCAAGGGCAAAACGGCCCGCATGCAGAAGACCGAGTTTTTCTTGGGAGCTGTAGTAAACAATCACAAAGTGCTCGAGTCGGAAGTCATGCCACAGTATTTCAAGCTGGCCAAGAAGATCGCTTGCGGCGCCGAATTTATCATCAATCAGATCGGCTACGACGCCCGCAAGCAAGACGAATTGTTGAAATATATGTCGGCAAACGGTCTCTCAGTACCGGTCATCGGCAATGTGTATGCCCTCAACGGCCCCGTCGCACGGGTGTTCAACTCGTGCCGCATTCCCGGAGTCGTCGTCAGCGATGATCTCTTGGCCATCGCCGAGAAACAAGCCGCTTCGCAGGACAAGGGGAAGGCGTTCTTCATCGAGCTGGCTGCCAAACAGTGCGCCATCCACCGGGGGCTGGGATATCGAGGCATCTACATCGGAGGTAATCTTAAATACGAAGATTACGAAAGCATTCTCGAACTGGAGCGAAGTTACGGTACAGATGACTGGAAACAATTCGCTACAGAGATTCAGTTTAGTAGACCAAGGGAGTTCTACTATTTCGGGGACGGAGAACCCGGTTTGAGCTCAACGGAAAAGAATCCGAACTACGTCACTTCGAAGACCGATCGCGGCCGCCGCCGAAGCAGGGAGAAGCTAAGTTTGGGGTACAAGGTCAACCGCGCGGTCCACAATCTGCTTTTCGAGAACGAGAGTCTAGGATTTGCTCTAGCCAAGAAGCTGTATGGCAAACTGGACAACTCCCGACTCATGGGTTCCGCGCACGCGCTGGAACATGCCGCCAAGATCGCGGCTTTCGATTGCCGCGATTGTGGCGACTGTTCCCTACCGGACATCGCCTATCTCTGTCCTGAATCTCAGTGTGTGAAGAATCAACGAAATGGTCCTTGCGGAGGTACCCGCGCCGGTCAATGTGAAATCGGGGAGAAGGAGTGCATTTGGTCGCGGGCATACAATCGGCTCAAAGCTTACGATGAGGAAGAGGAAATGTTGAATAGAGCCGTAGTGTTTAAGGATGGTGGGCTCAAAGGCACCAGCGCCTGGGCAAACACCTTTCTGCAGCGGGACCACCACGCAAGAAATAACGAGAATGAGAGTGGGAAATGAAGATTGATAGCAAGGGACTGGACTTCATCATTGTTGGCGAGAACATCCATACCACCAGAGTCGTGCTCCGCAAAGGCAAACTGGTGGTGGACGATCCGTCCGGGGTCGAATCGGTGAGATTCTATGACAAGGATAAAAAGCGCCGCTACCTTCCCATTCCGGAGAAGATCAAAAGCACTCAGGATTACGAAGAGGGTCGAGTCAAACACGTTAAAATCGCGGTCGACTCGGCGATGGCGGGCGAAGAGATTGGTCTGTTGTACCTGGAGCGCATGGTGCAGCGGCAGCTGAAAGCCAATGCTGACTTCCTAGATCTGAACGTGGACGAAATTGCACTCAAACTCGATCAGCAAAAATTAGCAATGAAATGGTTGGTCAATTCGGTCATGAAAATGACCGACACCCCCCTTTCCATTGATTCATCCGATGTAGAGATTATCGAAACGGGGTTGGAAACCTGTTCAAAGAGCGGCAAAAAGAACATGCTCAACTCCGCCTCCCTTGAGCGCAAAGATGCACTGGACTTGGCTAAGAAGTACCAGTGCGGCGTCATCGTCACTGCGGCCGGTGAGGCTGGCATGCCGCAAACTGCTGACGAACGGGTAGATCACGCGACGCAGATGATCGACGCCGCTTTGGAGAAGGGAATTCCGGCCGGTGACATCTACGTCGATCCGCTGGTGTTTCCGATTTCGGTGGACGGGGAGTTCGGCAATCATTGTCTTGAGGCGATCCGTGCGCTGCGCCAGCACTTCGGTTCCGAGATTCACGTCACAGGAGGGTTCAGCAACGTCTCCTTCGGTATACCCTGCCGCCGCCTAGTTAACGACGTCTTCTTGAATCTGGCCGAAGAAGCCGGGGCCGACAGCGGCATCATCGATCCCGTCTCCAGCGATCTAAACGAAGTGTTTTCCATGAACAAAGAGAGCAGCTCCTACAAACTGGCCGAGGACATGTTGTTGGGCCGAGACGCCCACTGTAAGAACTTCCTAGCCGCTTACCGCAAAGGAGAGTTGGCCGGTTAACGCCTTCCCCTTCCTCAACGCTACCCAACAGACGGCCGGGAGAAAGGAAACATACGTACGTGGCGGAATACCAAATCTTGTACTGGCGAGACTTTCCTGCGCAACTCAAAGCATTTGAGGGCAAGAAACCGATCTCACGCGCCTTGCCCGATCGCTTTCAGGAAGAAATCGATCGCGTGGCCATGGAGGAGGGACTCTACGGCACCGACGAGTACCTGGACCAGTTTAAGTGGTCGGAGAGGATGGGACGGGAGGGAAGCGCTGAAGAAGTGTTGGACGCGGTGGTCAGTGAAATAGGGGAGCAATATAAGCAGTTTTGACCCCTCTCGATGCCCAAGCCACATACGAAGTGATCGTAGTTGGCGGCGGTCATGCCGGCGTGGAAGCAGCCTTAGCTGCCAGCCGCATGGGGGCCAAGACCCTAATGCTGACCATGAACATAGATACCATCGGGCAGATGTCATGCAACCCAGCCATCGGCGGTATCGGCAAAGGGCATATGGTCAAGGAGTTGGACGCCCTTGGCGGACAGATGGCGCTCAATATCGATCGGACCGGCATTCAGTTTCGGCGCTTGAACACCAGCCGAGGCCCTGCGGTCCGCGCCTCCCGAGCCCAAGCGGACAAGAAAGCTTACCAATTCGAGCTCAAGTTCGTCTGCGAAAAACAACACAACCTCGACGTCCGCCAAGGTATGATGGAAAAGCTTTTTGTCGATAAAGGCAGGATACTTGGTGTTGGGCTGAAGGGCGGCTGTCGTTTTGGCGCATCGACAGTAGTGCTTACCACCGGGACCTTCCTGCGCGGTAAGATCTACGTGGGAGACGTGACCCATCGAGCCGGCCGTGCGGGCGAGGAATCGGCGGATGGCGCTTCCGAAGGGTTGGCAGGCCTCGGATTCGAATTGGGGCGCATGAAAACCGGAACGCCGCCACGGGTCAACGGCCGCAGCATCGACTTCAAGGCCACGCAGCCCCAACCCGGTGACGATCCCCCACGACCGTTCTCCTACCAAACGCAGCGAATCGAGCAAACCCAAATCCCCTGCTGGGTCACCTATACAAACCCAGAAACCCATCGACTGGTCGAAGAGAACTTAGAGCGATCAGCGATGTACAGCGGACTGATCGAGGGCGTAGGACCGCGCTACTGTCCTTCCATCGAAGACAAGATCGTCCGGTTCAAGGAGCGAAACCGCCATCAGATATTCATCGAACCGGAAGGCCGGCAAACCTTGGAACATTACATCAACGGATTGTCCATGTGCTTGCCGGAAGAGGTGCAAATTCAGATTGTGCGCACCATACCTGGCCTCGAACATGCCCAGGTGATGCGCCCGGCTTACGCCGTTGAGTACGACTACGCCACCCCCACCCAACTGAATCCGAATCTGGAAACCAAACGTGTACAGGGCCTGTTTTTCGCCGGCCAGATTAACGGAACGACGGGTTACGAAGAGGCGGCAGTGCAGGGTTTCGTGGCCGGCATCAACGCCGTATTGAAAAGCCGGAATGAAGAGCCGTTCGTCCTGCAGCGCTCAGAGGCTTATATCGGCGTTTTGGTGGACGACCTGGTAACCAAAGGGACCCAGGAACCCTATAGAATCTTCACCTCGCGAGCAGAGTACCGGCTGCTACTCAGGGAAGACAATGCCGACTACCGCCTGATGGAGATGGGTCGCCACTTTGGCTTAGTTGGAGACGACGTTTATGCACGTTTCCAGGACAAACACAGGCAGGTTGTAGCGGAACTGGTCAGACTTAACGAGCAACGGATCGGATTGGATGAAAAGGTGCAGGAAACACTGCGGGGTCGGGGATCCGCGCCGCTGAAGGAATCGGCGACTCTGGCCGATCTGTTGCGACGTCCAGAATTGTCGTACCAACAAATAGTGGCCATGGCACCTCCGGCGGAACGCCTAACGCAGGACGCCGCGGAACACGTAGAAGCAGTAATCAAATACGAATCATACATAAAAAGGCAGGTGGATCAGGCCGATAAACTGAAACGCCTAGAGGATATGCTGATACCTGAGAGCTTCGATTACGCTCGCGAGGCACTCAACCTCTCGACGGAGGCTCGACAGAAACTTGCGGCCGTGAAACCGCGGACCCTCGGTCAAGCCTCGCGCATCTCGGGGGTTTCTCCGGCTGATCTCTCGGCCATGATGATCCTGCTGCACAAGCGCTCGCAAACCGTCGACGGTGTAGTGTAGTTACACCAGGAGGACAATGCTTACTCCTTCCAGGTCTTGGAGTCCTGCCTGACGTACCACCTATCGATTTCACCGTCACCATCCAAATCTTCCACTTCCTCCACATAAGCCTCGAACCACCGATCTGTCGCCGTCATCGAAGGTGGCCATAGGAAATTCTGCAGTAGCCGGTGGGTGATTCCCAAGGTATCTATATCAGCGGCATAGCGACCGCTGGCATCGTAAAATCGGCGTTGTTCGTCGTAGATCTCGCGCAAGAGCCGTAAACCTTCAGCATACCTCGGAGCCGAGGGTGGCGGCCTGCTACCATTTGGCGTGTCTCCAGAGAACCGAACATACCCCCACCGCTCGGGATGATGCATCGTCGAGGTGCCCTGCGGTGACCAGCACCAGGTTCGGGATCGACTGCCTGTCGCCTTTCCCGATTTTCCACTTTCGTCCCACTGCACCCTGGAAAAATTGACCCGCCAGTAGTCGCCCGCCTTTGGTGGGACCGGTCGATGGGCACATTCCTTCAACACCGGCCAAGGCAGCGCCATTTCGACGGTCCACCCTTCGTCTTCGTCCAACGGGTTGTTCAGGGTACCCCATATCTGAACGGCAGATTGCAGACCACCGATATCCCACGCCGTCACCGCGGTGCCGCCATCGCGGTACGGCTTCGTCAGAAGCTGGTCGAGAATAGTGCCGAAGGCGTTGATTTCTATCTCATAATACTCGTGGGTGTCGCCGTCGGCGATCGATAAAGATCTCAAAATCGTTGTCGTGGTAGATTGTGGCATCTCGTTGTTTGATTGTTGCCCAGACGTGGCGGTCCTGCAGGTCCGCCGCAACGTACAAGAAGTCGTCATTCCACAACACCTTACATCGCGTTTGAAACTCAGGCA
>CAYNZV010000098.1:0-15738 GCA_964401715.1 uncultured Gemmatimonadaceae bacterium | reverse complement strand
CTGTTAAGAAGGATGTGGTGGCAGTCTGAACGCCAGCTGGGTTTCCGAAGCCGGACCCTCGGCGACGCGGTGGAATGACCTGCCAGCGCAGCTGTCGCCTAGACGCAGCAAAGCTTTGCGGCATCGACGGGAAACGGTGCTGCCGGCACGTTCCCGATGATCTATGCCAACCTCCGCTTCGAGGCGCCTCTACCGACAGCCTCACCTTGGATTATGAGGCTTATAAGGGGTTCGTCGATGCTCTACGACTGGAAGTTGTCAGCTTTGGCAAACCGGTGATGGTCGCCCATGGAGATTCCCATTACTGTCGCATCGACAAGCCGTTGCGTAGTACGGTCAGCGGGCGCAGGTTAATACACTGCATCCGTGTCGAGCCGGCCGACATGCAACGGATGCGGGTTGTGGTGGATCTGGAAGATGATCAGGTTTTAACCACACTTACGGAGTTCGTGCCCGAGAATCTCGACTTTCCCGTAACAGAGCGAAGTCATTTTCATGAATGCCGGTGTGTGAACTGGCGGTCGCCGTCGACAATCGAATCTACGTCGTACACTTATATTTCAAAGGAACGGACAAATGGCTATCGATTCTCCAAGAGCGCTCATAAGCCCTTTCGACCTTAGCGATGACGAAGGGTACGTCTGGATCAAGGGCAATCTACATTCCCACTCCACCAATTCCGACGGCAGCCCCTCTCCCCAAGAGCGCTTGGATGGCTATGTGAGCCAGGGGTACGGATTTCTCTGCATCTCCGATCACTACAAGATCACGCGGGTCGATTCGGTGAATGCGCCGGACGATTTTGTGCTCGTTCAGGGCGCCGAGCTGCATCCTCACAATCCGTTCGGCGGCACCACCCACCATTTCGTCTGTCTCAACATCCACGAAGACATGGATTCAGCGAAGATGCCGCCGCAGCACGTCATTGATGCGGTGAATGAGCAAGGAGGAAACGTCTGGTTGGCCCATCCTTATTGGAGCTCGGTGAATTACATGCGCGACGTCAGACCGTTGCACGGTTTTGCCGGCATCGAGGTGTTCAACACTACCTGTCGCGTGATGGGGCGGGGTGAGTCGGGGGTACACTGGGACGATTGGATGGGGCAGGAGCATCGTCTGTATCCGATGCTGGCCAACGACGACGCCCATGCTAAGGAGTCGGAGAATAGGGACACCTATCAGTCCTGGACCATGGTGCGGGTGAAGGAACGCTCCGCCCAGGCAGTGGTCGACGCCCTGGCCAGCGGCACGTCTTACGGTTCCACCGGCCCCGAGATTCACGATATCAAGCTGCGCCGAGTGGACGAGGATGGGGATGCTGCGATGCAGGTGGAGGCGACCGTCTCATCGTCCGCGGCAGTGCGCATCTTTGCGGTCTGCGACGCCTTGGGCACCGAATATTACGACGGCGGGCGGACTTTCGAGTCGGCTACTTTCAGAATCCGCGGCGGTGCTCTGTGGGTCCGGTTCGAGGTGGTGGCTCCGGACGGCACCAAGGCTTGGTCGAATCCGTACGATTTGACGGAAATGAAGCACGAATGATTGCGGCCTGCACGACGCCGGCAAGTAGCAGCCTCCTTGTCAGGCGGATTTCATAAGGATGCGCTGGAGAAGAGCATGGCACCTGCAAGACTTATAAAGCTAAAAGGGGCGTTCAATGTGCGTGATCTCGGGGGTTATGAAACCCGGGACGGACGCCGGACCCAGTGGCGACGGTTCATAAGAGCTGACTGTCTGGACAAGATCAACGTCGACGAGCTCGCTTCTCTCATCGACGGTGGGCTGAAAACGGTGATCGACCTTAGGAGCGCGCGCGAAAATGGTGAACAGCCGTCGGCTTACCGCCAGTCCACATCGTCCCCCAGATTCCTCAACGTCGATCTGATCGGCGACCCCCTACTGGTCACCGATCAATCACAGTGGACGCAACCACGACGTCCTCCGCAGCGTTATCTGGCGCTTTACAGCGGTTGGCTGGACGACAGGCAGGAGTCGATTCGCACGGTGCTTTCCACCCTCGCGGCTTCCGACGCCCTGCCAGCGTTGTTCAACTGCCACGCTGGCAAGGATCGTACCGGCGTGATCGCAGCTCTATTGTTGGGATTGGCCAGCGTCCCAGATGAAACAATCATCGCCGATTATGCCCTCAGTGGTCCCAACCTCTGGCCTCGCGAGCAGGCGAGCTTCAAGGAAACACGCGGAGAAGACTACACTCAGGAAGATTTCAACGCCGAGGTTTCTGCTGCCGAGAACATGGAATTGACCCTGCAGTACCTCAATCACAACTACGGTGATATCCCCACCTATCTCTCAATAATCGGTTTGAGCGCGGACGAGCTCGATCGATTGCGAAAGGCATTGCTGGATTGAACGACGACAAGATCAGTATCTGCTGCGTCGGTGCCGGTTACGTCGGAGGGCCCACCATGGCGGTAATCGCAGATCGCTGCGAGCAGGCGATGGTGACGGTGGTAGACCAGGACAGCGACCGCATCGCGGCGTGGAATTCGGAACATCTGCCCGTTTTCGAACCGCGATTGGAAGAAGTGGTAAAGCGGAACCGAGACGTCTCGCTTTTCTTTTCCACCGAGATCGACCTGGCGATTCGCAATTCCGACATCATCTTCATTGCCGTGAACACGCCAACAAAAACCTACGGTTTGGGCACCGGGCGAGCGGCCGACATGAAATTCGTTGAGATTTGTGCCCGCCGTATCGCCGAGGTCGCGGAAGGCCAAAAAGTGGTGGTAGAGAAATCGACTGTGCCGGTGCGAACAGCAGAGACGGTACGCGCTATTCTCGACACCCGCACGGATGGAGCCAGCTTCCAAGTGCTTTCCAATCCTGAGTTCATGGCGGAGGGCTCGGCCATTCGCGATTTGGAGGAACCTGACCGGGTATTGATCGGAGGCGAGCGCTCGTCGGAAGGTGACAGAGCGGTCGCGCAACTGAAGTCAGTGTACGCCAGCTGGGTACCGGAGGAAAAGATCCTCACCACCGACCTCTGGTCTTCCGAGCTTACCAAGCTCATCGCCAATGCCTTCCTCGCCCAGCGCATCTCTTCAATCAACGCGGTCTCCGCACTCTGTGAAGCAACCGAAGCGGATGTGGAGGAGATCTCCAACGCCATTGGCAAGGATCGCCGTATCGGACCCATGTTTCTCAAGAGCTCGGTGGGTTTCGGAGGCTCCTGTTTTCAAAAGGATATCCTGAATCTGGTCTACCTATGCGAGATCTTCGGCCTGCAGGAAGTTGCCAATTACTGGGAGTATGTGGTGCGCATTAACGATTACCAGAAGCGCCGCTTCTCCAAGAGGATTATCGAAGCGTTATTCGGCACTGTATCCGGAAAGCGGGTGGCGATTCTTGGTTACGCCTTCAAGAAGGACACCAACGATGTTCGCGAGTCTCCAGCCATCTATGTTTGTCGCGATCTGCTTGCGGAGCACGCGGTGCTGGCTGTCTACGATCCACGGGTGGAGTCGGACCAGGTGCGGTCGTCGCTGGGTACGGCAGGAAATGGTGCCGCTGATGATGTAAACGATAGCTCGCTGGACGTGGAGATTTGTTCCGATCCTTACGCCGCAGCCGACGGTGCCCACGCCGTCGCCATCCTGACCGACTGGGACGAGTTTCGCGAGCTGGATTTTCAACGGATCTACGATTCCATGACGAAGCCGGCCTGCTTTTTTGACGGGCGCAATCTGGTCGACCTGGAGGGGTTGCAGAAGATCGGCTTTCAGACCTTCGGTATTGGCAAATAACAGAAACATGCCGCACTGCGGGTTTTGTCTGGAAAGAGATTGAATTTTGGCTGAGTTTCCCCAGATTTTTCGCGTTCGGCAACACTTCGATGTGCCGCAGGTGGAGGCTCTGCCCCGGGAGGTCGAAACGCAGTTGGCTGAGCTCTCTCTGGACAGCAAGGTTAAATCGGGGCAAACGGTTGCCATTTCCGTAGGCAGTCGCGGTATCTTCGGGATCCACCAGATCGTCAAAGCGATCGCAGATCACCTGAAAAAACTTGGTGCTGAACCGTTCATTGTGCCGGCTATGGGCAGCCACGGCGGCGGTCGCGCCGAAGGCCAGCAGCGGCTGCTCGAGTCCCTCGGTGTTACCGAGGCGTTTTGCGGGTGTTCGATCCGGTCCAGCATGGAAACGGTGGTGGTTTGCGACGCGGCCGAAGGATTTCCGGTTCACTTCGATAAACATGCCTACGTTGCGGACCACGTAGTAGTGTGCAACCGGGTCAAATCCCATACCCAGTTCGTCGGCGACATCGAAAGCGGCTTGATGAAGATGATGTTGATAGGTCTGGGAAAACATGCCGGTGCCAAGATTTACCATCGGGCGATCAAGGATTTCAGCTTCGGTCAGATCGTGCGCAGCGTGGCGAGTGTTGTGCTCGACCGTTGTTCGATCCTTGCCGGCGTCGCTATCGTCGAGAACAGCTACTGCCGCACGGCCAAGATTGAAGCGGTGACCCCTGATCGGTTCGAGGAGCGGGAGAAAGCGTTGCTCCTTAAGGCGAAAGAGTGGGCGGCGCGTTTGCCATTCCGGATGGCGGATGTGCTGCTTATCGACGAGGTGGGCAAAAACATCAGCGGTACCGGTTTCGATCTGAGCATCACCGGTCGCCGCAATCTGGTGCATCAGTCTTCGGAAGACGAGTATCCCAAAGTCAGAATGATCGCCCTGCGCGACTTGACCGCGGAAACCCACGGCAACGCCGAGGGCATGGGGTTGGCCGAATTCTGCCGCAAGCGAGTCTTGGAGAAAGTGGATCTGGAGGTAACACGGATCAACGGCCTAACCAGCGGCCATTTCACCGGCTCCATGATTCCGATCGATTTCGCCACCGATGCCAAGCTGCTGGAGGCCATGCTGGCGCAGATCGGACTCACCGAGTCACCCGACGCCAAGCTGATATGGATTCGTAATACCGTCGACCTGGCGGAGGTGGAGTGTTCTGAGGTGTACCTGGATGAAGCGATGGAGAGGGACGATCTGGAACTGCTTACCGATCCGCGACCATTGGAATTCGATTCCAACGGCAACCTGTCCGACGAACACATGGCGTGTGGAAGCGCGTAAGACGGAGTGCTCGTAGCCTGCCCGTCTATGGCGGAATTTGTCAACGCGGGAGGTGCGTCGGACCGCGACGGTTGGCCAACCAGGCTTAGCTCAGAGGTCGTTATGGCGAGGTCCTGGGGGAGCGCGCCGAGAAATCCCGGTCGCTCGACTCCGTATAAACATTCGACATGACCGCGAACGTTCATCCGAGACGACCGCGGATCTATCTCGGATGGTGCAGTCTCCTCCACATCATAACCGATGGTCATCTGGCGAGCATCTCGCTGTTGCTGCCCTTCATAGCGGCGGACCTCGGCCTTAGCTATACCCAATCTGGTTTTATCAAAGCGGCTAGCCACGGCGCCATCAGCATCTTCCAGATACCCGCGGGTCTGCTGTCGGAGCGCATCGGCGAGATTCTCATTCTCGGCGTGGGCATCGCTTGGCAGAGCGCTAGCTTCATTGCCCTCCTCCTAGCTGTCGGTTTCCCGCTCACGTTGCTCCTGATCTTCTCCGCCGGTTTTGGTGGCAGCGTCTACCATCCGGTGGGTACCGGTCTGGTGTCAAATGTCTTTCCGCCTCACAAGAACGGCCCGGCTATCAGCACGCTGAACTTTTTCGGTGACGTGGGCAAGGTACTGTTTCCGGCGTTAGCAGGCTTGTTGGTGGTTCGCGTCGGCTGGCAAGGGAGCTTCGCCGGTCTCGGCAGCATCGGAGTGGTAGCGGCGATCGTATTTTTTCTGTTCTTCCGGCGCGAGATCGGACATCGGCGTCGGCATCTCGATCGCGATCGGATCGCAACGGAAGAAGGGGACAAAGCCACGGTCTCCTTCTGGCGCAAGGGGATTCGGCAGCCGGGTCAGTTTTCGTTCTACGCCGCCATCGGTTTTCTCGACGAGGCGGTGCGCGCCACTTCTTTTACTTTTCTCGGCTTTCAGCTTATTGCAATAGGTGTTGAAGAGAACGACATCGGTTGGTTCGTATCACTGGCGTTTCTCGGGGGTGCGTTCGGCAAACTGTTTTGTGGCTTACCGATCAGAAAGCTCGGTCCGAAAGCCATCATTCTGACGACGAGCCTGCTCAAACTGCTTTGTTGCCTGGCCTTGCCCTCCGTGGCACCGGGGTGGCAGCTCGTTTTGCTGGTCCCATTCTTCGGCTTCGTTTTGAACGGGACATCCTCGGTGTTCTACATCGGAATCGTGCCGACTTTCGAACAGAGTCATCGAAGCAGGGGCTACTCGATGTTCTACACTATTACCTTCGTTGCCGCCGCCGTCTCGCCGTTTGTACTGGGAAAGATTGGAGATCTGTACAGTCTTCAGGTGATCTACTACGCCGCCGCAGGGATTATGACCGCAGCTATTCCGCTGACTCTCTTCCTGAAGGGCCATCGTCCGGTTGAAGATGTCTGAGGTTAATGTCCGGAAGGAGCCCGTTGATCGCCCTAGCGGGCGAATATCGCGCCATCAAACTTTTTTCTCGTGCTTTTCCAGCGGCCAGCCATCTTATTCATATAATTTTACAGAGATGGCCAGTCGTGTAAGGTAGCCGGGTCAAGGCCGGTAACACGTGGGCTAGATGAGCGCACCTATTCCCTCGCGCAAACTCACCTGACTAAAGATGTTTTCGTTCCGCAGGGGCCCGAACAAGAGGCTTTGAGGATAGGTTGAAAGTCGATCTCTTGGTTCAATCCGTCATCAAATTCGATTCGGATCCGTGAGCGACCAACGATCGCGAACAGACGACAAGGTGCATGTGATGCGTCACTTTGTCTCGTTTACGCCAAGGGTGCAATTCAATTAGAAAGTTGCCGTTTAAAGAAGCTCCAAATCCTCTTTCAATTCCAGAATGTGAAGCTCCGCCGATGCTTCGACAAGACGCAGCTATCGATGGGGAAGACTCCCAGCAATCAACGCAACCTCATCATTAATCGCATATACCGCCGAATTGTCTGAACAGTACGCATGGAACTACGGGTGATGGTGCTGACCTCGGTAAACATGCCGATCACAATTCCGAAAAAGCGGGAGATCTCCGGCATTAGAAATTCGAGCCGTTTCGGCGTAAGCGGCTGTTGTATTTCATGACCTTACCCTGATCCTCGGGGGCGTAGAAGTAGGCTCCTGGGCGCCAGTCCCTGCCTAGGTCTCCCAACAAACGCCGTTGCCGTGCCGTGCATTTTTTCAGCACCTCCGGCGCGTGCTGAAGGAAGTCGAAGGTCCGAAAACACATCTGACTGTAGCAGTAGATCAACGTTTTACGAGCCCGGTGTGCATGATTGGGAGCGGCACCGTGCCACAGCGAGTGGGCGAAAACAGCGGCGTCGCCCGCTTTCGCCTGAAGTTGTACCGCGCCGGGTGCATCCACCGCCACCGGCTGGTCGGGATAGGGTCGCAGGTGACTGCCGGGAAAAACCGTGAAGTTGCCCCGATCCTCTCTGTTCACGTCGGTGAGGAAGTACTGGATCTTGATCTGCAGCGGCCAGCTGGTTTCGGTGACACGGATCTGCTTCATCGCCTGTCCACCGTCAGTGTGAATAAAACCTTTGAAGCGAGGATCGGGCGGGCGCACCACCACTTCCGCCATACTCAGCTGGATGTTTGGACCGAGGATGTCTAGCACCAAGTCGAAAGTGGCAGGGTGATCAATGAACTCCACGAACACGTCGTCATCATCCAACGCGTTTCTGCGATCGAGCGTTTTTTTGTTGCCAGTTTTGGTGCCGGGCTGGGCATGCGTGCGATAGAGGCGATCTACGACGCTACTGATACGTTTCAGCTCATTCTTCTTTAGCACGCCGTCCAGCAGGAGATAGCCGTCGATGGCCCATTGGCGTTGCATTTCGGAGCTAAATCTCAATGGCGACATATTGTTTCTCCATTCTTCTAGTGGATCGAGAGATGGGGCAAGGGTGGGCGGATGATCTGAATGCGAAAGTTCTGCTTGTTCGCTACATAGATTACATCATCGTCCAAACGTAACCCGTACGGATTGTGGCGCTCAGGAACACCGACTCCCTTCTCTGCTATACCACCCTCGTGCCAGAGTTTCTCATCTGCCTGTTCGTTTTTGTCCAATCAGACGACCGATTTTCCACTTGGGCGGATCTTCACGATGCGGTCACAGAAGCAGTCGCGCAAGTACAGCATCTGGCGGTGTCGATCGTGATGTCCAGCGGGACGTTAAAAGCGCCAAGCTGCCTGTCGTCTGCTGTCCTGCCATCTGATTCCAATTCTCGTTTAAACTCCCGTTCTTCCGCTAGTCGGTCCAGCTGATATATGCACCGTTACCATCGTAATGCACCACTTGGTGATTGCCGTTGTTTCCGAAGCCGCTGATGACATCTACCTGAACATCGACCGTAGTGGAATGAGATTCGATAGTTAACATGAAATCATGATTGCCTCTAGTTAACCATTGTGCGCCTGATCTTTATCCTTAGTGCAGGTTTGCCGCGAGTGACGTTTGCGTTAGCGCGTCTACTGCTCAGAAGAAATAACCTACGCAACCTCATCTGGGAGCAGGGTCGCCAGCGAATTGATGTGCGCTAATCGGTTTCGGAAACGGCACTGGCAATGCGCCAGTTACCGTAGCGATCGCAGCAGGCATAATACATGCGGTACCGTCCCGGATTGATTTCGATCAACGACATATCCTCGGCGTGTATCGCATCTATTTCCTCAGAGTCGTACCCACCCCCCTCAATGGCACAACCACCAGTTTCGAAACTCGAGCCATCATCAGAATAGGCGACCAGGATGCGCGAGCGGAATCCGGAAATGTCGCCGGAAACCGAGGTGCGGACGAACTCGTCGGCCTGGGCGTCGGCGTTGAGCTGTGGCTTGGGGTAAGGTCCCGACCCTGGAGTTGGTGCGAACCAAGGGGACAGAAACATGGTCCAACGATCACCGGTCTTCTTTGGCGGAATTACCTCTGCGGCGGTCATTCCCGTTGAACTTGGTCCCACGTCTTGGGGAGTTATGCAGAATCCCGGTTCCATCTCGAAGTTGACACCGTCGATAGTCACAGCGCTGACTACATGCTTCTGGGATTTGCCATTGGAGCCGAGTACTGCCGCACAACAATACAGGCGGCCACGGCCATCCGGCAGTTGCAGGTAACGGGGGCCACCTAGGCCGCCAAACGCTTCGAGGCGGATACCTTCCTCGAGCTTCCAGGTGCGCATGTCGGTTGAAACGGCACTGCAGATCACGTGTGGATAATCGGCACCGCGAGATTCGAAATACATCCGCCACCGACCATCGCCAAGGTCGCTAATGGTGCAGCATAGTGCGCGGATGCTCATTTGCGGGAGGTCTTCTTGCGGCGCCAACCGGATGCCTGGCTCCGGTTCGAAGTTCAGACCGTCGTCAGACGTCGCGCTGAGTAAGTACCCCTGGCAGGCGTCGAAAGGCTTGGCTGGACCTACGGCGGTGTAGAACAACCGGTAGCTGCCAGCGGGATTACGGGTGATGCAGGGAGCGAGGAGTTTGGCGTTGTCGAGGGGGCGCGAGTTCTGAATTCGAATACCCGGCTCTTTTTTCCATTTCAATGTTATGCTCATAGAGTTGCATCCAGCTTTCGGTGTTTTTCTTCGAACGTCTGATTGCCCCGAGACAGAAGCGTGACTCTTTTAGAATAATCAAACCCCTGAAACTCACAATGCTCAAATACAGCAGAAATTGCCCGCTTGGAAGCGACAATATCTTTCAACCGGCCATCGAATTCTTATCATAGTCAGCCTGATCTTTCGTGTCCGCAAAATGTTGGAACTCAAGGAAAAATACCATGGTCGACGAAAACCTTCACGTTTATGAACGTATTCATCAGCTTTTTTTGCACCTGAAGCTCGAGAAGGTGCACGCAGCCGCTCATCAGTGGCCAGGCGATTGGGAAGACTTGGCGAGCAATAATAGCCAGCTGCTGGGTTCGTTGACGCTCGCCGGCGGTTTGCCCCCCAATACCTCCGTTTTGGAAAACTTCGCACGGCCTCTGTTTCTGTTTTACGGCGAAGGGGGACCTGACAACTGGGAGATAGAGTCCGTGATCAATTCGTTTGCCGATGTTAGATCGTTAAAGCTGTCCGGCTATTCGCGTGAATTGTGGGACGATATCGTTGCCGACCGAACAGATGAGATTGTGCTTGCGTGGGAAGCGTTTCTCGAATATGCCAACGCTGAGCTTCCGGTCCCCAAAGCTGCGTGTGAGCAGGGCGAGGGAGAGCATGCTGGTATCAGGTATATGGTGCGTGGTTCGGGACCAGGTCTGGTGCTGTTTCCACTGGGATTGGCAAAGTCTCAGTGGGAACCGCTAGCACAACGATTGAGTGAGCGATATTGCACTATCACCGTCAGCGGTTCGCACCTAGGGCCGGCCGCCGTTCTCGAAGGACGCGCCCGGTCGAGCGGTTATCTGGATGTAGTGGATAAGGTCGTGGAGGTTGCGCGACTGCGGCCAGGCGAGCGAGTATTGGAGGTAGGATGCGGCACTGGGGCGATTAGCCGCTTCATGGCTTCGAATCATGGCAAATGTTTGTTCACTGGTGTTGACGTAAACAGCTATCTGCTCACCGAAGCGACAGCGTTGACCAACAGTGATGCCATCGATTTCAAGGAGGGTAACGCCGAGTCGCTACCGTTCGCGGATGCAAGCTTTGATGCGGCATTATCGTTTACCGTTTTAGAAGAGCTGGATGTGGAGGAGGCACTGGAAGAGATGGTCCGAGTCGTTAAACCGGGTGGTCGCATTGGGGTGCTAGTGCGCTCCATGGATACCCACGTTGTGGTGAATCTACCTTTACGGGCGGAAATATTACAAAAGGTCGAAGCACCCCCGAGATGGTGGGGTGGTGTCGGTGAGAAGGGCTGCGCAGATCGCAGTCTTTATCGAAGGTTTACGGAGGCAGGACTGGAGAACGTGCGGATGTTGCCGCAGCTGGCCATCTATATAGACCGAGAGCGGCTCGAGGGTTTGTATCCGCAGTTTGCCGCATTGCTGGACGATGATGAGGTTGAAGAATGGTGGGCTGCGGTTGAGGCTGCAACAGAAGCCAGAACGGCATTCATTGCCCAACCGATGCACAGCGCCGCGGGTGTGAAACCACAGGAGCGAACATAGCTATGAGTTCGCGTCATTCTTAGAACCCAGTTACCCAGACGGAGTTCGCAAAATGTCGCGGAATGCGTACAGGTGACAGTGGTCAATATTCAACTACACCTAGCGTTATGGTCTTTAAGGTAGGGTGCAATTACTACTGGATCAGCAATCTCCCCAAGCAGGTCGATATAGGCGCCTTCCAAAATATGGTGCCATTTTGCTCAATACTCTTCGGGATAGTTCTTTCCTCGACGGGACTTACAAACCTTTAGTCTGATCGTTGGTGATTTGAGGATCAGCGACAATCCCTTTGTGGCCAGTATCGACGGTCTGGCCAGTTTGCACACGGTGGGGAGAGACATCTGTATCACGAGCAATCCTTCTTTATCCACAAGCGCTGGTAGAACGACTTGCGGCCACGGATTTCGACGGAGAGGACGATCAGTCGGACAACATCGACCAGTGGCACTGACTTGACGGATCAGCGAACCGCGCAGCCGAAGGGCTTCTTGTTCGCCTGAGAGTCATTCATCATATTATCCACCTCTTTATGTGAGGAGCGTTTGCGCTCCTCACGTCTATTTTCACACCGTCCCTATTAGTTCAAGGAGGGTCCCCTATGAGCCTTAGAATAAACGACGAAGCCCCCGACTTCACCGCGGATACGACCGAAGGAACCATCAATTTCCACGAGTGGATCGGCGACGGTTGGGCGATCTTGTTCTCTCATCCAAAGGATTTCACCCCGGTCTGTACTACCGAGTTGGGTGCTATGGCCGGCCTGAAGCCGGAGTTCGATAAGCGCAACTGTAAGGTCCTGGGTATCAGTGTAGACGGGGTCAGTGATCACGAGAAATGGTCCAAGGACATTGAAGCTTCCCAAGGCCATGCGATAAACTACCCACTGGTGGGCGATCCCGAGATCAAGGTTGTCAAAGCCTACGACATGCTGCCCGCCGATGCCGGCGACACTTCAGAAGGTCGCACCCCGATGGACAATGCCACTGCCCGTTCGGTATTCGTCATCGGTCCCGACAAGAAGATCAAAGCGACCATAACCTACCCGATGAGTACCGGTCGCAATTTCGATGAGATCATGCGCTTGCTGGATTCTTGCCAGCTCACCGCGGAAAAGAAGGTGGCCACACCGGTCAACTGGAAGCAGGGAGAGGACGTGATCATCGTGCCGGCGGTTTCGGACGACGAAGCAAAAGAAACCTATCCGGACGGCTGGAAGTCGCCGTTGCCGTACATCCGTATTGTGCCGCAGCCGAAATAACCACGCCCATCCACAATACGAGAGACGGGTGCCCGCGATCGACGGGTGCCCGTTTTTTATGCCGATTCCCGCACACCATTTGAGGAGTGGACTGGTGGCTTAGGTCAATCTATTATTCTGCTACCTGTTGCTGCATTCAAAGCCCAACTCACGAAGGATGATACAACGATGATTCCGACACTTCAGTTTGGCCGCACCGCCCACCGAAGTACCCGTGTCCTCTTTGGCGGTGCCGCCTTCAAGAAAGACCACGGGTCCGAGGAAGCGGAGCGCGGTCTCCAGGCCCTGCTGGAGCACGGCGTCAATCACATCGATACCGCTCGCAGTTACGGAGGTGGTAACTCAGAGACCCTCATCGGCACCTGGATGCGAGAACACCGTGAACGGTTCTTCCTCGCCACCAAGACAGGTGAGCGAACTCGCGAAGGGGCTGAAAAAAATCTCGCCATCTCCTTCAAGCAGCTGCAGATCGAGCAGATCGACCTGATCCAAATGCATGGCTTGACCGACGAAGAGGGCTGGCAGACGGCGATGGGGCCAAACGGGGCGCTGGAAGCATTGGAGGTGGCACGCAACGATGGCCGGGTGCGTTTCATCGGTGTTACGGGCCACGGTTTGGTGACGCCCAAGATGCACCTGCGTAGTCTGGAGCGGTTTCCGTTCGATTCGGTGCTGTTGCCATACAACTGGCCTCTGCACCAAGACGGCGAATACTATGACGATGTCCAGCAACTGCTGGAGGTGTGCACGGAACGTCAGGTGGCGGTACAGATCATCAAGTCGATTGCCCGGAGGCCTTGGGGAGAGCGGGAACGCACCCGCGATCCCTGGTACGAACCTCTTGAAGAAGCAGAAGACATCCAGCGGGCAGTGGATTTTGTCTTCGGCCTCGGGCACATATTTATCAATGCCGTCTCAGACCTGAACGTGTTGCCTTTGATCCTCGAGGCCGCGGGCAACCCCGGACCCCGTCCGGCGGACGATGAGATGGCAGAGATGGCACTGCGCACTGAAATGGAGACCATTTTCGAGCAACGCGAACCCGTTTAGCAACAACCGATTTGACGAATCTTTCAGTGGAGATCAATCATGGCTGATTCCCTTTTTTCGTATCCCGAATTCACCAGTGAAGGAAAATATAAGGTCATAGGGACCCGTCCTGTCCGTCACGATGGTGCCGATAAGGTGACGGGACGCGCAATCTACGGGGCCGACGTGCGCATACCTGGCTTGCTTTACGGTAAGGTCCTGCGCAGTCCCCATGCTCACGCCCGCATCGTCTCTATCGATACGAACAAAGCGATGAAACTGGAAGGTGTGCGCGCCGTGGCGACTGCGGACGACTTGGTGGAAGCGGTAGATAAACTGTCGACGGTGGGGGAATCGATCGTCAACATCCGTGAGCTGGCGAAGAATTCTTTGGCGTCCGAAAAGGTGCTTTACAAGGGTCATGCCGTGGCTGCGGTGGCCGCCATTAACTCGCACATTGCCGACGAAGCGCTGGATCTTATCGAAGTAAAATATGAGCCGCTGCCAGCCGTTATCGATGTCTTGGAGGCGATGAAGGATGACGCTCCTTTGCTGGACGAGAATCGGACCACGAAAGCATTCGGAGAGGACACCGGCAGGAAGAGTAACATCTCCTCCCACAACCGCAACGAAATGGGCGATATAAAAGCGGGATTCGCTCAGGCGGAAGTAATAGTGGAGCGGGAATTCCACACGGCGACAATCCACCAGGGATATATCGAACCGCACAACACGACAGTGCATTGGCGCGACGACGGCTCTGTAACGGTTTGGGTGAGCACCCAGGGTTCGTTCGATATCCGCGCTCAGGTGGCCAACGTGCTGCAGGTCCCGGTCTCGAAGGTCAAAGTTATTCCCTGCGAGATCGGTGGTGGGTTTGGTGGCAAGTTCTCCATCTATCTGGAACCGGCGGCGGCGGTCATGTCGCGCAAGACCGGACACCCGGTGAAGATGGTGATGTCGCGCTCAGAAGTGTTCGAGGGAAGCGGGCCGGCGCCAGGTTCCTACATCAAGGTGAAGATGGGAGCCACCAAAGATGGCACTATCATCGCCGCTGACGTCTATCTGGCTTACGAGGCCGGCGCTTACCCGGGCTCGGCGGTGGGTGCCGGCGCTTCCTGCATGCTCGCTCCGTACAACATTGCCAACGTGCGTATCGATGCCTACGACGTGGTCAACAACAAACCTTCGTCTGCCGCTTATCGTGCCCCTGGGGCTCCCAACGCTGCATTCGCTTCCGAATCGGTGGTGGACGAGCTAGCCGAAAAGTTGGGCATCGACCCTTTGGAGCTCAGGAAGAAGAACGCCGTCCTAAAGGGTACTCGCCGTGCCAACGGCATCCCCTTTGGGGACATCGGATGCATCGAGACTGCAGAAGCGGCGATGAATTCCGAGCATTACCGCAGTCCGATGCCGACTGGTCCCAACCAGGGCCGGGGTGTTGCCTCTGGATTCTGGTCCAATGGCGGAGGCCAGTCCTCGGCCACCATCAGCGTCAATCCAAATGGAACCGTGAATCTTTTGGAGGGCTCCCCCGACATTGGCGGCAGCCGTGCCTCCATGGCGATGATCGTCGCCGAGACTCTCGGTCTGTCCGCGACGGAGGTCAATCCGATGGTCGTGGACACCGACTCCATCGCCTACACCGATGGTACCGGCGGCAGTCGTGTCTGCTATGCCACCGGATATGCGTGTTATCTCGCCGCTGAGGATATCAAGGAGCGGATGTGCATTCGTGCCGCAAAGCAACTGGAGTTGGAGGAAGGTGACGTTGAATTCGTTGATGCCGACTTTGTCAGCAAGTCTGACCCCAGTAAAAAGCTCACCTTCAAGGAGGTGGCCGAGGAACAGCGTTCAACGGGTGGACCCATAGAAGGGTGCGGGACCATCAGCGCACCGTCGCCGGGCAACGCTTTCGCCACGCACATCGTCGATGTGGAGGTGGATCCGGAAACCGGCAAGGTGACAGTCCTCCGTTATACAGCGGTTCAGGATGTGGGCAAGGCGATTCATCCCAGCTACGTGGAAGGGCAGATTCAAGGAGGAGTTGTCCAGGGAATCGGCTGGGCTCTCAGCGAGGGGTATTTCTACAACAAAGATGGCACCATGGCCAACCCGACCTTTCTCGACTATCGTATGCCCACAACACTCGATCTGCCGCTGATCGAGACCGTTCTGGTGGAAGTGTCCAATCCCGGTAGTCCCCATGGCATCCGAGGTGTCGGTGAGGTGCCGTTGGTGCCGCCGATGGCGGCCATTGCCAA
>CAYNZV010000097.1:2849-15742 GCA_964401715.1 uncultured Gemmatimonadaceae bacterium | reverse complement strand
GACGGAACGAAAAGAAGCGGATTCCTGGGCGCTCTTCTCTTCGCGTCCCGACGCAAATAATGCAATCTGTACAGCTGCTCGGAATCGCCCCTTTCTGCGGCTGCTTGCAGCTTCGCTACCAACCACAACGGCAGGGGTTGGAATTCATTCTTCCGGTTTTTCGTCCACTTTGCGTCGAGATTCAATCCGCCCCTCGTTACATCCAGGTCCTTCAGCGTCAAACTGCGTAGCTCGTTTGCGCGCAGGCCAGAAAGGAGGGCAGTTTCATACAGCAACCGGCGATGGGCAGGGCACGCATCGAGTAGTCGCGCTATCTCCCCCTCTGTCATCACACGTCTGATGGTTCGGGGCGTCGTGTCGAAGGCCACCAGGGCTTTCAGCGGATCGTCAGCAAGATACCCGCGCTGCTGGCACCAGTCACACAGCGCGGCCAGTGCCTCTGCGTAGTTCGCGATTGTCTTTCCGGCCCGGCCTGCGGCCTGCAGGTTGCGCATCTCCTTCTCGACCTTCGGCAGGATACCATCAAGATCGGCCAAGGTCGTCAGTCCCAGCTTCTTCCCCCACAAGCTGCTGAGCACACACCTCTCCCGAAAAATTAGCAGGCATTACACCTCGCGGATATTATCCCTATTCGAGCAACACTCCTAGTCTTCTACGTGCACTGGCTTCTATGACTGGATCCGGACCCTCGGCCAGCAACGCTCGGTACACTCTTTGGGCCCGATCAAATTTACCAAGTGATTCAAGAGACTCGCCCAGCTGCAGATAAGCGGGGAAGAAACCCGGATGACGCTCGACAAGGGTTTCACACTCGGCAACAGCTTCCGCGAACTTGGCCTGCAGGTGAAGGGCCCCGGAAAGAATTAGCCGAACCTCCATGTTGTCCAATGATGACAGTAGTCGGCGGCATTCTCTCTCTACAATTGCCTCGGATCCCTGTCGGAGTAGTCGCAGGGTTATGAAGCGGAAAATTTTTTGCGCGGGCTCATGATTCGGTTTATGCAAAAGGGCTGTAGTGACGTGGTGAAGAGCCGAGTCGAGGTCGGCAGATTTCGCCAAGAGAACTCCGATATTGCTTTGTGCCTGGTGATATATCCCAGCTACAGCCGGGACAGACGAGTAGTGGACAAGGGCTTCTGTTGGCTTTTCCGTTGACTCGTACAGCTGGGCCAAGGCGAAATGAACACTAGAAGAATCGTCGGCGTTTGCGCACAAATATAGAGAGCGCTTCAGTTCAATTTCTGCCTCGTGCCATTCCCGTCTGGCGAGTAGCAATCGACCAACCAAAAGGTGTTCTGTCCTCCACAATCGCCGGCTATCAGGGCTGCTAAGCAACCTCTCAACTTGAAGTCGATAACGGGCGGCTCGAAGTTGGTGACCGGAGGTCTGAAGCAAGATCGCGAGCCTTTCGTGTAGGGGCCACCACTCCGGCCGAATCCGCAATGCCAATTCGTACCTCTCGACTGCACCTGCCGTATCGCCTAACCCATGTAGCGCATCTCCCATACCTCGGATAGCCTCGATCGAATTGGGATCGATAAGGGTGGCAGTGCTATATGCCGCATGCGCTTCCCGCCATCGTTCCAATTGCAAATGGAGCTTCCCACTTACGAGAAGAGACGCGAAATATTTCGCGCAGGTCGCCATGATACGTACAGCCGTCTCCTCATCTCCCTCGAGGGCCAACAGCGCGGCCCTAAGATTTGGCGAGACACACTCTCCTTCATCGGCAATTTCTTGAGTTATGAATTCGGCGAAAACCTCTGCAGCCAGCCTGTGGCCAATAGGACCGAGATGCAGATCGTTAGGCGAAAACAGATCAGAAGAGGCACTCTGGCGGCTGCTTATCACCTCTGTCAAGTCGAAAACGGGTACTCCGATCGACGAACAAATATTCTTGACTACCTTATTCGGGAAGCGTCGATCAAGCCGTCCAAGATCGCCTTCGGCAAGTCGCAATTGCGACAGCGTCTCATGCCACTTCTCGTCATCTACCTGGTTCTGCGACGGTATTAAAGCGACGAGGAGCTGTGCCCCTTCGTGTCTTACCAACGATTCCAACTGATGCAGAGACTCTCGAAAGATTTGAATGGCGGTATCGAACTCTCCATCCCGACGCGCCTGATAAAAACCAAGCTCGTAGTAAAAGTATCCATGACCCGTATCTAGATATGCGAGAGCGCCTGTAAGTTGACCCCAAAGTTGTCCGCCCCGAGAAGCCACAAGTCGGGCGAGCGTTGAGTTCCTTAGCATCCAAAGTGGAATAGGTGAGTGGGGCCTCAGAATGTTTGTTCCTGATATTGGGTCGCGGAGGAGAATATCGTCGTCGTTCCGTAGAAATGGCTCAGGAGACGGAGAAATTGTTCGCACCCTTACTAGGGCGGGGTTGAGACGGCGCCCCTGTCGGGTGAACACCATATTATCTCGAAAATCGTTGCCAAGATAAACACACAAGAGGACCACCTTCGGATCAAAACGTCTCCCGTGGTACCGATAGTAGCCGAGCTCCTGAAGCGTGCCGTATCCATTCACGCCTCCATTCGCTACTTTCGCATCTGTCGCTCCCAGATTTCTTAGTTCTGTTTCCATGATCGAGGCAAAAGTTTCCTCCTCTGGGAGATTACTCGCTAACGTGAAGGAGTCTCCCAACACCAAGATCTTCAATGCCTCGGTACTGCTGTTGTTTGCGCCGCGCATGTGGTCCGAATTGAACCGAAGCTCAAAGGCTGTCCCCTGCGCGTCACGGCTTTCAACGGTGAAGTTGGGACGCGGAATCCAGCCCAATGCCGAGTGGTGGTTCATGAAGCCGGAGGCTCCGTCTGTCACCTCGGACTCAACGGGCGCGTTCCCCAAATCCGATACGGTTGAGATCACCAACTCGCTCGCCAGTAAAGTAGCAGCCAAGCTTGTTAACAAAAGCGCGGGTCGTACTATTTGCTCCTTGCAAAACATTTTATTTCAAATATTCCCGGGTCTTGCCATTTAGAACACCATAGAATCCACGCATCCGTCGCTTGTGGACGCCCGATTGGGACCGCGCGACTGATCTTCCTCACACCCAGCTTAACCAGTCATCCCCTGATTTCTCTCTCGCTCACCAACAGTACCTGGAAGCCAATGCCTTGCAGCCAGATTGGGAGCTGGTACGTCAACAGCTGAACTGTGTCGAACAAAAACTCGACAGCAAGCACTCTGTGAAGTCGGATTGAAGCGGCTTATCGCCGAAGTTGGCGCGGTCTACGGATAGCGAGTCTGCCGTTGTTGGCTCTCACCGTACGAAACCTCGCACGCTTCGGCACACTCCATGCGACCGAACCGGTGCCGATTGCGGGCAACAAGTGCGTAACCAAAGCGGAAGAGTTGTCGCAGTCCGGGTAGCACGTACACCCAGGCGATCAAATGATAGGGCGGTATGCGGCGGTAGATCTGATGAACGGCGTCGGCGCCCACAAATACGCACGAATCGTAAATCAGTCGCAAGCCAGTATTGAAGTCAGAATCAGCAAGGATAGGAAAGCGGTCCTCGACGCCGGGTGCTTGACGCGGCAGATATTCGAACTGCTTTTGGCGATCCAGTTTCTTGATGCGGCGTAGGCTCCAATCGCAAAACCGGCACTCGCCGTCGTAGATGATGACTGGTTCAGCTGTCAACGCCATCTTTGTCATCCTTCTCTTATTTTTTTTGGTTCCTCGACGCCCCAATCTCCGCTGGCGGCCATTTGTAGCGACTCTACGAGCAGTCCCGTTTCCACCAAGGGACTACTCAAGAGCACTGCCAGGTTGTAGAATAAATTGATAGGTACCTCTTTGCCGTTCTTCAGAACCTCGATCAGAGTCACAAGTTTGATGAGGATTCCGACCAAAGGTTCGTACCCGCGCTGAGCTGGGCTTACCGGTGAGCATGCCCATCCCACCGACGGAGCCACCGGGATGGATCAACTTCAGCTTTTTTCCCGAATCGTCAACAAAACTCAATTTCTCCTTGAGTAGAATTAGCATGTCGTAGCTTGGTTCCCCGAACACAAAGATTGTTTTCTTGGCGGGGGTCGAGACCAATTTGCAAATCTTCACGATGCTAAGGATCCGTTATTGCTCGAATCCTTTGAATATCGGAATCTTCTGCACGATCTTGTGGATTTCGTACTGTGTCCGCCTCCTGCGATAAACCTCAAGCCAACGACAATTTCACAATTTGCGGCATACTTTCGTAATGCCTCCCAACCAACAACCACACTCCTGTTCGATAACTTGGATCCAGATTCCGTACACATCTTCTACGTGCCCATAATCAGACAGATGATCTGTATACGCCATCAATGGCGTCACTTTCGTTGGCTACTTGGAATCGGGCCCATCGGTTCGTGGGCAGTATGCACAACAGGTATCCTACTTTTGGACAAGAAGAATTTTGTCTTCCACATCGCTTTTTTGGTCATGATCGTACTGTGCACCCCGACGAGCGTATACCTTTACCTTTGCTCGCGCAAGGAAGTCCGGGTGTTGCATAAGGAGGCGATGAAGATTCCGACACAGCAACCGGAAGAGCCTGACGCCCCGAAGCCTTGAAACGCACTTTCTTGACACAAAACTCCGCGCGTCTTTATCTTAAATCTCTTATTGCCAACTAGTTGCGCGTATGGGGACCCCAACTGGAGAGGGTGTTTTGTGTTCTAATATATGGATTCAAACGCTTCCTTAGACGACATCGCGCGAAAAACCGCGCAAACCGATTCGTTCAAGAAAGTCGTCAGTAGAATAAACGGAGGAGCCCAACAGATTCAGCTGCTGCGTTTGCCCGAGACACTCTTAGCGTTTCTGCTCAGTCATATACAGCGCTCCGTTTCACGACCGCTCCTGTTAGTCGCTAGTGACGAAGATACCGCTGAGCGCTGGCGCGATGACCTGCAAGCCATCGTCGGCGAGGAAATCGTCAGGTACTTCCCGAGCTGGGACGTCGATTTCTTCGAAGCACGATCGCCTGATCCTGAAATAACTGAGCTTCGCGTGGTCGCAGCGACAGCCTTGTTGCAGCGACAACCCACCATAGTGGTAGCCACCATCGAAGCGTTGTTATCTCCGCTCATCCCACCCCATGCGCTCGATCTGGGCGTGCTGCGTCTACAGGTCGAGACCGAATATTCGCTGGAGGATCTGACTGCACACTTGGCAGATTGCGGATTTGAGCGCGTGTCGATGATCGATGCCGTTGGTCAGTACAGCGTTCGTGGAGGAATTGTCGACATCTACCCATACGGCACCGACAACCCTTTCCGCTTGGAATTCTTTGGCGACGAAATCGAATCGATCCGCACCTTCGATGTCGGTACGCAACGCTCAGTATGCAGCTGTCAGGAAGCGGCGATACCGCCGGCGCGTGAAGTGTTAATGATCGCCCCGTTGTTCGAGGATTACCTCGAGCGGATTGACTCTTTTCAGGGCGCGCAAAACGGGGAGCTGAACGAGTTGAAAGACCAACTCGAACTAGACGCCTCTTTGGAGGGCATAGAACGCTTCATGCCCATTTTGTACGATCTGGGTAACGGCCTCTTCGATTATCTCGTAAATCCGTTGGCGTTTATTCCAGAAGCGGAAGAAATACGCAACACGGTTGGACAGGTGTTGCAGAAGGCGCACAAGGAACACAAACGCAGATCGTTTGCGCACGCCGTGGACAACTACCTTCCGGACACGGCCTGGTTATCTCAGCAGCTGGACCGCTTACAGACACTGCGCCTCGGTGGCAACGATGACCCGGTTCGTTTTGACGCCGAGAATCCGCACGTGGTGGAAGGAGAGCTCAATCTCCTACGTCGGGAAATAGACCGCCTCCACGACAGCGAATTCAGCATTCACATTCGTTGCGAAACGCAGGCCCAAAACAGCCGCCTGCAGGAGATCTTTGCCGATTGGTCGGATGACATCGCTTACGGATTGGGAACCTTGCATCAAGGTTTTGTGTTTCCAGAAGCCAAGCTGGCGCTGTTCAACGACCACGAAATCTTCAGTCGTCAAAAGCGACGCTATCGCTATCGAAAATTCAAAACTGCGACACCGTTGTCCACTTTCAAGGCCCTTCAGAGGGGCGATTACGTAGTTCACGTTGACTACGGCATCGGCCGTTTTGCCGGGATCAAACGCTTGACCATTGGCGGATTAGTACACGACTGCTTAACGGTGGCTTATCAAGGTTCAGACAAACTATTCGTGCCAGTTGAACAGCTAGATCGATTGCGCAAGTACTCGGGTGCCGATGCCGATACACCGTTGCTGAGCAAGCTCGGCGGGACAGCGTGGGAAAAGCTTAAGGACCGGACGCGGGAAGAGATCTTCAAGATGGCATCGGAGCTTGCCCAGCTATACGGCGAGCGTCAGGCCCGACCCGGGTTTCGCTTTTCATCTGATGGTCCGCTGCAAAGGGAGCTGGAAGCCAGCTTTCCTTTTCAAGAAACCCCCGACCAGTTGCGCACCATGGAAGAAGTAAGCCGCGACATGGAGTGCGATTCGCCCATGGATCGTTTAATTTGCGGCGACGTGGGTTATGGAAAAACCGAAGTTGCGATTCGCGCCGCGTTCAAGGCGGTTTGCGACGACAAGCAGGTAGCGGTGTTGGTGCCCACGACGATTCTCGCCGAACAACACTTCCACACATTTAAAGAACGTATGGAACACGTGCCCGCTAGGGTGGAGGTCCTGAGTCGATTCCGTAATGCCAAGGAGCAGGAAGAGATCGTCGCCAAGGTCAAGAGCGGTGCTGTGGATATTCTAATTGGCACCCACCGCATCTTATCAAAAGACGTTACTTTTCGCGATCTGGGTCTGCTGGTTGTGGATGAGGAACAGCGTTTTGGGGTGCGCCACAAAGAACGGCTTAAACAGATAAAACGTATGGTGGACGTTCTCACGTTGACTGCTACGCCGATCCCCCGGACCCTGCACATGTCTCTCATGGGATCGCGCGACATGTCCGTCATCAACACGCCGCCTCAAGACCGACTTCCTATCCATACCGAAATCATCTCGTTCGACGAGAACCGCATCGCCGCCGCCATCTTGCGTGAAATCGAACGGGGCGGGCAAGTCTATTTCGTGCATAACCGAGTGCAGTCCATCTACCGATTGATGGATTTTCTCGCCGAACTGGTGCCGCAGGCGCGCTTTACGGTAGCGCATGGCCAAATGCCAGCACGGCAGCTAGAAAAGATCATGTTCGATTTCTTGGAACGGAAATACGATTGTCTTGTCTGTACCATGATCATCGAATCGGGTATTGACATTCCGTCGGTTAACACGATTCTGGTGAACCGGTCAGATGCACTGGGGTTGAGTCAACTTTATCAGATCCGCGGTCGGGTGGGGCGCTCAAAGGAGCGGGCTTTCGCCTACCTCGTAGTTCCCAAGGGGAAGAAACTCACCAAGGAAAGTCGCATGCGGTTACGCGCCATCGAAGAATTCGCGGACTTGGGATCGGGATTCAATATTGCTATGCGGGACATGGAAATCCGCGGCGCCGGCAACCTTCTTGGGTCGCAACAGCATGGGTTCATCGCTGCTGTGGGGTTCGACCTTTATTGCCGCCTCTTGGAGGAGGCCATACGCGAACTGAAGGGGGAGGAAATCACCGAAGAGATTGAACCCGAAATCAAGATTGGGGTGAGTGCCTACATTTCGGACGACTACATCCCCGACGGTAACCAGAAGATGGAGTTTTACCAACGACTGGCCGACGCGCGCAAGATAGTCGAGTTATTGGAGATCCGCGAGGAAATGGAGGATCGTTTTGGCCGCCCTTCCATACACACCGAGGCGTTGCTGCACACCATGGAGATCAAAGTGATGGCGCGGCAGCTCGGATTAGGAGCGGTACATCTTGAGAGATCGTCGTTCAAGTTGTATTTCCCCGAGAGGCACGAACCAGTTCCCGCGGTAATCGAACACCTAGTCAGCAAAAGCACGTCGAAACTGGAGTTCCAAATGGGAGACCGAGTATGCATCGGAATCGATGTTGAGGGAAAGGACGAGCAAGAACGTTTGAAGAAGGCCAGAAATGCCATACGGGAGTTGCTGTGACGAAGCACACCGTCGCGAGCGTCGTGGCACTGGTCGGCATCGTGTTTTCGATGTTTACTGGGTGCAGCGAGTCGTCGGAACCGGTTCCGCTAATCGCCCGCGTAGGCGAGATCACTCTGTCTAAGGCAAAATTGAATGATCGCATGCCGGCCATGGGCGATGCCGAAACCAGAGCTCGGCGTCAAGAGGAGTTTGTTGAAAACTGGGTGCGGCAAGAACTCTTATATCAGGAAGCACTGACGTTGAAGCTGGACGAAAACGCACGCATAATCGATCTAGTTGCGCAGACGCGACGGGACTTGCTGATTGCCTCCTTGCTTGAACGGAAATTCGGTGGTCATGGCATCGACCTCACCGAGGATGACATAAAAAACTACTACGACAACCATCAAGAAGATTTCCTGCGCGACGCTGCCGAGATCAAAGCTCGTCACATTCTTCTCACCAGCCAGAGAGATGCCAACGCCCACCGACAAGTAATTCTTCAGCATGGGGGTGATTTTGAAACCATGGCCCAAGAGCACTCTTTGGACCATGGCACCAGTCAGTTGGGGGGAGATTTGGGATATTTCACTCAGGAACAGGACCCGATTCTATGGAAGGCATGCCGCCAACTGGGGCTTAACAGCTTGTCCAAACCCCAGCGTACATCGTACGGATATCACCTAATTCAGGTGCTAGATCGACAAGATTCAGGTACGGTCAAGAAGCTGGAGCAGGTGCGCGAGCTGATCGTTGCCACCATCGTTCGCGAGCGACAGCGGAGTCGTGTCGAGGAGTTGATCGATCGTTTGAAAACTGAGCACGATTGGGTGGTGTATTCGGAGGCGATGTAAGTACTAATGCAATTCACGTTGTCAGCACTGTTCTTCCTCTTTTTCACCATGACTGTGCAGCAATGCCACGCCCGTCCCGAACTGCTGGACCGCATTGTGGCAGTTATTGACGACGAGATCATTCTTTGGTCCGAGCTAAACTTCAGACTTCGGGTTACCGCCGAACAGGAGGGATTGAGCCCGTTTGCGGAATCGGATCGTCTGGCAGTACTGCGAGAAGAAACTCTGGAGACTATGATCGACGAACATGTACTGTTGCTGAAAGCGGAAAGGGACAGCATCGCGATCGATGAAAGCAAGGTGGATGAGATACTGCGTGAACAGTACGGCGCCATCAAACGAAACCTGGGCAGCGAAGGTTTCAAGGAAATGTTGGTGAGAGCGGGACTTAGCGAGCGGCAGCTGCGGTCGCGATACCGCAAAGAGATCCGTCACAGCATGCTATATCAGGAAATGCTGCGCCATCTTGCGTTCCGGCTACACATAACCCACAAGGAGGTCGAGGCATTCCGCGAAAGTCATAGGGACACCTTGCCAGAACGGATGTCGTTCAGTCGGATCAAGATCAAGCTCAAACCGGACACCACGGTGCTGGGTTCACAGCGCACCACCTTGACGACGATTCAGCAGAAGCTCGTGGAAGGAGAGAACTTCGAATCGCTGGCCCGGCAGTACTCCGAGGATCCCGGCACTGCCGCCGACGGGGGTAACCTGGGTTGTTTCGCTACTGGGCAGCTGGTACCTCGGTTCGAGGAAGCAGCCTTCCTGCTCAAGCCGGGAGAGATCAGCGAACCCGTGCTGACTCAGTACGGCTATCACATCATTCTGCTCCATGAGAAACGGGAAGACGCGCTGTGTGCTAGCCATATACTGCTACGCTCGTCCATAACCGACCATGATCGAAAAAAAACTACCCAAGAGCTGCTCAAGCTCCGCCGCCGAGCCCTGGCCGGCGAAGATTTTGGCGATCTTGCCCGCAATCATTCCGAAGAACCACAGACGGCCATGCGAGGAGGCTTTTGGGAAGTGGTACCGCGTGATCAGATGCCGCCGTTTCTGATTCCCCACGTAGAAAACCTGAGACTTGGTGAGGTCAGTGAACCTTTCTTCCTGGAAGACGGAGGTTTCATTGTCAAAATAAACGACGACCAGTCGACGCTCGAATCACTGATACGGGAGAGCCGCCTGACGGAGAGCATGCGCCAAACTATCGACGAGTTCAAAACCCAGATTCACGTCGACAAGCGGCTAAACGAAGACGATCAACGTGATGGCACGTCTTGATACCTATTTGAAAAACACCGGACTTTTCAAACAGCGGGCTAAAGCCAAACGCGCCTGCAGTAATGGTCAGGTACAGGTGAATGGGGCGGTTGCGAAACCCGGCAGAGAAGTCCACGTCGGTGAAGTTATTACGTTGGAGACCGATACGGCGGTGGTTGAAGCCGAGATTCTGGATATCCCGCGGCAGCCGACTTCCAAGTCACAACGAGATGCCTTCTGCCGCATTCTGCGTTCGGAGACCCGGGACCCGCTGGACGATTTAAGCTTTTGAGATCCTAAGTTTTGGCAGAAACCGTTACTCAACCACCGTACCAGGTTCTGGCGGATATTTACGATCACGTCATGACCCACGTCAACTATTCTAGATGGGCCCGGTACGTCCGCGATCTTATCCGCCAGTGTGCATCCTTCGAAGTTGAAGAAGTCATCGACCTGGCTTGCGGCACAGCCAGTCTGACGGTAGAACTGGATGATCTGGGGTACCGGATGACAGGCGCAGATCTATCGGAAGCAATGCTGAGAGTGGGTAGAAAAAAAGCAGCCGCAGCCGGGAAGACGATTCCGTTTTTGCATCGCGACTTGCGACGCCTCAACAACATGGGATCATTCGACACGGCGATTTGCATGTACGATAGCATTAATTATATAGTGAACTCCGAAGACATAGAACGCGGCCTCCGCAGCGTTTATAACGTACTACGCGTAGGCGGATTGTTCATCTTCGACGTCTGCACGGAGCAGAACTCGCTGCGTCATTTCAGCAATCTGCGCGATGCCGGTCAAGGACCCGGGTATACCTACGATCGCTCCAGCACCTACGATCGCGAAAACAAGATGCAGTTCAACGACTTTGCCATTCGCTTCACCGACGATGACGTGGTCTGGCGGGAGTCTCACGCCCAGCGCATTTACCCGTTGGCGGAGATTGAAGCACAGATACGTTCGAGCACTTTTGACTTGATAGATGTATACTCAGGTTTCACTTTTAACAAAGGTTCAGAGCAATCAGATCGCGTTCATTTCGCTCTGCGCCGCTCCGCATAGTGACGTTGCGGGCCCTATTTACTACCCCCTTGGGAGTCGGCACGATTGAACCTTCCAGAGCTTAAAGCTGCCAGCAACTTCCTGATGGGAGGAGACCAGTTCCTCCTTACCTCGCATGTTAACAGTGACTGGGACGGGCTTGGGGGCTGTATCGCCTTGAAGCTTTTACTCGAGAAGCTGGGCAAAAAATCGACCATAGTACTGCACGATTTGCCGAATGAGTTTTACCGCTTTCTCGATGGATGGGAACTCATAACGCAGGTTCCCGAAGGCCAGATCGAGGCCGCGTCGCATGCTGTGGTTTTGGATTCACCGAACATCGAGAGAATCGGCGACGTGGTCCGCTGTATCAGCGAGTTCACCCAAATCCTCATTATAGATCACCACCAAGACACCGATCCGTTCGGTACAGTCAATCTCGTCTCCACGGAAGTGAGTTCGGCGTGCGAGATTGTGTACCACTTGTCGCTGGCATGCGATTTGGAGATCGATGCCTCCATGGCGGCTCAACTCTATACCGGCATCCTGTTTGATACGGGGGGGTTTCGCTATTCGTTGACCAGCCCAGAGACCTTCGAAGTTGCTGCAGCATTGGTGCGCAAGGGAGCCAAGTTGGATTACATCGCCGACCAGCTGTTCAACAACAAAACCTTCAACTCCGTGAAACTGATCGGGCGAGCGGTAGATTCTATGGAGCTGCACTTCGATGATCGCGCTGCTCTGCTGCATCTTGCTTACAAAAATCTTGGAAAAGGCGATCCAGAGGACATCGTCAATTACGGATTGCTGGTGCGTGGTGTGAAAGTGGCGGTGTTGATGCGCGAAGAAGAGCGCGGCAGATATAGGGTGAGTTTGCGCTCGCGCGACGAAGTAGACGTTCGCGCCATTGCATCGCGGTTCGGCGGTGGGGGCCACACCAAAGCTTCCGGTTGCCGATTGGAAGGTGATCTCGCTACCGTTAAACGCAAACTGCTCGAAGCCATCGGCTCCACCTTGGACTGAGCGAAGGTTGTCGATGAATCTGGTGACTCTCAAGGACTGGACCTCCGGTGAGTTGACGCAGGTCCTCGATGCGGCTTTGTCAGTGAAGACAGATCCCGGCGCTTATGCCAAGGCGCTTAGAGGTCATACCCTAGCGTTGCTGTTTCAAAAAACCTCCACTCGAACCCGCTGTTCGGGTGAAGTGGGCGTCACCCAAATGGGCGGGCACGCGCTCTACCTAGATTGGCGTGCGACCAACTTCGAGTTGGCAGATTTGCGAGACGAAATCCGTGTGCTCTCAGGTTATGCGGACCAACTACTGGTGCGATTCTTTCATCATCAGGATGTGTTGCGAGCCGCCGAGGTGTCGACCGCTCCGGTCATGAATGGGTGTTGCGATCGATACCATCCGTTGCAGGCGTTGGCCGACCTTATGACCATACGCGAGATCTTCGGTCGCACCGATGGCGTGCGGGTGACCTACGTCGGGGTGCTCAACAACGTGTGCAACTCGTTGATTGCGGCAGCCGTGAAGACTGGACTTCAACTCAAGATCGTGACCCCCGAGAGCAACCCGGCGGCCCTTGATGAAGAGTTGTATGCGGCAGCAGAAACCGGCGGCTTCTATCGCCGCGAGGAGGATTTCGCCGCGGCATTGCAGGATACGGATATCGTCTACAC
>CAYNZV010000097.1:0-2749 GCA_964401715.1 uncultured Gemmatimonadaceae bacterium | reverse complement strand
ACGGCGGTGGCTGACAGCGTCTATACCGAAATTGCGACCGGTCCGAGATTCAGCCCTTCGAAATACCGGATCCTACGGACCAGCCTACTGCCTACCCCGGTCGATGCACAGAGTGCCGCCAGTCGCGGTTGGTTCGTTGTCAACTTCGGAAGTCGGGATGGGGTACAAAAAGGTAGTATTTTTCAGGTTCACAACCTCAAGGAAGTCGTCGCCTTGGTGCGCGTGCACAAGGTTTGGAAGGACAGTGCTGCCGTGCAGCTGGTGAATTTGATTCGCAAGCCGAAACCAGACGATCCAGAACCGCTGAAAAAGGGCTATCACTTGGAACCCAAGTTCGTGTTGCTCGAAACCGTGTACTTCGACCAGGGCAAGCCGGTATTCTCAGTAGAAATGCAAGAGCAGTTGCACTACGCCTCGCGATTCATTCGCTCTTATCCCGATTTCCCGTTGGTTTTGGAGGGGCACACCGACGCCAACGGCTCCAAGGAAGACAACGCCAAGCTCTCTAAGCAACGAGCTGCAACGGTGATGACCTATTTGAAGGAAGTGTACCACATCCCGGCGAAGCAGATGCAGCTGCAGGGCCTTGGAGAATCCCAACCGATCGCTACCAATTCTACCGAAGCTGGTCGAAGAACAAACAGACGGGTGAATATTATTCTCGTAGAGAAGCCGTCCGAGAACTAGGTGGTCGTCGCTTCAGGGCGAAGTCCGGAGGTAGGCACTACAGGCCCCACCTCGTTTTTCCTCCAGTCGAAGATTCGAAATCACCATCCCCCGATCGACCGCTTTGCACATGTCGTAGATGGTAAGCAAGGCAACCGCCGCCGCGGTAAATGCTTCCATCTCGACTCCCGTTCGATCGTCTACCCGTACCGCGGTCTCCACTGCCACACGGTCGTCACCTACCTCGAACGCCACATCCACTCCGCTCACGTTCAAGGGATGGCACAACGGGATAAGATCCCCCGTTCGTTTTGCCGCCATGATCGCTGCTAGGCGCGAGACCTCTAGCACGTTGCCCTTTGCAACCTTGTTTTCGGTGATCAGTCGAATGGTTTCGGGCTGCATGGTGATTTCGCCGCAAACCCGCGCCAACCGCTGGGTGACTTGCTTATCACCCACGTCGACCATGCGTAAGTGGCCGGCCGCATCTACGTGACTCAGTTCATCGGCCATCACATGTTGTCGACGATTGCGTCGGCAAACTCCGAACAATTAACTTTGCATGCGCCGTCCATTAAGCGAGCAAAATCATAGGTCACGACCTTGTTGACGATGGTCCGCTCTAGGCCGGCGATGATCAGATCCGCTGCTTCCATCCAACCGAGATGGCGCAACATCATTTCTCCAGAAAGAATCACCGAACCCGGATTGACTTTGTCTTGACCTGCATATTTGGGAGCAGTACCGTGGGTGGCTTCGAAGATCGCATGGCCCGTTTCGTAGTTGATGTTGCCACCGGGGGCAATACCGATGCCTCCCACACAAGCTGCCAAGGCATCACTGACATAATCACCGTTTAGGTTCAAAGTTGCAATCACGGAGTATTCGGCCGGCCGGGTCAAGATCTGTTGCAGAAAGGCATCGGCGATGACATCCTTCACCACCAGTGTTTGGCCGTTCGTTTTGACCTGGGTCCACGGCCCACCGTCGATCTCCGTGCCTCCATACCGATCCTTCGCCACCTGGTAGCCCCAGTCGCGAAAACTCCCTTCGGTAAACTTCATGATGTTTCCCTTATGGACCAAGGTCACGCTGTCCCGCTTCTGGGCTATGGCGTAGTCGATGGCCGCTTTCACCAACCTTCCCGTGCCTTCAGAGGAAACCGGTTTGATGCCAAACCCCGCGGTATCGGGAAATCGAACCTTGGCAAAGCGCTCAGGAAAATGTTCCGCCAACAACGTCTTGAAGGTCTTGTTGTCTTCGCTTCCTTGCTCGAACTCGATGCCGGCGTAGATATCTTCGGTGTTTTCCCGGAAGATCACCATGTCGACCAATTCGGGCTGCGAAACCGGTGACGGTACACCTTGGAAATAGCGCACGGGGCGCAGACAGACGTAAAGATCCAGCACTTGGCGTAGGGCTACGTTGAGGCTACGGATACCGCCGCCGACAGGAGTGGTCAACGGACCCTTGATGCCCACCAGGTATTGGCGGAACGCCTCGACCGTGGAATCGGGCAGCCAAGTGCCAAGGGCATCGAACGCCTTTCCTCCGGCCAACACCTCCATCCAAGCAATGCTGCGGGACCCGCTGTAGGCCTTGGCCACCGCCGCATCGAAAACTCTCGATGCGGCAGCCCAGATATCGGGACCTGTGCCATCACCTTCGATAAACGGAATGATCGGTCGCCCGGGGACTTGTAGCGACTCCCCGTTAAGTTTGATCTTCTGACCGTCCTTAGGGACGGTCGGTTGCCAATCAGTCATGGAACCTCCTGAATATACCTGCACCGAAACCGCCATCGACTTGTCCGGTGCTATTGCTGCCAATCCTAACCTATTGATGAATAAAGGTTTCAAAGTAATACCGAGACAATGCAGCAGCAAGACGCTACTCTGCTGGAAATCAGGTAATTGGGGGTGGCGCCATTGGTTCCGAAGACAACCGATTGGCTCTGGTCCTTGCGTATTAGCAAGATGGTAGCTATATTAGCCAACTCCGTTAGAAATTTTAGCACTCTTTTCGGTAGAGTGCTAATCGTCGCCGCAACACCGACGACGAGTCGCGATGGACAACGGTTGTA
>CAYNZV010000096.1:0-15745 GCA_964401715.1 uncultured Gemmatimonadaceae bacterium | reverse complement strand
ACAGTTCAACGTAACGAATTATGGCGGGGAATTGAGACGGTACTAGATGTAGTTCCGGCCAAACCGGCTATGCCAATCCTCTCGAACATCTCGCTGGCTGCCAAGGGTGATCGGCTCACTCTGGCTGCCACGGACTTGGATCTTTCTATCAGAACCTGTGTTGCAGCTGTCGTAGAAAACCCTGGTAAGATCACGGTTCCAGCCCGGACTCTGGCAGAAATTGCCCGCGAGTGGCCGGAGACGGAACTCCACATAGTTGTGGATGCGGACCGGATGTCGATGTCGGGCAGCTTAGGCGCGAAAGTAGGCGGCAAAGGTGCTTATACCTTGCCGGGTATCCCTGCAGAGGAGTTCCCCGAGATGCCCGAGCGCCTAGATGGTTTGTCGATTGACTGGACACAACTGCCTGCTGTCGACGGCAACAGTTTGGGTAAAATGATTGACAAGACAGCGTTTGCCGTTTCAAAGGACGACACCCGGCCGGTGCTCAACGGGGTGTTCTGGCGTATCAATGATTCGGGAATGGATATGGTGGCCACCGATGGCTCACGTCTGGCTTGTTATCATCGCAACCTCGACCTCAAAGACCAGATGAAAGGCCAGGATCCGTCTGAGGTCATCGTACCTCCGCAATCGTTAAATCAGTTGGTCAAGCTAATGGCCAAACAACAAGAAATCGAGCATGTGACGTTGGATAACAGTCAAGTCCTGTTCGATATGGGTGAGACGCTTCTAGTGACCCGGTTGATCGAAGGGCCGTATGTTGACTACACTCAGGTAATTCCTAAGGACAATAATAAGGATCTCCAAATTTCCAACGAACATCTGTTACCTGCAGTTCGCAGGGTCTCCATTCTATCGAGTAGCTACACCCGTCAAGTGCGGATGCGACTGACAACCGGTTCTGTTGAGCTCTCGGCCTCGAGTCAGGAATTGGGCGGGGACGCACATGAACAACTCACAGCAAGCTACCAAGATGAAGAGATGGAGATCGGTTATAATTCCACCTACCTGTTGGAGATACTGCGCAAAATCGATTCGACAGAACTACACTTTGCGCTCGACAACCCTGTCACCGCTGCACTGTTGCGACCAGTTGACCAAGGCCCAGACGAGGACTACTTCTGTCTTCTCATGCCTCTTAGGCCAAGTGGATAGGTCTGCAGGCGCATTGAGGATTCGCGAAATAAACCTCAAACCCTTTCGAAACTTCGAACAAAAGTGTCTGTCGCTGGACGCCGACCAAGTCTTGATATCTGGAGCCAACGGCCTGGGTAAGAGCAATATATTGGAGGCTATATCTTATCTATCAATTGGGAAGTCGGTCCGTGGTTCACGAGATCACGCGGCTATTCCCCACGGCGGAGAATTTTTTGATATCGAGGCCCGTTGTGACGACGGTATCAGCGAACGTGCGCTACGTATTTTTTTCGCGAAAGGAGCTGGGAAGAAAAGCTTCTGCGACCAGTCTCCCATGTCGCGAGTTTCAGACCTTTTGGGTGTCTTGCTGACTGTTCATTTTGCACCGGAAGATGTGTCGCTCGTACTCAGATTTCCCGCCGAACGTCGCCGGGCCCTCGATATCCTGATTTCCCAGGCCTCGACAGGATATCTTTCCGATCTCCAACAATACAACAAGGTCCTTGCGCATCGAAACCGAGCGCTGCGATTAGTTGGACGCGAGTCCAGAGATGGGAATGAGGTGGAGGTCTGGAACGGGCAATTTTGTAAGTTCGGAGGGCGAATTCGCCAACAACGGTTGGAAGCCTTGAGTCAGCTATCCACACCGTATCGGCTTGCATACGGGCGCTTTTCTCCAGCAAGCGAGGTCGCGGATATTCGCTACGATGGACCTCTTTCCGCTGGCGTAGGCCAGGTCGATTTCCTTCAACAACAGCTGGCGGAGAAACGGGTTGCGGAGCGACGTCAAGGACATACGGTCTGTGGGCCCCATAGAGACGATTTGGTGTTTACTCTAAATGGAGAAGCTGCTCACGAGTTCGCGTCGGAAGGTCAGCTGAAAACTGTATTGATTGCGTGGAAGATGGCGGAATTTGAATTTTTGGCAAACGCCCGGGGGAAAAAGCCAGTGTTGTTGCTCGATGACCTCTTCTCCGAATTGGATGAAGAGCGTGTGGAGCGATTGTTAGATCATATGGATGCGTTCGAGCAAGTATTGTTAACCACACCCAACCAGCTAGACCGGTCGATTCGTGGGCGCTTCTCAGAAATCCGCCTCGCCAGCTGAGCGCGGGCAAGGAAAACCCGTCGCACTCTCCAAGCTACTGGACGACGTAGTCTCGGAGCTGGGTATAAGTCGACAGCTGGAAGAGTGCCGGGCGAAGCTTGCTTGGGAAGAAGCGGTGGGTATGCAATTGGCACAACATGCGCAGCCGCTGCGCATCAAAAACCGTCAGCTGGAGGTCGGCGTGAGCTCGACAGTATGGAGCAGCCAACTGAGTTTTATGAAAAACGAAATCATAGACCGCATTAACCACAAAGTCGGATCCCAGGTTGTAACAGATTTGGTTTTTGTCACTCACCGTAGCCGAAACGCGCCAAACACCGAAACAAGGACCATAGGCGGATCGCCGAAGATCAGCTAGATGGAGAGTCACGTATAGATGTCGCAACCAATCAAGAAGCTCCCTGACGCGAATGAGGATGGTAAGAACCAATACACCTCAGAGGCGATACAGGTCCTCAAAGGCCTCGAGGGGGTGCGCAAACGGCCCGCCATGTACATCGGCGATACGGGTGAGAGCGGCCTTCACGAACTCGTAAAGGAGATCGTTAACAACAGCGTCGACGAGGCCATGGCCGGCAGCTGCACCCGGATCGATGTGATAATCGGAAAAGTCGGCAGCGTACGGGTCGAGGACAACGGCCGCGGCATTCCGGTTGATCACCATGCCGGCGAAGGCAAATCTGGCTTGGAAGTAATCATGACGATCCTGCATGCCGGGGGTAAATTCGACAAGAAAGCATACCAGGTGTCTGGCGGACTGCATGGTGTCGGCTCATCCGTGGTCAACGCGCTCTCCGAGTGGTGTGTAGCCGAAGTGCACCAAAATGGAAAGCAGCATCGTCAGCGGTATGCACGCGGGGTACCGACTACGGACGTAGAGATCGTCGGCAATTCAGAGCGGACCGGTACCTTCATTGAGTTCCTGCCAGATCCGAAGATCTTCGAAACAGTGTCTTTCAACTACGAGACCATTTCTCATCGACTGCGAGAACTCGCGTTTCTCAACAAAGGCCTGGAGATTCGCGTCGAAGACGAACGTTCGGGTGATCGGCAGAGTTTTCTTTTCGAAGGAGGTTTGGTCGAATTTGTAGAATTCCTCAACGAAGGCCGCAACGCTTTACATCCCAAACCTATCTACCTTCAGGGCGATCGCGATGGTGTTGGCGTCGAAGTTGCCATGCAATACAACGACGGTTATCAGGAGACGCTATTCACGTATGCAAACAACATCAAAACCGGTGAAGGTGGAACCCACCTAGTCGGTTTTCGGGCCGCCTTGACGCGCACCTTCAACAGCTATGCTAACCGCAACAACCTGCTCAAGAATGTGAAGTTCTCTATTGCAGGGGAAGATGCCCGTGAAGGATTGTCGGCGATCATCAGCGTCAAGGTGCCCGAGCCTCAGTTTGAAGGCCAGACGAAAAGCAAGCTAGGAAATTCCGATGTCAAAGGGATCGTCGATTCTTTGACCAGCGAGGCGCTGGGGGAGTACCTGGAAGAGAACCCCGACGTAGGTAAGCGGATCGTCGAGAAAATCGTTGAGGCCGGACGCGCGCGCGAAGCGGCGCGCAAAGCACGCGAGTTAACCCGCCGCAAAGGCGTGCTGGACGGCGCGGCCTTACCGGGGAAGTTGGCAGACTGTGCCGTACGTGATCCAGAGCAGTCCGAGATCTTCTTGGTGGAGGGTGACTCGGCGGGAGGATCGGCCGCTCAAGCTCGGGACCAGTATTTTCAGGCCGTGCTGCCGATGTTCGGCAAACCGCTGAACGTCGAGAAAGCGCGCATCGACCGTGTTCTCGGCAACGACAAGCTGCTGCCGCTGATAAGCGCTCTGGGGACAAGCATTGGTGAGGAATACGACTTTTCCAACCTGCGCTATGGCAAAACGATCATCATGGCGGATGCCGATGTAGACGGTAGTCATATCCGCATTTTGATAATGACTTTCTTTTTCCGGTACATGCGCGAAATCATCGAGCGTGGACGGCTTTACATCGCCCAACCGCCTCTTTTCCTGGTGAAAAAGGGGAAGCAGGAGCGCTACGCCTATGGCGAGATGGAACGCGATGAATTCGTACGGGAAATGAGCAGTGACGGCGACGGCCGCGGAGTGATGGTACAGCGATATAAGGGCTTGGGCGAGATGAACCCCGATCAGCTGTGGCACACGACCATGGATCCAGAAAAACGCACCCTGTTGCGGGTGGCACTGGAAGATGCAGTGGAGGCCGAACATATGTTTACGCTGCTCATGGGAGACCAGGTCGAGCCTCGGCGGGCGTTCATCGAAATGCACGCATTGGACGTGAAGAATCTCGACATCTAGTCGGCAGTCAACGCAACTACTACACCCGCGATAAGGAAATATGCTGGAACAACCGGAAACCCGGATAGTCCCGGTCAAAATCGAAGATGAACTGAAAACTTCGTTCCTCGATTACTCAATGAGCGTCATCATGGCGCGTGCTCTTCCCGATGTGCGCGACGGGCTGAAACCGTCCCAGCGTCGCATTCTGGTCGCCATGAATGATCTGAGCCTGGCCCCTAATCGCGGATTTAGAAAATGTGCAAAGATCGCCGGCGACACCTCTGGCAATTACCACCCGCACGGCGAAGCAATCGTCTACCCGACCCTTGTACATATGGCGCAGGATTTCCGCATGCGTTACCCCTTGGTCGATGGGCAAGGGAATTTCGGTTCCATCGACGGTTACCCTCCCGCCGCTATGCGCTACACCGAGTCGCGTTTGAGTTGGCCGGCGATGCAACTCTTGGAGGACTTGGAGAAGGATACGGTTGACTTCCAGGGCAACTACGACGAAACCCGGAATGAACCGGTGGTGTTGCCCGCCAAGTTCCCCAACTTGCTGTGCAACGGCTCGGTGGGTATCGCTGTCGGGATGGCGACCAAGATCCCACCACATAGTGTCTCGGAAGTAGCCGACGCCCTGACCGCCTTGATCGACAATCCCGAGATCACCATCGGCGGTTTGATGGAACACATCAAAGCGCCCGATTTCCCCACCGGCGGTGTCATACACGGAATCACTGGAGTCCAGCAGGCGTATCTGAACGGACGCGGCATGATATCCTTGCGGGCTCGCACCGACGTGGAAACTTTGAAGAATGGACGCGAGAATCTGATTGTTACGGAGATTCCGTTCTTGGTGGACAAGTCTAACCTGCTAGAGAAGATCGCTGATTTGGTGCGCGACAAAACCGTCGAAGGGATCGCCAACATCAGGGACGAGTCGGGACGCGCCGGGCTGCGCATCGTGTTTGAACTCAAGCGCGAGGCACACGCGGAAGTCGTAATGAACCAGCTGTTCTCGCACAGCATGCTGCAAACGACCTTCGGCGTCAACATGTTGGCCATCGTCAATGGCAAACCGAAGGTCCTGAACCTCAAGGAGATGCTCCATCACTTTGTGGACCATCGCCATCAAGTAGTGTTGCGAAGGACGCGTTTCGAGCTTGAGAAAGCAGAAGCTCGTGCCCACGTTTTGGCCGGATTGCGCATCGCGTTGCGTGAAATCGACGAAGTTATCCGCTTGATTCGTGGCTCGCGCAACCCCGAGGAAGCCAAGCAAACGTTGATCGAGCGCTTTGAGCTCAGCGGAGTTCAAAGCCAGGCAATTCTTAGCATGCCGTTGCAGCGTTTGACCAATCTTGAACAGGACAAGATCGACAACGAGTACGCCGGCCTACTGAAATCCACCGAACGGCTACGCTCGGTCTTATCCAGTCGCGAAGAGCAGATGGATATAATCAAGGACGAGGTCGCCGGGATAAAGGAGCGCTTTGGCGATGAACGACGTACGGAGATCGTATATTCTGCCGAAGAGTTCGACTTAGAAGATCTCATCCAGGAAGAAGAAATGGTGGTGACCGTATCTCGCTCGGGCTACATCAAGCGGATGTCACCACGGGCCTACCGCACACAAAACCGCGGCGGCCGGGGCGTGACTGGGATGAAACCAAAGGACGAAGATTTCGTCGAGCACTTGTTTGTCGCCTCTACTCACAGCTACTTGATGTTCTTGACCACCAACGGCCGCTGTCACTGGCTCAAGGTATACCGCATCCCGGAAGCAGAACGCACCGCTCGTGGGCGCAGTGTGGTCAACCTGCTGATGCTCGAATCTGACGAAAAGATTGCGTCCGTTGTTCCGGCCCGGGATTTCGCCGCTGATCGCTACTTATTCACGGCAACCCGTGGAGGCACGGTCAAGAAGACCGTGCTGTCCGCTTACAAAAACATCCGGCGGAACGGCATTCGGGCGTTGCGCATACAGGAAAACGATGCGCTGATCGGCGCCGCCATTACCGATGGCTCACAGAATATCCTGCTGGTTACCCGCACCGGCATGTGTGTGCGCTTTGAAGAATCGGAAGTGCGACCGCTGGGCAGGGCGTCAACCGGCGTCAAAGGGATTTCACTGAGTAGCAACGACGAGGTAGTAGACATGGTCGTAGTGGAAAACAAGGCCGCCCTGTTGACGATTTGTGAGAATGGCTATGGAAAGCGGACAGATATCGCCGAGTACCCGGTGATTCACCGAGGTGGAAAGGGGGTCATCGACATCAAGACGAACTCTCGGAACGGCGGTGTTGTAGCCTGTTTGGAAGTACAGGAAGAGCACGAAATAATGATCGTCAGTGCAAAAGGCATCGTGATCCGGTTACCCGTTGCCGGAATCTCGGCGATCGGCCGCAACACCCAAGGAGTGCGGGTCATCAATTTGGATCAAGGCGACCGGGTTATCGACATCACCCGTGTTGTAAGAAACGACGGAGAAGAAGGCGCAGAGGTTGACAGGAACGGCCAGGAGCACACGGGTAGTGATTCGGGTTGACGCTCAAAATTTGCCCGCGTATATTTCCACAATCTGAGTATTTGTGGAGGGTTAGACCTAATTGGTAAGGCAGCGGTCTTGAAAACCGCCGGGCTTACGCCCTTGAGGGTTCGAGTCCCTCACCCTCCGCCAGCGATCGACCGGCTCGATTACTCGACTAGTGGAGAGGTGACCGAGTGGCCGAAGGTGGCAGCCTGCTAAGCTGTTGTAAGGGGTAACTCTTACCGAGGGTTCGAATCCCTCCCTCTCCGCCATCAAACGAAGCTGCGCCCTCGTTCAATGGCAGGACACATGACTCTGGATCATGTTATCGGGGTTCGAATCCCTGGGGCGCAGCCAATTCCTTAGTCCTCCGGAACGTTGCCGTTCCGGAGGACGTTCTGCGTACCACTGACGAGAATATCTGTCACTCTCCGTACGCAAAATCTGCCGACTTCCCTGAGAGAATGAACCTTTTTACACTTACCGCTTTTCTCGATGCCCGCTAGGCGCGGCGATTCCTTCTCAGCATACGGATTTCTAGGCCCGGCAATCGCGATCCTATTGGTATTCGGGTTGTTTCCGATTGCTTATGCCCTGTATGTGGGGTTGCATCGGTGGCGAATCCGCAAGGAAGAGTTGCTAGGCTTCGACAACTTCATTCGTGCGGTTGGCGATCCGGATTACTTGATGTACTTCTTGCTCGGTTTGATCGTGGCGTGGACCGCGGCGCGGGTTTACGCCAATGCCCGGACGGCGGCAGTGGTCGGGATCCAACGTTGGCGCTTCGTAGTTGCAGGTGTGCTCTTGATGGCTGCTGTTTGGCTAGTTCTATCGGTCGGCCTGCGTGGCATGTTGACAACCGGCGATCATCGCATGTACAACGGCTTCAAAGTCACTCTGTTCTATGTGCTAGGAACGATTCCGGTGGAACTGGCAGTGTCGATGCTGCTCGCCTGCCTGTTGATGAAAAGCATGCGATCTAAGGGGTTTTTCCGAGTGTTGTTTTTCTTGCCGTATGTCACTCCTACTATCGCCACAGCGGTTGTTTTTCGCACCATCTTTAGCCCGAACCCGTCTTCTTGGGCAAACCGGTTTTGGGGGACCTTGGGCATGGAGAACCAGCGCTGGCTGTACGAAAGTAAATCCATCGCGTCTCTAGTGCTCACCTCCATGGATGTTTCCTACCCTCCTTGGGTCGACGTCTGTTTTCCTAGTTTGGCGTTGGTCTGTATAATTTTGTACAACATCTGGGTGTATATCGGGTACGATACCGTCATTCTGTTGGCCGGGTTGAGTGCGATTCCTCAGCACTATTACGAAGCCGCCGAAATTGATGGTGCCAGTCCGCTTCAGGTTTTTCGACACATTACGTTACCTCTTGTATCGCCAATTTTGTTTTTCCTTTCTATGGTGGCGTTGATCGGCACCTTCAAAGCTTTCAATCATATCTACATCATGCGTACAGCTGGAGCGCGTGATACCGCCGACGTCCTCAGCGTGGCCGTCTTCGATCAGATCTTCGAGTACCACAATGCCGGCTACGCGGCTGCCATGGCATTCACGCTTTTCTTGGTGATTCTGGCCTTGACCTTTATGCAAAACCGGCTTTTTGGAGCCAAGGTGTTTTATGGCAACTGATCAAAGGGCAGGTTCACGCCGCAGCTGGGCGATTTGCCTCGCTCTAGGCGTTGGTGGTCTGACGGCGGCGTTTCCGTTCGTGTGGATGCTGCTGGCCTCGTTCATGACCCAGGGAGAGACCTTGCGCCGTGCTATCGTTCCCGACGATGTCCAGTGGGGGAACTACCTGCGTGCTTGGAGGGAAGCAAACTTCGGGCTCTACTTCCAGAATTCTTTGATTATTGCCGCAATACAGGTCGGCGGTACGTTGCTTTTCTCCTTGCTCGCTGCCTATCCGCTCGCCCGCATGACGTTCCCGGGACGGGACTTGGTTTTTGCCGCCATCCTGGCGACGCTGATGATTCCGGAAACGGTAACCATGGTGCCGAATTTCTTGACCGTCTCTTGGTTGCACCAGAACTCACCTGTGGCTTGGTTGAATAGCTGGCCGGCGTTGACCATCCCGTTTATGACCAGCGCCTTCAGCATTTTCCTGCTCCGGCAATTTTTGCGCAACATTCCTACTGACCTCTGGGACGCGGCTCGCATCGACGGAGCTGGTCACCTGCGGTTCCTCTTTCAGATTGTTCTACCGTTGTGCCGCGCACCCTTGCTGACGGTCGCCATGTTTACCTTCATTGGTTCGTGGAACTCACTTGCTTGGCCGCTCCTGGTCACCAACACTCCGGACTGGCGACCTATATCGGTAGGGCTCCAACAGTTTGTCAGCGAAGCGGGCGCCGAGGTCCACCTGCAGATGGCGGGGGCGGTTATTGCAACTTTGCCGGTATTGATCGCTTACTTCCTAATCCAAAAAGAGTTCACTGATGGGATCTCGATGTCAGGATTGAAGGGATGACACTCCGACATTTCGCTGCATTGATGGTAACTATCTCGGAGATGGTCTGGTGGACAGCGTGTGGTGCGCCGGTCGTTGAACCGCAGTTGGACCACCCAGTCAACTTAGAAACGGTCGACCCCAGCGGACAGGAAGTGGTGTTTTGGTATCAACACACCCGCATGAGGGAAGAAGCTCTGCTCGAACTGATAGGCGATTTCAACCGAGTCAACGCTTTCGGAATCCAAGTCAAAGGTGAATATGCAGGTAAATACTCAGATATCTACAACAAAATGGTCGTCGGACTACAGGGTGGAGAACTCCCAGAACTGGTGGTTGCCTACCAAAATCAAGCCCAAGCTTACTACAGAGCCGGAGGTTTGGTGGATATCCGGCGCTACATGAACTCCCCCAAGTGGGGAATTTCTACAGAGGTCAAAAACGACTACGTGGCGGCTTTCTTGGAACAAGATCTCGTTCGTGGCATACAGATGGGTTTCCCGCCGAATCGGTCCATGGAGGTGTTGTACTACAACCGCGATTGGCTTGACGAATTGGGATACGGAGGGCCGCCCAGAACATGGGATGCCTTTGCCGAAATGTGCCGCAAAGCGAAAGACCAGCCGTTCAGCCGCTCGCAGACGCCTGAACGCAGTCTAGGGTTTGTGCTGGACACCGATGCCAGCCGTGCGGCGACTATGACTTTCAGTCGTGGAGGTGATTTCATAAATGCCGAGCTTAATTCCTACACATTCAATACGCGTGAACTACATGCCTCACTGGATCTGATGCAGCAGCTCATTGTCGAGGGCGCCGCGGAACTGCTCAGCGAACCTTACGGGGACACGGCCGAATTTAGCATCGGCACGGTTTTGTTTGTCTTGCGCAGCTCGTCTGGACTGCCATTCGTCAAGAATGGTGTCGAATCTGGTGACGGTTTCGATTGGAGGGTAAACTCGCCTCCATTCGAGGGTGATCAGCCGGTGGTAAACGTCTATGGTGCCAGTCTTTCGGTCTGCAAAACGACCGCGGAGCAACAGCTGGCAGCGTGGCTGTTCGTGAAATGGTTTACGGAGCCGCAACAACAGGCACGTTGGGTGCGGGCGAGCAATTACTTTCCAGTGCGCAAGAGCACAGCGCAGAAACTGGAGGAATATTTCCGCGAGAACCCCAACTACGAACGGGCGTACCAATTGTTGGTATACGGTAAATCTGAACCAACGGTCATCAGCTACGAGGCTGTGAGGAAGCTGGTTTCTGGTGCCGTCGTAGAGATAGCAGACGGTGCTGACGTCTCTGAAATTCTCGCCAAACTGGAGTCCGCGGCCAACGAGCTTGCTGCGGAGATGCACTGAGTACCGACTCGGAGCAGAAGGGAGCAAAGCGAAAATGCAGTCGGTGGAAGCTGATTTAGCAGTGATTGGTGCCGGCCCGGCCGGACAAAAAGGGGCAATTCAGGCAGCTAAGGCTGGTAAGAATGTCGTTTTGGTGGACCGCATGGGATTGCTGGGAGGGGCCTGTCTGCACCAGGGCACCATACCCTCCAAGGCGTTGCGTCGGGCGATCTTGGATCTGACCGGTTTTCTACAATCAGCATACTTCGGCCACGAGCACCGCAAGGTATCGATGCAGGATCTCACCTTTCGCATTAACAAGGTCATTGAAGATCAGAACTTAGTACTGGAACAACAGTGTCGTGACAACGGCGTCAATGTGGTGTACGGTTCTGCACGTTTCCTAGACGATCGAAATATTGAAGTACTCGACGAAAACGCGACTCCCACCTCCCAGATCAAAACCGATTTCACCCTCATTGCCACCGGTTCCCGCCCGCGGCATCCGATTCATGTGCCGCAAGAGCCAAATCTGTTCATGGACTCGGACGAGGTTTTTCGAATGCCCGACGTTCCGGAATCGATTGTGGTCCTTGGAGCCGGTATAATCGGCTGCGAATACGCCACCATGTTTGCGGCTTTGGGCGTCAATGTGCTTCTGGTTGACCGGCGTGACGAAGTCTTACGTATGGTCGACGCGGAAGTCGGCGTTCGTTTCCGGCAATACATCGAACACGTGGGTGTTGACATTCGGTTGGGAACCAAGATTGAGAAGCTGAGAAGAGCCGACAGCGGCATTGCAGAAATCGTCCTTCAGGACGGTGGTTTCATCCAGGCTGAGCGCTGCTTTTACTCAATGGGCCGAGTGGCCAATGTGGAAGGGATGAATCTCGAAGGTGCTGGCATCCAGCTAAACGATATGGGCAACGTGCCGGTCAACGCATTGTTTCAGACGGAATGCCCGCACATTTACGCCGCTGGAGATGTTATCGGTGCCCCGGGACTGGCCTCGACTTCGGTTGAACAAGGGCGCCTAGCGGTGCGAAACGCCTTCTTGTTGAAGAGCCACCATTTTCCGGAATTTTTTCCTTATGGGATTTACACCATACCCGAGATTTCCAGTGTAGGTCCTACCGAGGAAGAGCTCGAGAAGATGGGAGTTCACTACGCCGTGGGCAGAGCAGAGTTTGGAGAGATTGCTCGCGGTCCCATCGCTGGAGATACCACCGGGCTAGTCAAGCTGATATTTCACGCCGAGACACGCGAGGTGCTCTCAATCCATATCATTGGTACCAACGCAACCGAACTCATACCGATCGGCCAAATGGCCATCGATTTCAAAGTGCGCGTCGACTACTTCATCGACACAATCTTCAACTACCCAACTTTCTCAGAGGGTTTCCGGATCGCTGCCCTGAACGGCCTCAACAAGCTCGATAGCGTCTCCGAAAGTGACTCGGTGTGAGAGACGAGGCGATATCTAGATTCTCACCAAATGCGAGCGAAAGTGGGAATTTAGATCGCATCTGCTGAGTACTTCCGGGGGAATAAGCTGTTCCGTCTTGTTGCCGGCTACAAAGTCACAGCGACACATGTGGGCCGGTTCAATTTCTCCACTCTCCCTTCGACACATCCCACCCCTCGGCTGCCGGAGCAGGTTCTCCAGTTGTTGTAATCTGCTTATCGTCCCATCCACGGACTGGCAAACTGACTCAGGAAGTGGGGACCACGTGAGTAGTGCAAACCGATTGGTTGGCCATGAAACCCACCGATATGCTGCCACGAGTTATCAGCACGTCCATCGGGATGCCCAGATTCCAGGTTGGCGCGTTTGGGATTCGCTTGCATAATGAACGATTGAATGCATCATCTGCGCCCTCCTTCCACACCTTGGGCTGGTACCACTGATGTAGCAAAGCGTGAATAGAAGAGAAGCTCTCTAAACGCCCCGACAATTCGTCTATGGCGCTGATTTTTTTCACTGGCTTTCGGCATAATGCCTTTTGAGCAAAAACCGACTGAAGTGTAATGTCCACTGAGGCGGCAGACAACAACACATGGTATTTTGCTATAAAAAATTTGGCCTATTGTTGGGCTATTCGGCCAACTTATCACGGTTAAGTTGATTAGCTCGAGACAGCGACGAGATTGTTGATGTGCGAACTGGTGCTTGAACAGCTTACCCGCTCGGAGATTCTTGCATTCACTCGCGCGGTCATCACAGCCGAACTCACGCGAGGGCCAGAACCGCTTGTCGATCCTGGGTGGCCGTGCTACGAGACTCTACAACTTAACCGTGGTGTTTTCGTCACGTTGGAAAAGGGAGATAATTTGCGCGGCTGCGTCGGCGAACTCTTTGACCACCAGCCGCTTTTCAAATCCATTCGAACCTGCGCTGTTAAAGCCGCTTTCGAAGATCCTAGGTTCCCGCCGATGACATTGATAGAATGGCCGCAAATTGCGGTTTGCATTTCGTTCCTAACCCGTCCGCAGCTTGTTGGAGCAGAAGGCATCGACCGCGCTCGCGAGTTAACGCCACACCTAGATGGTGTCATTTTGATCCGCGGCGAACGTCGCTCAACCTTCCTGCCCCGAGTTTGGCAGCAATTCGGGACCCCCGAGGAATTTCTCGCTCAGCTTTGCGCCAAGCAGGGAGCCCCCCCAGCGAGTTGGTACGAGCCCACGGTGCAATTGTTACGCTACAGAACCATCGAAGTCAAAGAACAAGCCTAATAATCCCGTCCGAAAAACGAGTAATTAGAGGATAGCTGGAAGTCCTCTTCCTGCCCAAAAGGTCAGATGCCAAGAATTTTTGACACGGGAGTAGAGCAAGGTGTTGAGAGCCGAGCTCAACCGGTTGTTCAAATACCTCAACGGGTTGGCCAACGCTACGACCTACAAAAGCAACATTCTGTTAAATGATGAAACAGTCCTCCGCCCTCACCAACACGTCCAGGAACGGACTGGTCTGCCTCAATATATCTGGTGTAGAAGCGAGCATCTACGTTTTCAGCGATTTTCCGAACGGTTTGTTCGAGACGCTAAGCGACAGTGAGAGTTCGCAGCGGATAAACTTGGGAGCGATTCTGGATGCCGGCTTTTTCCCCGAGGAAGTGAAGCTTCGGGTCAACTTTGACTGCTTAAGCCTCAACTTTGTTTTCGGGCGCGGAGATCCGCGCCAATACCAGCGGTGCTGCGATGGTTCAGGCATTCGATTACGCACGGCGAGCCCTTTTCTGCTGGAACGTTCCTGAGTAGATGCTCGATTGCAATGAGACGCTAGGTGTGAGGACAGGATATCAGTGCTATCATAGAATTTGGGATAGAGCGCCACAATACGTTCCGCAACCTGAATCCGAAAGAGTGTAACTTTAAGGCGTTCGCCGGTTTTCAGTCACCTTGTGTATCTTGCATATGAAAAATAACTTCGTTCGATGTCTGGCAATTTCGATTAAACTAGGCGCGAGACGTTTTGCACTTCCTCGAGATATGCCATCAGTTTGCCAAGCGATTGGACGCGGCACACCAGCTGAAGTTGTTTCCGTTGGTGGGTGTCTAGGATGGGAGCGGGCTGGATAACGACGACTTCTATATTGGTTACATGGCTACCAGCATCCAATTATTTGCCCCGCGCAGCGATGCTGCCCTAGTACCTGCATTTGATGACAAAGTCGAGCAAGAATTCTAGCAAGTGTACTAGATCTGATCTTCTAACGGAGCTCGGAAGGCTTGTTCCAACAATCCTTTGTTGTTATCGAGTTCTAGCTGAAAAAGGCCGGTTGGCAAGTTTTCGACTGGATTGTGCTTACACTGGTCGTTTCCCGGGCGGAATTCGATTGGCCTTGTCGAAAAGGCCGAATAGATGGAAACTTTCTTACCTCCTGACTGGTGCGGGCCGTTGGACTGTTCGCGGAAGCGAACGGTCCAAGTTTCTAGTTCATACTGCCATAAAGTGGGAACGGATCTATTATCTCGACAGCCGCATCTTTGCCAGTGGGTGCATCAAACACGAAGCCGGAGAAATTGTCTCCGACTGTGCCGCGGTTTAATACGTTGACGGAGAACACAATCACAAGATCAATCCATAGTTATCGGGAGGACTCATGGTAATTCAGCGCAAAGACGCGTCCCCGATCGAGATAGCCGCCTTGCTGGTGGACGTGGTGTGTAATCCCGCCGAGCGCGAAGAAAACGCGCTTTCGAATTTGGCCGAGCACCTTAGCCTACAGTCCGAACAGTTAAGTCGTGAGCTTATGTATCTTAGGGCATTTGCGGTAGACTTTGCTGTTGCAATGGCCCTCGGGGAAAGCCCGGAGAAGGCCGAAATTCTTGACCACTATTATGGTCATTGGGAGCGTGTGGCCTCACAATCGGATGGCGGCATCGTCAATGAGCTGCACCACCGAGTGCATTATTATTCGGAGATGGCCGTTACCGACCCTGACAGTTTACAAGGCTTGGACGGGCAGATCGGCAACGCGTTCGCAACATGTTTCAACCAATCGGACAATATCGAGGATTTGGTCTTGGTGGGGGGGCAGATGTTCGCGGCACTTTTTGCTGAAGTAACCGATCTCTTCCACACTGTGGACATCGTTCTATTTCAGCCGAGCGCAGCAAATAGCAACTAGGTCTTTATCGCGCGCGCGACGGTATGGGTTCGTCCTTGCTTCATTTTTTTGTAGTTGCCAAAGATTTCCAGAAACACGCGTTTGATGTAAGCTTTCAATCCGGAGTGTGTTACTACCCATAGAGTGCCGCCGCTCCGCAGGTAGCGACAAGCGTCGCTTATTATGATGGAAAGCATCTCGTTGCCAGCTTTGGCGGGAAGATTTGAAACCACGTTGTCAAACGAAATTTGCGGAACCTT
>CAYNZV010000095.1:4909-15803 GCA_964401715.1 uncultured Gemmatimonadaceae bacterium | reverse complement strand
CCAGTCCACAGTACGATGACTCCAGTAGATCCGTAGCAGCTCTCCAACGTTCTTCACCATTCCCGTCATCGGGTTGAAACGACTGTCAGGATCGTATTCCCAGACTACGGGAATCGGTTTGATCGAATATCCAAGGCGGTTTGCCAACAGCAAGATCTCGACGTCGAACATGTATCCATCGACCACCTGCTTGGTGAACAGAGTTGCCATCACGTTTTTCTTGAAAAACTTGAATCCGCACTGGGTATCTCCCAGATTCTGCAAGCCCAAGAGTGCATGTACCATTTCTTTAAACAGCTGCGATCCCACCTCTCGATATCCTCGTCGCGGCCGGACTATGATTGACGACGCCTGCGTGCGATCTCCTACGACCCCATCGCAGCCGGCCTCAATCGACTCCATCACGCGATCGAGACCGGCAATGTCGGTTTTGTAATCGGCATCCATGTATCCCACAACGCTACCACGCGCGTTATTGACTCCTTGGCGCACCGAAAACCCTTTGCCACGATTCTGTCCGTTCATCAGACAGGACACCGAGGTTGTCTTCCCATGGACGTTACGGACCGCCTCGGCGGTGCCATCCACACTCCCGTCGTCGACGACGATCAGTTCGTAGCTCCACGGACGTGACTCCAAGAACTGCAACGAGTTTTCCAGTGTGTGCAGTATTCTGTTCTCTTCGTTGAATGCTGGAAGTATTATACTAAGGTCCATTCGCAGGAGGAATACACCACCACATGGCGGAAAATACTATTTTCGGAAAGATCATTCGTGGGGAGATCCACGCTGACATCGTGTACAACGACGACCTCTGCATTGCCTTCAAAGACATCAACCCGCAGGCACCCCATCACATCCTCGTCATACCAAAAGAGCAGATTATCGGAGTACAGGCCGCTGATGTGAAGCACCAACAGCTTCTGGGGCACCTGCTACTTCGTGCGGCAGACATTGCCCGTAGCGAAGGTATCGATGAATCAGGCTACCGACTGGTTATAAACGCTGGTGGCGATGGCGGACAAACTGTTTCTCACCTGCATATTCATATCCTGGGCGGGCGACAGATGACGTGGCCTCCGGGATAAAAAAAGGGCCGCCTATCAGGCGGCCCTACCTTGATCAACATCGGCGCAGAGCTCAGGACTTTCTGATCGTGATGTAGCCGTTCGTTGCACCCGGAACAGCGCCTTTTAGGAACAACAAGTTGCGTTCCGCATCTACCCGCACGACATAGAGATTTTTGACAGCCACGGCGGTATTGCCCATCTGCCCCGACATCTTCTTACCTTTCCAGACCTTCCCCGGTGTCGTCCCTTGTCCGATGGCGCCGGCATGGCGGACCCTGTCCGGCGTACCATGGGTGGTGTTCTTCCCGTGAAAGTGGTGCCGTTTCACCACACCAGCGAAACCCTTCCCCTTGGAACGACCCCGTACCTGCACCTTTTCGCCTACCTCGAACTGCCCAACGTCTAAAACCTGTCCGACTTCGAAATCACCGTCCACTTCGAGACGGAACTCGCGCAGCAGCCGGTGTGGTTCGACGCCTATCTTCTTGAAAAAACCGGCCTGCGGTTTAGTAGCCTTGCGCGGAGGTATCTGGTCGTAAGCCAGTTGCAACGCCGAGTATCCGTTCTGTTCGGACGTGCGTACTTGCGCCACCGGACAAGGTCCAGCCTCAACAACTGTAACCGGAACCAACTCCTGCTTTTCGTTGTAAATTTGAGTCATTCCGATTTTCTTGCCTATCAAACCGACCATACCTTAACTCCTAAACTCCTATATACTTCTTCATAAATCGCAGTTGATACCGTAAGTTATTGATTCGCCTCTGATCGGGCAAGAGAACCGAATACTAATGACATCCGAGATCACTGTAATTAGGGGTGGGCGAATTGGCGACTTCGTACTTACCCTGCCCGCGATCCAACATCTACGTCTTAGATTTCCTGGGCTCACTTTACGGCTCGTAGGAAATCCCGTAGTCGCATCCCTCGCCCGTCCAGAATTCGTAGTGGACCACAACTCAGCTGCCTTACTCGGCCTTTACCATGACAGCGGTGGTAACGAGCAAGCACTGGAGTCAATATTTGGCGCCTCTGTTTTCATTTTGGCCTATACCACCGAAGCTACTGAACCGTTCGCCCGACGACTAAAGGCAATTACCTCCGGTGAGGTAATTGCTCACGATCCTCGGCCGGTTGAAGCCGGTGGCCACATGATCGAGCAGTTGTGTGCGCCGTTGGAGAGGAACCTGAATTCATCTTATATACTCTCTACGCCGCAGATTGACCTCAGTCATGCGAACCTCACGTATTGGCAAAAACTCGCGGCAGATTACAAGCCGGCGCCCATCTTGGTGATACATCCCGGGAGCGGCGGCGAACGAAAATGTTGGCCTGCGGAATGTTTTGCCGACCTGATCGAGCAAGCGGCCTCCATAGGACTTCAAGTTGTGGTGATACTTGGCCCAGCGGAAGAAAAATTAAGGCCCTTCCTCGAGTCGGTAGTCTCGAAGACGGTGGACATAGCGTCACCTCCAGACATACTGCAGTTGGCTGGAGTCCTACATAAAGCAGATTTGTATCTCGGGAACGACTCCGGACCTAGCCACATCGCTGCAGCGCTTGGAACACCCTCCGTAGTGCTGTTCGGCCCAACAGATCCGGCGTTCTGGGGTCCGAGAGGTCGGACAGTTGAGATACTACGCTCCACAGATGGAAAACTGACTTCACTCAAAGTCAGTTCTGTGCTGGCAGCTTTGAAACGAATGCTTCCGCGATGAGTGCCCAAGAATGTCTATGCAAAGAAAATCGGAAATAACATCGAAAGGGTACCCGGCCGCACGGTTGGAGATGGTACAGACGCAGTTGGCCAACCGGGACATAACCGCACATTCGGTTCTTGGCGCCTTCAAACGAGTACCTAGACATCTCTTTGTGCCGGAGGAGGACAGATCCCAAGCTTATGAGGACCACCCCCTTCCTATCGGATGTGGACAAACGATCTCGCAACCGTATGTGGTCGCTTACATGCTGCAAAAAATTTCCATGTGCTCTGAACACCGAGTCTTGGAAATCGGCACCGGCTCAGGATATCTAACGGCGCTGTTAGCCGAAATCGCCGCGCGTGTTTTTACGGTGGAGTTTGTTCCAGAACTTGCAGACAAAGCCCGGGAGACCCTCGACAGCTTGGGCTACCAAAATGTGGAATACCGTATAGGAGACGGCACCCAAGGCTGGGCGCATAATGCACCTTTTGACGGCATTATCGCCTCCGCATCAGCTAATCGCGTTCCGACCCAGCTGACTTCACAACTGGCGCCTGGGGCCCGCATGATTATCCCTGTCGGCGATCTGCAGCAGCATCTGGTAATGGTTCACAAAGGCGACGAGCAGGCGGAAGCGACGACCTTGTTACCGGTGCGATTTGTTCAGATGCAGAGCTATTGACGCCCCCACGACTCAATCGTCGATCAGCTCGATCATCACTTTCGCCGTTCCTGCCTTGACCATTTCCAACTCGAGTGCGGCGGCAAAAGAGAGATCGAGAACCCTGCCTTCAATGAATGGCCCACGATCGTTGACCTTTACCTCCACCCAGCGACCGTTGGACAGATTGGTAACCTTGACCATCGTCCCCAACGGCAACACCCGATGTGCAGCCGTTAACTTGTACATGTTGAACGTCTCGCCATTTGCTGTTTTGCGGCCGTGAAATGCTTTGCCGTAAAAGGAGGCTACACCGAGTTGGTAGGCGCCGGCAGTTGAAATAGTAACCACATCCACCGGATGGGCGTTCGGTTTCTTGGGTGTCGAAAGCTCCGCTCCCTTTGTAGGAAGATAAGTGGATTTACCAGACCGGTACACCGGATTGGGCGAACAACCCATCTGTAGAGCGACCATGGCCACACCAATCGACCACTTCCAAATTGGGAACATTGCTGCCTCAAGCTTGAGGAGAAGATGGGGAAGTTAAGTGGCGAGAGACCCTACTATTTTACTGATATCTGAAAAATTCTGCTCGGCGCAGTAGGCTTCGAGTCCGCTAACCAGAACCGTCGCGGCATCTGGTTTGACGAAGGTAGCCGTGCCGACCTGCACGGCCGACGCCCCTGCAATCATAAATTCGAGTGCGTCGTTGAAATCCATGATTCCGCCGATCCCCATCAACGGCAGTTGAACCATCTGTCGCACTTTCCACAGCATGGCAAGTGCCACCGGTTTGATGGCCGGCCCCGATAATCCACCGGTCAGGTTGTCCAAAACCGGGCGGCGGCTCGGGACATCGACAGCCATTCCGACGAGGGTATTGATTAAAGAAATTGCGTCGGCGCCGGCGTCTTCCACCGCCCGTGCGATTTCAGTGATATCAGTGACGTTCGGGGTGAGTTTGGCAATAACGGGCCGAGCGGCCGTCTTGCGTACCGCGCCGATGACTTCGGCAGCGGCAACCGGATTGCAGCCAAACAGCATACCGCCATCCTTCATGTTCGGTGATGAGATGTTCACCTCTAAGGCGGCGATCCGTTCCAACGGCGCGAGACGCTCCGCCATACGGGCATGCGCATCCGCCGTGGGCGCTGCAATGTTGACGATTATCGCTGTGTCCAAAGATTCGAGGAACCCCCAATGTTCATTTACAAATCCATCCAATCCAGGGTTTTGCAATCCGATGGAATTCAACATCCCAGACGGAGTCTCGACGATTCGCGGGGGGGGATTTCCTGATCTGGGTTCGGGTGTAATGGTTTTGGTGACCAATCCTCCAAGCCTAGAAAGATCCAATAACTTAGACAACTCGTCACCATAGCCGCAGGTGCCGGATGCGAGCATTACCGGGTTGCGCAGTCGAATGCCGGCAAAATCGACGGAAAGATCGATCATGTCGACCTCCAGATCACACGGTCGGCTTCGAATACAGGCCCATCCACACACACACGGCTATACTTGGCATATGCTGACGGGAGACCGTCGTCCGCCGCAATCTCTACCACGCAGCCAACGCAAACCCCGAATCCGCATGCCATGTACTCTTCCAGCGAAACCTGGCACGGTATTGCTGCTTCGCGGCAAATCTCGGCCACTTGCACCATCATGCCGTGGGGGCCACAAGTGCAGACGACGCAGTCGGCTGACGAGTCTATCTGAGCAGATATCAAGTCGGTTACCATGCCGGAGTGACCGGCCGTTCCGTCGTTGGTGGCCACCAGGTAACGTTGTGCCGCCGGCTTGAAGAACTCGTCAGGTAGCAATTTGTTCGCGGTGCGGGCACCGATCAGTAGTACCACCTGCGAGCCGTTCGTTTGTGCACGATGTCCTAAGAACAGGAGTGGCGGAACGCCTATTCCTCCACCTACCAATATCAGGCGACCCGCATTTGGAGGATCGAACCCATTACCCAATGGGCCCAAACAGTGCAAAACATCGCCGGTTCGGGCTCGAGAGAGAGTATGGCTCTTGGGGCCCATCACCTCGTACAGAACCTCGACCACTCCCGAAGACGGATCGACGCCACTGATACTTAACGGAATTCTGAGAAATGGAGATAGTTGGTCAGTAACGTTCAGCTGCAAAAACTGGCCCGGTACGGCACTTCGCGCGACGAATGGATTTGCTATACGCGCGTGGAAAAAATCAGTAGCGATCTCTTCGTTGGAAAGCAGCACCGAGGGGATGTCACGCATTATTCCAATACTTCCGAGACCTCGACGTCACCCCACTCGCCCAAACCGACCGACAAGGTGTCCTGGATTTGGATTTCGGAATCCGATGACACGTCTCGATTTACCGATTCCCGACGGCCGACCGCTTCGAATCCGATTGATGAAAAGACAGGCATTTCTAGCTCGACCCATGCTCTGACCTCGAACCCTTCGCGGTCGGGTTGTTGGTCGACCCCCTCTGCGGGATAGAACACGTAGTCCCATGCGGAGTTCACCGCCGCAGAAGCGTAAGGCTCGCTGCCGTAGTACAGCTCGACCTCTTCCGGCTTTCCGTTTCTACCAACTAGAATATCTAGCAATACAATTGCCGAATCGCCACTGGCATTTGCAGAATAAACCGGTAAGGCCATCTGGCGTACAAGCGGCAATTCACGAAGGCGAAGCTCTCCTGGCAGCATGTCCAATTCTTCCTTGGGGAGCTCTAGTTCCAGCTCTGCCATCGTGCCAAGATCGAGCTCTTCAGGATTTTGTTTGATCAGGTCTGGAAACTCCTCAATCAGAAAGCGGATCTGGGGGTTCCCCCGGTCTCCTTTGATCACCTTCCGCAGATAAACGTTCGATGAATCCTCGCGGCTTTGAGCGAGAAAAGCAAAAAACATGCGATAGTGGGCTTTGAGGAACCCTTGGTTTTGTCTGAGCGCTTGCCGGTAATAATCCAGGGCATCCTGGAAGTAATCCTGGTCCCACTGGATATTCCCGAGTTGGTAGAGGGCTTCAGGATTTTTGGCTTGTTCGTTGAGACTGAGCTCGTAATATTCTCTTGCGCCGTCCAAATCACCGCGTCGATGGGCCCGCAGGGCGAATCCGAAATATTTCCGCCCCAGCGCAACCGAATCGACCGAGTCTGGTTCGACGGCGATCGTTTCAATTTTTTCGCCCGGCCGCAGGTTTCCTCCCAAAGATTTCAAACTGCGCTCCAGCTTGGCAGCCAGTCCTCCCTTGATCGATTCCTGACGGTCGCGCACCAGACCAGCGAATTGGCTGTCTGGGAAGCGTTCGGCCAGCCTTGCGTAACGGCGTTCCGCTTCCAAGGAATCGCCGTCTACATCTTCGACGGCCTTGGCAGCAATGAAAGAAGCCTTGGCTGCCGTTGGCGTCTCGACAAAATCTTGAATCAGAATGTCCAGCATCGGCACAAAAATGCTCGTCGCTTCCGGATCAGCAATCATGATTTTTTCAATGCTCTCGAATTCAGCCGAAGCAATCTCGTCGGCAATCCGACGCCGGGGCAACCCAAGGAACTCTCGTGCAGCGTTGGCGTGCTCAGAAGAGGGAAACTCCTCTACGAGCTGCGCAAAGAACGGCTTCGCACCATTAGGATCTCTCTTCAATTCGATATGAATCCACCCCATGTTGTAAAGAATGAGCGGAATTTGTATCGACTCGGGGAAACGTTCGCGCAAGCGACCGTAGTAGAAAAGAGCGGAATCGGCCTGAGCCAGTTGATCCCGATAGAGTTCAGCGAGTGAAAACAAATCTTCAAAGACCTCCATAGTGCGGTCCGGTCGTTCGACCGATGGATTTTCAAAGAACCAAGCGGCCAATACCTCTTCATCCTCTTCCCGTAGAATATATCGAGCATCAATGTATGTTCGCGACGTCTCGACTGAACTAGCTGAATCGCTGGAGTCGGCAACAGCGATTGAAGAAGCCGTAAAGAGCAACGTGTCCTCGATAGCCGGTAATCCTGACAAGGAATCGACACCAAATACTGTTGAATCCTCTACGATACGGACCGTCAGCACGGAATCGCGCTGCATTCCCGCCAGCGAGTCGGCGACGAGGATCCGCCGCGTCAATCGATCCAGTTCTCCCAGATCCTGCAGTGTCCGTTGGGCCTGTACAGCTGCCTCGGAATCTCGCTTTTCGCCCCTCACCTCATTAAGGTAATCGCGAGCACGCTCCACATCGCCGAGATCCTGCAGGTAGAGCAGCGCCGTGTGATATAAAGCCATTGCTGAAGAAGCACTCTTCGGGAAGTCGTCGCGCACTTGCTCGAACTCGTCCAAAACCCGTACTACATCCTCGCGATCTCGATAGTAATGACCAATCTGCAACCGCGTTAAACCTTCGAAAACTCTGAACCGGCCGTCTTTCAACAACATTTCGTAAACACTGAGAGCTTCTTGTCCCATCCCCATCGAGTCCAACACCCTCCCTTTGTTGAGACGACTTTCGTATTCGGTCTGTTTTGAGGGTTTCTCTTCCTGTGCTGTCTCAAAGGCCTCGAGTGCCTCCCCATAGCGGGTGGAATCCGCGAGCGCCACAAGCGATTCGCCGTATCGCAGCCAAAGATCTGGAAGCAACGCCGCTTCCGGAAAAGCTTCAATGGTCGCTTTATATTCTTGTGCAGCGGCGACGTAGTCCTCCGCTTCGTAGGCCATTTCTCCTAGGCGATATCCGGACTTCGATCCGACGTCACGTCGTCCTTCGCTAAACAACTCCCTATATAGGGAATGCGCATCTGAATGTTGCCGTTGCGCCTCGTAGGAAAGCGCGCGCCAATAACGAGCCTCCGAATAGAATTCGCTGTCGGGAAAGTTCTCCTCCAAGTCCGAAAAACTCCGCGCCGCTGCGATGTAGTCTCGCCGCCAGTAGAATGCCCGTCCCATCAGAAACATAGTGTCATCCACCAAATCACTGTCCTTGTGCTCGTCCAACACCTTGTTTGCTCTCCGCGCCGCAGTCTCGTACAGATTGTCAGTTTTGTGGACTGGCTTTCGTAAAGCCCGTCGGGGATCTTCGCCGCGCTCTATCATCTTCTTCTCGTCCTCGGCGCGGGACCGTTCCGCCTGCCGAAAATACTTCTGGGCATTGTAATAGGTATTGAAATAAACACAGCTGGTAGAGACCATCGCTGCAGCTATGAGAAAAAAGCTCGTTCGGGACAATATTGTAACTAGCGGATTAGCCCCTGATGTAATCTTGAAGAGCACGTACCCCAAGATCCCCTTGCTGCAAAGCCGCCATACCAGCTGCGGCGGCACGTGCTCCGGCCATCGTGGTTGTGTATGGGACATTGTGCAGAATCGCCGCGCGACGCACCACCTGATCGTCGAACTGCGATGGCGCATCCTGCGGAGTGTTTATTACGAGATCAATCAAGTTACTGCGAATCGCGTCCTCTACGTGGGGTCGACCTTCGTGAACTTTTCGCACTTGTTCAGCCTTGATTCCATTGCGTCGAAGAAATTCCATTGTTCCTTGCGTTGCGATTAGCTTGTATCCGCAGCTTTCCAGATCACGAGCAACTGGAACAGCAGCATCTTTGTCACGATCCGCGACGCTGATGAAAACGCAACCTTTGGCTGGTAGCATCGAGCCCGCGCCCATCTGAGCTTTGAGAAAAGCGATGCCGAAGCTTTCGCCGATACCCATCACCTCACCAGTGGACTTCATCTCCGGCCCCAGCAAGCTGTCAGCGCCCGGGAACTTTATGAACGGCAGCACCGCCTCCTTGACGGATATGTGGTCGGGTGTGAGTTCCTCCACCACACCCTGTTCCTTCAAGCTCTTTCCAGTCATCGCGCGGGCGGCGATTTTGGCCAACGGTCGCCCGGTAGCTTTGCTCACGAACGGCACAGTTCTCGAAGCCCGTGGATTTACCTCAAGGACGTACACTTTGCTTTGATGAATGGCATATTGCACGTTCATCAAACCAATTACGTTCAACGCCCGAGCCATGGTGTAGGTGTTTTCTCGCAGCAATCGAAGATTATCCGGAGAAATATCGAAGGGCGGGAGAACACAGGCGCTGTCTCCAGAGTGCACGCCCGCGTGCTCAATGTGCTGCATAATGCCACCAATCACCACATCCGTGCCATCTGCCACTGCATCTACGTCGAACTCTTGGGCCCCGTCCAGATAACGATCGACAAGGATCGGCCGTTGCGGAGATACATCGATGGCTTCGGCCATGTAATTCTCCAAACTAGCAGTGTCGTAGACGATCACCATGGCACGGCCGCCGAGAACATATGACGGCCGAACTAGAACCGGATAACCGATGATTTCCGCCACTTGGCACGCTTCTTTCAAGCTGGTTGCCGTTCCGTTTTCAGGTTGCCGGATTTTCAGTTCTCGCAGCAGGTTTCCAAACCGCTCTCGATCCTCGGCGAGATCAATACTCCCGGGGGTTGTACCGATTATGGGAACACCTGCCTCCTCCAACTCAGCCGCCAGGTTCAATGGAGTCTGTCCGCCGAATTGCACGATCACGCCGTCAGGTTGCTCGCGTTCGACCACGTGTAGCACATCTTCCACGGTCAAGGGTTCGAAATAAAGCTTGTCGGCAGTGTCGTAGTCGGTGCTTACGGTCTCCGGATTACTGTTTACCATGATTGTTTCGAAACCGTCTTCCCGCAGCGCGAAACAAGCGTGTACGCAGCAATAATCGAACTCAATGCCTTGACCGATCCGATTTGGGCCACCACCCAGAATGACGATTTTCTTGCGGTCGGAACGTTCCGCCTCGTCCTCGTGCTCGTAGGTCGAATAGTGATACGGGGTATGGGCTTCGAACTCAGCCGCGCAGGTATCAACGGTCTTGAAAACCGGCTTTAGTTCGTCGCTCATGCGCTGGAGACGTACCGTTTTTTCGTCAGTACCACAAAGAAATGCCAATTGCCGGTCGGCGTAGCCATACTCCTTCGCTTGACGTAATAACCCCGGATCTATGAAAGGATCTTCGTTCCGAAGTCTTCGCTCAAGATCCAGCAGTTGTTGAAGATTGTCCAAAAACCAAGGATCTATGCCCGTCAATTGATACAACTCGTCGATGGTCGTACCGTTCTCCAATGCTAACTTGAGATAGAAGAGCCGTTGTGAATTCGGAGTGGTCAGACGCTCCCGCAACTTGCTGGAAGGCACCTTGTCATTCCTCAGATCTTTACCATCGCCACCCCAGCCGAACCTGCCGATCTCCAGTGACCGCAGTCCCTTTTGCAGCGACTCCTTGAACGTGCGGCCGATCGCCATGGTCTCTCCAACCGACCGCATTTGGGTGTCTAACGAATCAACAGTATCCGGAAACTTCTCGAAGGCCCACCGGGGAATCTTGGTAACTACGTAGTCAATGGTCGGCTCGAAGGAGGCGGGCGTCTCCCGGGTGATGTCATTGGGGATCTCATCCAAGGTGTACCCAACTGCTAGCTTAGCGGCAATCTTGGC
>CAYNZV010000095.1:0-4809 GCA_964401715.1 uncultured Gemmatimonadaceae bacterium | reverse complement strand
TTGTCTTTGTAATCACGCATTACCTCCAACTCGTACTCCTTCCAACCCAGCACCGATTCTTCGACCAATACCTCGGTGATCGGGCTAAGATCGAGGCCGTGACCAACAATGCGCTCGAACTCCTCTGCATTGTAAGCCACCCCACCTCCACTGCCGCCCATAGTAAACGAAGGTCGCACTATCGTCGGATATCCGATTTTAGCCTGTTTCGACATCGCATCTTCCATCGATTGGACAAAGTGACCCTTCGGCATTTCCAAACCTGCCCGATCCATCGCCTTCTTGAACATCTCCCGGTCCTCGGCAGTTTTTATGGCATCGAGCTTTGCTCCGATCAGCTCAACATCGTAGCGTTCAAAGACTCCCGATTCGGCCAGTTCCACTGCGATGTTGAGCGCAGTTTGCCCTCCCAATGTAGGCAGCAAAGCTTGGGGGCGTTCAAGGGCAATGATCTTTTCGCAGATGGAAGCGGTGATCGGCTCGACGTACGTGCGGTGGGCTAGGTCCGGGTCTGTCATGATGGTCGCTGGGTTGCTATTCACCAAAACAATCTCGTAATCCTCTTCCTTGAGCGCTTTGCAGGCCTGTGTCCCCGAGTAGTCGAATTCACAGGCTTGGCCGATCACGATCGGACCAGAGCCGATTAACATGATTCGCTTTATATCAGAACGTCTTGGCATAGTCTTGGGCCCAAATACAAAAAACGAGATGCGTTTCCAAGCATCTCGGGATGAGTTCGATCTTTGATAAGGATGGGAACGACAACTAGGACTTCTGAATGAAACTCATGTAGATCAGCAATACAATGAGCGCGATCGTCGTTGCATAACCACACTTGAGCAGCAGAAACTTTGCCCGTTCCCAATTGCCATGATCTTTTATCTTGATGCGCCGCGGCTTTACTTCCTTGTATTCTCCCTGAAAGCGCTCTTGGTCGATCAATCGAACCAAGTTGGGATCGTACTCCGCAATGGTTTTGAGGATCAGTCGCTTGCGTTGAGCAACGCGCTCAGCAAACAATTCACCGGACTCCAGCTGATCTTGACCTTCAGTCGACATAGTTCGTGGCTCGGGTCCAGCTGATCGTTCTGAGATCAAAGCGCACGTCTTTTCGCGGGCAAGACTTTCTGCCAGACCATTAATTACCTTGCGATCGACGACGTTGGTTTCGATGACACCGTAACAGGTGTCGATGAAGCTCTTGAAGTCGTTGCAAATTTCTTCTTCCGACAATCCAAGCAAGTACGACTCTTCGATAATCGCTTCGATTGCTTCTTTGACGTCGCTCATCCGCGGCAATCCATTGACGTGCTTGTTTGAACCAGTTCTAGAGGTCGATCTGCCATACATATGATCGCGGCTTTACCTCGATTCGCTCATACATTAACAGATAGCTTTTTCGGTGTCAAGAGAAGTCCAGCACAACAAGTTAGGCGAGTTCTTGACAGCATCATCAGGCGTAGAAAGTCTCATCTTTTAGTCTTATTTGGCGCCGTTTTGACCATTGGCATCCGATCAGAGCGGACGCACCGCGGCGACGATCGCCCGCGGGAGAGCGCGTGCGATATCACCTGCGAGGAGCCCCCATTCGCCCAACTCGTCCCGAGCAAGGTCACCTGCCTTCCCATGAAAGTAAACACCGATGCAGGCGGCGTCTGCCCCTCCAAGTCCCTGTGCCGTGAACCCAGCTATGGCTCCAGCCAAGACGTCACCAGACCCCGCTGTAGCCATTCCGGGGTTTCCGCTCGGGTTTACGACAGTCCGACCATCGGGCAAGGCGATCACAGTCGGAGCCCCTTTCAACACTAGAATGACGCCCAATGCAGTCGCGAAATCAGAGGCCGCAACCAGGGGATCGGCAGCAATCGCGTCAATTTCCGATCCGGTCAAACGAGCGAATTCTCCTAGGTGGGGCGTGAGGATGGTTTCATGCCTCCTCTGTTTTAGTATATCGACCGCCCCCACCAAGGCGTTCAGTCCATCGGCGTCGACGACTACTGGTAACGGCGCCTTTTGCACAGTGCGGCGAACAAGCTCCACTGTTTCGCGATGACGGCCAACCCCGGGCCCGACTACTAAGCAGTCCTTCTTCTCCAACATGGCGGTAATATCTCCCATGGCTCGCAGGGAAAGACAGCCACGTTTGCGCACCTCCGGAAGCGGTTTTGTCATCGCTTCAGTGAGTTTAATCTCCACGATCTCGTTGAGACTAGCTGGAACTCCCAAGGTAACGCGGCCGCATCCGGAAAGCAGGGCGGTATGCGCGGTCAGGCAAGCAGCTCCGCTCATTCCGGTCGATCCGGCTATCACCGATACGCTACCGCAGCTTCCCTTGTGGGCATCGCCCGGACGTCGCGGAATCTTGTTTGCAGCCCACTCAGAGCTGAGAACCTCCGCACACGCCGGAACTTGTTCGACGACCGCTTCAGGAAAACCGATATCGACGAGGCGTAGGACGCCGCATTGATCTCGACCAGGAAAGAACATTTGGCCGATCTTGGGCAGTCCGAAGGTAACGGTTATAGCAGCTTTGATGCAGGCGCCGGGGACGTTGCCGGTATCAGCATCCACGCCGGATGGAAGATCCACTGACACCACCGGGCGTCTGCCGGCCACCACTACTTCGATCACTCGCGCCATCTGGCCACGGGGCGCACCGCAGACCCCGGTGCCAAGCAACGCGTCCACTACAAGATCGGCACCCTCTATGGCATCCTTCAACACATCGAGGTCGGCTTGGTGGGTCATTGGTTCAACAACGCCCCCGCTGGTTGTCAAAAGCTTCAGATGATGCAAAGCGTCGCCCTGAACTTGATCGAGTACCCCTGTTAGCAAGGTCCGCACACGGCTACCCTTCGAGATCAGGAGGCGACTAACTACGAATCCGTCGCCGCCATTGTTCCCTTTCCCGCAGACGACAACGACATCTAGGTTCTCAAGTCCATCCCATTCTTCATTGATCACCTCAACAACTCGGCGGCCCGCACGTTCCATGAGATCCGAACCACTGACCACACCGGACGCGATCGACCGGCGATCGACCTCGGCCATCTGAGCTCCAGTAACGAGTTTCAGATTAACCACTGACATTCCTCGCCTCTTCCTCGCTAACCGATTTCGTGCTGCATGAATTCAGCGTAGACGCGAGCCGTCTGCATCACGTCATGAACTGCAACCCGTTCATCGACTGCATGTCCGTGCTCACCTTTGACCCCGTACAAAACACCTGGCAGGCATGCGTCCCGGACGAAGTAATGCAAATCAGTAAAACCACTAGTAGTCCGAAATTCTGGCGGCCGTCGTCGCACCGTCCGCACGGCTCTCGCGAAAGCCTGGGTCAACGGATGAGCCGGATCCACCTTGCAAGGCTCGATGCGGAGTTTGGTTTCGACGGTAAAACGTGCGTTTGGCAATTGCTGTGAAGCTTGTTTCAGCTCACCAATCAACTCCTTTTCCACCTTGGCGAGAGATTCGCTAGGCACGATGCGTCGATCGATCGAGAAAAAGGAACGGCCGGGTACCGTGTTAATCTTGTCGCCATCGCTGCCTTCGAAAATGCCCCCCATGACCATGGTCGGGTAACGGTTGTTGCCGTTAAAATCGCGATAACGTCTACGGGGAGTCTCCAGCTGTTTACGAAAACGCTTGAGCTTAGTTACGGTGGATGCCATCGCTTCGAACGCATTGATGCCATCTTGAGGGCTGGAGGCATGCGAAGATCGTCCCACGATTTCGACTACCAGCCAGAGCACTCCATTGTGGGCGCAGCCTACACGGGCACCCGCAGCGCCCTCGCAAACCACGGCGTAATCCGCGCTAATGAGACCGGAACGCACAATGTGTCCCGCTCCCAACTCGCCACCCGTTTCCTCGTCCGCCGTGAAAGAACATTCGATATTGAACGCGGGATCGGTTTTGGTTTTACGCATCGCCTCCAAAGCCATCAACAGTGCGGCAATGGATCCTTTCATGTCCCCCGATCCTCGCCCATATAAACTGCCGTTGTTGACAACGGGATCGAACGGACTACCGAAACGCCAAGAACCGGATGCGGGCACGACGTCGTAGTGGGCATTGAAATGCACCGTTCGGGTGGCTCCCGCATTCCACCGCGCAATGAGATTATACCGAGGAAATTCGACGGACACCGACGATCTTCTGAGGGTTTCCTTATCCACCGAATGGACGGACGTATCCATGCCCAGCGACGAGCAACGAGCCGCTAGGTAATCGACGATCGATTTGTAATTCGAACCGGGTGGATTAACGGTCGGGAAGCGCACCAAATCCTGCAAGGTACGCACCAATGCCGGTTCGCCCTTTTCGAGATATTCCCTCAGCCTCACGATCGAGTCCTTTCTCGGATTGAGCAAGGATGAATATAATGGAAACCTACGCTGATCCAACTGAATGGGATCAACACAACAGCCGAACTTACATCGTTCTGACGGTGAGGTAGAAGCGGCTTACGGTGGTGAAATCGGAAACCAGGCTGGAGAGGTATCGTCTTCGATATTGTCGGTCAGCTGCACTAGGTTTTCGCCGTTCGGGTCCATCATGAATATCTGGAAACTGGCCAGCTCAATCGATTGGAAAGCAATGCGCAATCCGTCGGGTGACCAAGCCGCACCCCCATCGTTCCCTTGTCGGCGCGTAAGCCTTCGCGGGTCGCTACCGTCGGTATTCACAACATAGATCTCAAAGTCGGCATCTCGACTGGAAGTAAAAGCTATTTGGCTGCCACCCGGAGACCATGCTGGTGACGAATCCCACGCCGGGTGATTCGTAAGCCGCGTTGTCACGCGAGAA
>CAYNZV010000094.1:13117-16760 GCA_964401715.1 uncultured Gemmatimonadaceae bacterium | reverse complement strand
GGCTAAGAGTAAAGCCAAGTCGGCAGCGGGGCCGACGCCGCAGACCGTGCTTGCAATGGCGCGGCAACAAGGGGCCCAAATGATCGACTTCAAGTTTGTCGACTTTCCCGGTACCTGGCAACACTTTTCCATTCCCGCAGGAGAGTTGGAAGCAGATATGTTCAGCGATGGGCTCGGTTTTGGCAGTTCTTCTATCCGCGGCTGGCAGTCGATTCATGAAAGCGACATGCTGGTCATACCGGATCCGTCTACGGCGTTCATGGACCCATTTATCCAAGTCCCAACACTGTCTCTGATCTGTGACATCGCCGATCCGATTACGCGTGAGGGCTACGGACGCGATCCAAGGGCAGTAGCACGCCACGCCGAGACCTACCTGAAGTCAACTGGCATCGGCGACACCGCTTTTTTCGGACCAGAAGCGGAATTCTTCGTCTTCGACGACGTGCACTTCGAACAGAATTCTCACGAAGGCTACTACTAGTTGGATTCAATTGAAGGACGATGGAACAGCGGCGCTGAAGAGAATCCCAACCTTGGTTACAAACCGAATTATAAAGGAGGCTACTTCCCCGTACCTCCTCATGACACTCTGCAGGACATCCGCACCTAGATGGTGATGACGATGATCGAAACGGATGTAGAGATCGAGGTCCACCATCACGAGGTCGGCACTGCCGGACAGTGCGAAATTGATATACGATTCTGCCCGTTGGTGACTTGTGGCGACCGCATGATGCTCTACAAATACATCGTTAAGAACGTCGCTAAACGCCACAATAAGACAGCGACCTTTATGCCCAAACCGCTATTCGAGGATAACGGGACTGGGATGCACACGTATCAAAGCATCTGGAAAAGCGGAAAGCCACTTTTCACCGGGTCGGGCTACGCTGGCTTGAGCGATATGGCGCTTCACTACATTGGTGGGATTCTTCAATCACGCGCGGGCGATTATCGCCTTCACGAACCCAACCACAAACTCGTACAAACGCTTGGTACCGGGATACGAAGCCCGGGTGAACCTGGCCTATTCGCAGCGCAATCGCTCGGCCGCCGTCCGCATCCCCATGTACTCCGCCTCACCAAAAGCGAAGCGGGTAGAATTCCGCTGTCCCGATCCCAGTGCAAATCTGTACCTGGCTATGAGAGCCATGTTGATGGCCGGAATGGACGGCATCAAGAACAAGATCGATCCCGGTGATCCGATGGACATGGACATCTATGATCTATCCCCTGAAGAACGTGCTTCGGTTCCGCTAACTCCAGGTTCGCTGGACGAGGCTTTGGAAGCATTGGAGGAAGATCACGAGTTCTTGCTGCAAGACGACGTCTTCACAGAGGCCGTTATCGAAGCCTGGATCAATTACAAGCGGGAATCCGAGGTCGACCCTGTTCGCCTTCGGCCGCATCCACACGAGTTCGATCTCTATTTCGGTATATAGAGATCGTTACGACTCTATAGAACGCAATATGGGGATGATACCTTAAGGTATCATCCCCATATCAATTTGTAGACGTATCGTTAGGCTAATTCTTCGATCATACGCTGCGCCGTGTTCTCCAATGCTTCGCGAGTGTCGAACGCGCCCGATTGAACCTTGCTGCGGGCGCTGGCAACTGCTTCCTCTCGGGTTTCCGGCACTTTTTTCAGCTTGTCCATGGCAGCCTTGAACTGCCCAATATCCTCAACCTCCACGCGAAGCCCGCTCGACGATAGCAGCGCGTCCGCGATCTTTTGGCGCGCTGCACGCGTGTCATAAAAACCAGACTCCATCCGTGCGCGAATTTCACTAACGCGGGAAGCAAGCTCTTCCGGCGCCGACTTCGCTAGCTCTGAAAGGCCTGATATTTCGGGTGCATCCCGCGATATCTCTACGGGATCTGCGGGACGTGCGCCCCCATCTCTAGCCTTTCCAGCTGCATTTCGCTGGTTTGCTTGGGGAATCTTGGGTTGTTCAGGCAACCCGTCAATTCGCATCGGAAATCACCCCTGGTCTAACTAAATTATCCCACTTCTATATTTGATATCGGCTGATTACGCAGATACTTTAATCCACAGACCACACAGCTTATCTATACGTTGCCAATATAGCGAAAAGATTCCATTTATTCAATCTGACCTATTTTGTGCGGTCGAGGAACCGAGCCTCTCCAACTTGGGAGTGTCTATATACCTGTGTCGCTCGACGCCCCTGACCGAGAGTATTCAGCTCTTGCTTAGTACGGTCTAAAAGTACCACTAATGCCCGTTCGTTTAGACTCCGAAGCTCCTCGACTTCGAGTATCGCCTTTTCAACAGAAGCTCGTGATGCCGCCAGCTTCCGATCTGCCCGTTCACCGTCGGTGAGAACCGGCATTTCCACTTGGCGCAATTGGATCTCCACAATGGCCTCATGCATCCCGCCTAACGCGGCTTCGAGGCCGGGTAGATCTTCGTTTTCGATGCACAACTTCTGTTTGCGCCCCAACTCCAACATGGCGCCGTAGACACCTCGTTGGCGATAGAGCAGCTCAAGCACTCTCTTTAAACCGGCCATCGACTTAACCCATAAAAGCTATGCCTGAAGCGGTGGTTTTCGAATCCGCATGTTCTTGACCATTGGCTGCAATCACGTTTTCCCATGCCTCCAATAGGTTTTCCATGATTCCTATCACATCCTTGATGGGCTTGGCATCCATCTGCACGTTGGCCTTTACCAGTTGCTGGTAGGAATAGAGGTAGAGTCGCTGCAGGTTCAAAGCGAGCTCGTTGCCACTATCCAACATCTTTTGGTCCAAGGCATATAGTAGTTCGAGAATTATGTCCTGGGAACGAATCAGGGCGTTCCCTTTCCCTTCCATGTCTTTCTTTTCTATGAGCAAAAGCGCCTTCTTCATGAACTTAATGGCGCCGCGATACAGCATGACGATGAGCTTGCCCTTGTTCGCGGTTTTTATCTGGACCTGACTGTACTGTTTGTAGTTCGCGTTATTCATCACTCAAAAAGAGATGCTACCTCCTGTTTAGAGTGGCCAACTGGCTAGAGAGGAAGTCTCCCTGCGACTGAAGAGTGGCGAGACTGCCTTCCAGAGCGGCAAATTTGTTTACGAGCCCCAATCGGACCTGCTCAATACGTCGATTCATCGAAGCAATTTGGTCGTCCAGATCGTCGATGGTATCGTCGATCGCATTCTGCCGACTCTTCAACGAGCCTTCGAATTCGTCGGTGATAAAAGACAGACCGTCGCTGAGCAAACGACCCACGCCGTAAACCAGCCTGACATCGCCTAGTTCACCTCCCGAAGCGGCGAACTCGTCCGCCGTCAGGTCAACTCGCAAAGCTAACCCCTCCACATTTTCTTCGTCCACCTTACCAGTCAGAATGCGACCGAACCCCTGCGCCTCTTCACCGTTTATTGTAGCCTGGACGTCAGTGCCAGAAATATCCGTCACCTTCAATCCCAGTTCGGCAATCGCTTCGGCAATACTAAAGCCATTGCGTTCGCCAGCGGCGTTGTGATCGATTGCGAGGCGACCACCGCTATTAGAAGCGGTGATGTCGAGCGCAAAGCGACCTTCGTCTTCCACGTCGATACTGCCAAGGTTCAGCGTACCCCCACTCTCATTCTCTTCGATCAGAGTAACGGTTAGCCGGCTGGG
>CAYNZV010000094.1:0-13017 GCA_964401715.1 uncultured Gemmatimonadaceae bacterium | reverse complement strand
AAGACTTGTATTGATTTTTGAAATCACCTGATCCAGGGATTCGCCCGCTTTCAGCTCGATGATCGCCGGACTAGCGGTAGCCTTTTCTATCAACGTCAAGGTCTGGTCTTCGGTCAGCGTGCTGGTGAACTCCACGTCACTCACAAAAGACGCACTTGTGGCTGCCTGAGTTACCGAAACCTCATAGGATCCTTGGTTGGTTTTTCGGGTTGATGAGATGAACTCAATTTTGTCGTCCGTAGTAGAGCCTTGGGCGACGAACAGCTTGCGAACGTCCTCCAGATTTTCGTTCAGAGCGGCAGTCAGACGGGCGTCGTCGATATTGAGTCGGCCATTGCGGTCGAAATTTATTCCGATCAATACCAGGGCATCGAAACCTTCTTCCAACCCTGGGATCTGGGTGGATACCATCGATCGCAGTCGCGATTGTAGAGCAATTAATGTTGAGTCACCGACTAACGGTCCTCCTTGTTGAGTCGCCTCGTCGACATGGAATTGTTCGTCGATCAACTCCATGGCGGAATTAAAATCGGCAACGAACTGATTGATATTCGCACGCAGTTCCGTGGTGTCGTCTTTGGTAACCGTAACGTCCACCGTGGAGCCAATCTCCGCTTCTTTCAAATCGAGGGTTACAGCTTGGACGGCGTCCGTAATCGTGTTGGTCGAACGACTCAAAGTTATGCCGTTGATGCTGAAAGAGGCATCTTGACCTGCCTGCAAAACCGAGGAACGCGCATCGATTCCTTGAGTGGTCACGGAAAGCTGACCTAAGTCTAAACTGCCACCGCTCTCGTTGTTTGCTGTCAGAGTCAAGCCGAGTGAACTGGACCCTGCTTCGTCATCGGCCAATACGATGCGACCGGAGGAATCGACTGTGGCCGTTACGGCGTTCCCGAAGGTCTGTTCGATGGCGTTCAGCAAATTGCTGATCTTGAGGTTCGTGTTGGAGACAGTAAAGGTCCCGCTAACCTGATCGCCGTCGTGATTGACACCGGAAATAGAGATGGTGTCGGCCTCCTGGATACCCGCATCGGGTATGTCGGCAAAGCGCGTGTCTGCCGTAGCAATAGTGGGGGCTTCTATAACTCCCAGAGCCTGGAGAATCCCGCCATCATCGGAGAAGTCGGTGGTTCCGTCTATCTGCAACTCAAACTCGGTAGGTCCCAACACATTGATGGTGGCCGTAACGCCTGTGGGCGCCGCGGCATTGATGCTATCCCTGATGTCGGCTAGAGTGTCGGCAGTGAAGTCGATCGCCACCGTCTTATCTCCAATCGTTACGGTGCCGGTGGCCGTGGACCCGGTGAGCGTCTCTATGGTATCTTCGTTGCTCATCAGGATATCGCTCTTCACCCCGTCGGGTATCGAGTTCTTGATTGCGCCTTTGGCTTGATTACTCGCATTGGACGTGACTACGCGGGCGACACTCTCGAAGGCACGGTTGGAGCCTACCACGATACCGGCGGCTTCTAATACGTTGTTGTCATCGACGAAATCGCTGGTGCCGTCGATTCTCAATGCAAACAACGAGTTGTCATCTTCGTCTATACTGCTGATGATCGACGTGGTCACTCCGCTTATGCCGGCGGCATCGATCTTGGACTGTATGTCGGAGAGAGAATCTTCAGCCAAGTCGATATCGATGTTTTTTCCGCCCACTACCACCGTTCCCGACTCGACATCGCTAAGACCCAACAAAGATCCTATCGATGTGGTCGTACTGCGAAACAGGTCAGTCTCCGCGCCGGAGGTGATTCCATCCGCAGTGTTCCCATCGACATCCAAGATCCCGATACTGGTCAGTATACCACTACTGTCGGCGAATGTTGTCGTCCCTGAAATCTCGAGCTGAAAACGAGTCAATCCTCCTTCGACGCTGGAAACCACGTCAGCTACCGCACCGGTCGGCGCAACGGCGTTGATCTTGTCGCGCAAATCAGCGAGGGTATCGGTATTCAGGTCGATGTCGACTTCCCGATCGCCGATCGTTACCGTGCTCGAAGGCGGCGAGCCCAGATTGAGTAAGCTACCCAGCGACTCGTCCTCCGCGAGAAATTTATCGCTTCTTGCACCGTTGACGAAGGCGTTCTTAACGGCAACATCGCTGGAAGTGAATCCCAGACTCTGCAACACGTTTGTGGTGCTGGCGTCCCTGAGATCGAAACCGGCTTCGCCAACCGCTTCCGCCGTGAGAATCAGGCGGTTATCGCCAGAGGCCACGGTTAGGATCTGTGCCGAAACACCTGCATTCGCGTCATTTATCGAGAAACTTACGTCCAGCAAGGTGTCGTCTTCGCTAATTTCGACGGCCTGGCCGTTAACGACGATGTCGCCGCTGAGATTCAGTGCCTCGTTGATATTGGAGAATGAGCCGGAGGAAATCGATTCGGCCTGAGCCAACTTCAGAACCTCGACGCTGAAAGTTCCACCAGCCGCTTCGTTACTGGCAGAGACTCCAACCTTTGCAGCATCGGAAGATCGAGCATTGACGATGGCAAACGCATCTTCGTCTTCTAGCTTCTCGACCGACGATTTGAGACTGAGCAGTTTGGAGTTGATCGACTGAATTACGCCCTTCTGCTGTTCCAGTCGAGCTTGCCGCCGCTGGATCAGGACTACGGGCCGCCGTTCGATATCAACCAGCTGGCTTATGATTGAATCCGTATCAAGACCGGATCCGAGGCCAGAAAAGGACACTCCTTGGGACATAAAGCGCTATCCTTTAGACCGCAGTTATAAACGTGCCGACGAAGCCCAAGCTGTAAACTTAGGCTTCGTCGTTCACTAACAATCCGATGATCTTTTGTACGCTCACACTTGCATCTAAGACCTGCTGAGGGGGAAGCTGCTTCACGATATCCCCGGTCGAATCCTTGATTCGCAATAAGAGCATTCCGGTCGCATCATCGACCGAAACGGAATAGTCACCGTCTAACTGGCTGAGGGCTTCATTGAGTTCCTCGGCCAGCACTGCCACATCCTTTGCCGGCAGGTTCGCGGGCTTTGGATGGTCGACTTTTTTGTCGGCTACCTCTTGCCCAGTTCCCTGACGAGACTTGGCACTCTCCTGGTGAGCTAAGTGCGATAAGTTTTGGGAACCAATGCCTTCAATCATTTTAAGTCACCTGTCTGAGAGAGAATGTTTTTCATTCTCAAACACCGCCAACACTCCTCGCTTCGCTGTCATAGTGCTCCTGAATTTAAGCTGTAGACGACAGCGCGTCCGCTCACGAGCGAAACACGCCATCGTTTCCACTTTCTACAGCTCCTCTAACGGGCTTCTTACTGCAGCAACGCGAGTGCATTCTGTGGCATCACATTTGTCTGCACCAGCATAGCCGAGGCTGCCTGCGACAGAATCTGTGCCCGTGTAAATGCCGTTACCTCCTCAGCGATGTCTGCATCGCTGATCGATGCTTCCGACGCCTGGATGTTTTCGATTTCATTCTGAGTGTATGAAATGGCGAAACCCAGACGGTTCTGGTATGCACCAAGGTCACCTCGTTGCTGGGCAACCGTGGTAATGGCTGCATCGATCTCTGTAATCGCCGAACGCGAATCAGTGATTGTTGAAACCGAAGAACCTCCCAAGTTCAGGTTGTCACCGGTGGCCGACATATCGACAATATTAACCTCGATGCGGTTGTGGGCAGCATCGGTCGGACCGACCTGGAACGAACCACCTACACCGCTTTTGATCGTGATCTCCTTACCGTTCAAGTTACCGTCTTCGTACTTACCTACGAACTTATCTTTATGGTCATCATCTAGTAGGTCATCGCCCGCCAAGGTAATTTGAATACCCAAACGATCGAAGTTGGCGACTATCTGAGTACCATCGGCTACTTTATCGCCATCAAGCTGTGTGGATATACTAATCGTCTGCGAGATCGTGCCGTTACCCAGGGTAATCTCACCATCGTCATCTTTGGCATCGCCACCTGCGTCCTCAAACGTATAGGTCCCGGTAGCAGCGCCGGAGATGTGGATACCAGTGACACCAGTTTCGTTACTATCCACAAGAGCGGTAGACGTCGTATCGATCGTATTGCCATAACCTGTCAGCAACGGTTCGTTGTTATAAGTCGTCGCCGCGGCGATACGGTCGATCTCCGCGGTCAGCTGCGTGAACTCCGCCTGGATCGCCTCGCGGTTTGTATTGTTGACGGTACTTGAAGATGATTCGACAGCCAACGACCGCATGCGGATCAGGATGCTGTTTACTTCGTTCAGGGAGCCTTCGGCCACCTGAATAATGTTTGATGCCTGTTCGGCGTTGACGTTATTCATCTTCAAACCCGAGATCTCGGCTCGCATCCATTCACGGACCGACAGGCCGGCGGGATCGTCGGCTGCCGAGTTTATTCGCAATCCCGAAGCCAGACGTTCCAGTCTGATCCCCAGATCGCGGTTGTTCGCGTTTAACTGCCGCCTCGCATTGATTGCAGCAATGTTATTATTTACACGGAGTGGCATATAATCGAACCTCCTTGTTTGTCGAAAAGCTTAAATGGCATCCCTGCCAATTATGTATGGCCTGTTCCCCAACAAGCCATACGAAATACCCGATCGATTTGTTACACATTGAACCAGAGACGTTACTTCAAGCACCTCCTTCTTGACAAAACTGATACTGCACTTTGCCCAACCTGTATTAACTTATCGGCAATCTGCATGGCGATCTTTAGTAGTTTTGTCCAATTGATCGCAAACGAGCCAAGGCCCTGGGAGAAAGCCAGGACCTGCTCGTGCGATTGATTACTTCTGTGTTGTCGTCACCGATTGTCGGGTTTTTAAGCTGCGACTGCCTTTCTTCTATTCAAGGAGGGTCAAAACCTGCTGCGATGACTGGGCGTTCGACTGGCTCAACATCGCAATCGACGCCTGGCCAAGAATTTGTGCGCGCGTGAAGGCGGTCACCTCCGTCGCCATATCGGCGTCGGTCAAATGGCTCTTTGAGGCGGTATTCCCCTCGATGGCACCATCAGTAAAGTTGATCGTATGTTGCAGTCTATTCATTGTAGTTCCCAGATCACCCCTGACCTGAGCCAACTTCTGAAACGCGTGATCCAGCTGATCTATCGCTGTTCGCGCGCTCAGCTGGGTTCCAAGGGAGACGCTATTCAAATTCAGAAATGAACCCGAGGCACTCATATCCTCTATTGTAACCTCCACCCGGTCCACCACCGAGTTGTTGGCTCCGACCTGAAAAGATCCTCCTGTGCCGCCCTCGATGATGAGCGTCCGAGCGTTTAGATCGCCGTCGACGTAGCTTCCATGCGCCTCGTTCACGTTCTGGCCGGCGAGTGTGACCTGGATACCCAGACGATCAAAGTTGGCCACCGCGGTTGTGCCGGTGGCGATGCTACTGCCATCCAGGAGAGGTTCCATATTGATAGTCTGGCTGACAATCCCGTTACCTAGCGTGATTTCGCCGTCACTTTCTTCATCGCTAAACGTATATGTTCCAGCTGCGGCGGAAGATATCCGCACGTTCATGGCTCCGGTTTCGGTCTGGTCGGGGGCGTCCAACACGTCCGACTCGTCAGTATTGACCGTATTGCCGAAGCCGTTTAGCACAGTCTGATCGTTGTATATCGCCGACCTGGAGATCCGGTCGATTTCAGCCTTGAGCTCGGTGACTTCGGCTTCGATCGATTGCCGGTTCTTGTCGTTTGCCGTACTACTGGCCGCCTGGACCGCCAGTGTCCGAAGTCGGAGTAGTATGCCACTAACCTCATTGAGGGCCCCCTCCGCTACCTGAACGAGATTAGATCCCATCTCGGCATTCCTGACGCCTTGGATCATGCCAGCAATCTGCGCCCGAAACCCCTCTGAGACCACCAGTCCAGAAGCATCGTCGCCGGCATTGTTGATTCTCAAACCGGATGCCAAACGTTCGACGCGCGTATTCAGGTCCTCGTTGTTTACTCGCACATGTCGCCTCGAGTTTAGGGCGGCTATGTTGTGATTAATTTCAAGGCCCATACCAAAACCTCCTTGTCTTGGGGCTTTTCCCTTTTACTGTGGTGTCTTTCCGCGTGAACTTGTTTTTCAAGCGTCATTTATAGCTATTTTATTTTACTTAAAACTATTTAAAATGTTTTCTATTTATTTTATTGTATTTCAATGTATTTGTTATCAATTACTACAACCCTATTATCGACAGCTGCCGGCGGCGCTTTAGGCAAATCCGAGCGCCAGACATTCGACGCACGCAAGCTTGCTCCTGGCTTTTACCCGCCCATACCACCTCGAGTTCAGGACGGCTATGTTGTGATTAATTTCAAGGCCCATACCAAAACCTCCTTGCCTTGGAGCCTTTCCCTTTTGCCGCGGTGTCTTTCCGCGTGAACTTGTTTTGAAAGTGTCATATATAGCTAATTTAATTTATTTTATTGTATTTAATATTACTTGTTATCACTAACAACACACTTATTATCGACAACTTAAGGAAGTGCTTTAGACAAAATTGGCCCTTTTTCCGTTGTTCTGGTCTATGAGCCTATTGCAGCAGCTGCAACGCCGACTGAGGGATGGCGTTGGCTTGGGCCACCATTGCCGTAGCTGCCTGGGTCATGATCTGGGAGCTGGTGAATTGCGCGACTTCTTCAGCGACATCGGCGTCACGGATTGCAGACTCGGCGGCCTGTGTATTCTCTATGGCGCTTTCAAGATATTGGGTAGCGAACTGGAGGCGGTTTACCATGGCCCCGAGATCACCACGCTGGCGGGCAACAGCCTGAATCGCCCAATCGATGCGGCCAATGGCACTCTTCGAGCTTTCTATAGTCGCCACCGAAACGCCGGAGAGGTTCAGTATCGGACCGCTGGCTCTCATGTCCCCGATGGTGACTGAGAGACGGTTCGAGTCGTCATTATTCGGACCTACCTGCAACACGCCGCCTTCCGATTGCTCGATGACGATCCGCTTGCCGTCCAAACGACCGTCGATGTACGAGTTCGCGGCAATCGTGTCGAGGATATTACTCGAATCAACAAACGTGTTCCCTCCAGTTTCGATCTGGATCTCGTTGAGATTGGCGTCAAACACTGCAAAACCTGGCGGGGTTAGACCCTCTAGCATGGTGTTCATTCTTGCGGCGATATTGGCCAGAGATTCCCCCGGCGAAATGGGGAAGGCTTCTCCATCGATAACGATGTTCCCCCCGGCGCCACCGTCTGTTACCTGAGCCTTGAGGGTCGTGCTGGTTTTATCCACTTCTGGTCCCAACATGGTAACCTGAACGCCCAATCTGTCGAAATTCGCCAAGAAGGTCGTCCCCGTTGCCACCAGGTTGGTTCCTTCAGACCGGTCCAACGAAGACCCGACGTCGATCGATTGGCTGAGTTGGGTGCCATCGTCGAGGGTGATGGACAGCATGATCTGATTGTCTTCAGCACTCGTGTCAGAGAAGATGTAAGTTCCCGGAACCGCTCCCGAAATGCTGATCTCGTTAACTCCCGAAAATCCTTGGAGCGCAGTTGATACCGAACCTGTTTGGGAAACGGCGTTACCGAAACCGGTCAAAAGCATCTTTTTGTTGTAGGTAGTGGTTAGCGCAATTCGGTCGATTTCCTCTTCCAGCATCAGGAACTCTTGTTGCATTCGGTTGGAGTCATTGAGACTGGAATTTGCCGATTGCACTGCTAGTTCGCGCATGCGTATGAGCATGTTGCTCACCTCATTAAGCGAACCCTCCGCTGACTGGAGGAGACTTGCGCCCTGTTCGGCGTTGCGGATACTTTGCCGCATACCGAGAAGCTCCGATCGCATACCTTCGGACACGGAGAGCCCCGCAACGTCATCAGCACCTCGGTTGATGCGAAGACCTGACGATAGGCGCTCAATACGCTTTGTGACGTCCGCGTTGTTGATGTTCAGATTGCGGCCCGCGTTGATCGCTGCAATGTTGTTACCTATTGTCACGGGCATTAACAAACCTCCTTGCTCGCCAGAAGGCCTTGACCCTCACTAGCACTCCGGCCGTTTTTGTCCTCGAAGCCTTACAGTGTTTGCCAGGCAGGTATTTACGATTCCCGTTTAGCAACAAATATGCCGGCCCCGGAGGGTATATTTGGTTTATTATGTAAATACCTATAAATATTAACGTTATATAATCTTTGTGGGGCCGGATTATGGACTTATTATAGGACCAACTACCCGACTAGTTGGAATCATAGCGAAGGTATGGTGGAAGATTTTACCGCCGAATCTCTGGTTTTTGAGATCCTCTTTACGAGCATGTCTTGGCCGACTTTGGGGTATCAACGTGATTTAGAAAACGGCTGACGCGGCCATCAGAAAGAAGTGCTCATATACTATACTTCTGCAATGAGCGACGATGCTACGGCCGATCAAGATCCAGGATAATCTGCCGAACGACCCTTCGCAGCGCGGGAACAACAACTCCAGCAGGTCAATGGCCGGGCGGCGCAACAAGCAGGGAAACTCAGCAATTGGACAGAGATCGGGTGTTGGGCCACCGCCGACCTAATCCCACTTGATGAAACGGATGCGACGGCAATGACTGAACAGGGAATTTCCGCACAAAGAGATCTATCCAGCGCCACCCGATCCTAAACCGATCACCGGCCGTCAACCTCACTGGCATCCTTCGTCCTCATTATAGAATGAGAATAGATTGTAAACTCCAGACCCGTCCCCAACCTATAACCTGGTCTTCATTCCCTTCAAGATCTCCAAGATAGCTTCAGTAGAGATCCACATTTTCGACATCCCCGGGCAGCACAACACCAGCTTATTCAAGGGCCTGGCTTCTTCCAGAAAATTCCAAGCGATGTGTCACGGTAGCACTATTCGTTTACAACGGCACGAAAAGCGCCACAGGCATCTATTTCGTACTGGTGCTGACTTCCAAGATCAACGATATCCGTCGCATCTCCTCAATCCGCTGATCCCACACTCTTCAGCTAATGAGCCTACCTTGCCTGACCCGTAAAACGGATCGCAGACCTGCCGACAGTTTTCTTCAACGCGCCGATAAAATGAAGAAGAGGCCCCTTGAAACAGCATCAACACCAAAAAGCAAGATATCACCATCGTCGACGACGAAGTCGGAGTCCAACCGGAACAAAAGGTCGCGATTGTAATAGTCGCTCTGGACGGTCAAATTCTTGGCGAAGCCCATAAAATTCTTGAACGACTTCTATATAGAAGCAATCACTCGGGCTGTCGCTAATCTCTACACCGCTTCGCTCGAGATCATGGACCAGATGCTCGGAGATTTTGAAACCCATCTGGTAGAGGACAATTGGATCAGCCAGGGCGACATAGACTTGATCTGATTGTCGCGTTGAAAACTGCCAATGAAGATTTGAAGGAACAGTTCATGGCCTACATGTCCGAACAAGTGCGCACTTTCATCAATGAAGAGATGGACTTCTTGGGTCCCATGCGTCTAAACGAAGTGGAGGAGGTGCAACTGCGCATCGTCCAGCAAGTGCACCAGCTGGAGAAACAGGGTCAAATAACTATCGTTCGCGGCGAGACCGACGACCAATTCGACTATCCGCCTTACGCCCCTACGTCCGAATTACTTGACGACACCCTGCCAAGCTTCTAACCTCCCCTAGTAGATTCCCTCACGCACGCTTCTCTTCGATCGGCATGCCATCCTGATCGGAGTTGGTTGAGTCGGACATGATCTGTACATGAACCGTTGATGGTTGAGTTTGCCCTCTTACCTGAGACTCCTCGTCGTCCTTGTCGCAACATCATCGCTTCGATGTGCTGTCGGTGATGGCTCACCCTTAGCGCCTGCCGAACAACAGGGCGTGATGGAAGAGATCGCGTCTCCAGCAGACCAGGACCTACTCGAAAAGTATGCCGACCTTTGGACCGTCGACATGCGCGAAATAACTGTGCTCGCTGGCGGAAGCTCGGCCATATTGCTGGTCAGTCCCGGACGCATGGGCATCAGAATCCCAGTACACAGCTGCGCCAGCCCCTTGATTCGTGAGGGTTTTAGAGAAACTCCACCGATTCGGCCGATGTTGCCGGACCTCTTCAGGAGTGTAGCCGACGAACTGGAGGTTACGGTCCCGGTAGTGCTGCTCGACGTAGATGAAGCCGGTCAACCTACTGCTAAACTCGTACTTAGCGGTCTGGATTTTAATGCAGAGATCCCCGCCCCCCTCGGGGATGCAATGACCGTCGCCCAACGGATGGATTCCATAATTCTCGCTACCCCACAGTTTTTCGACCCGGAACAGTCGGTAAGCAGAGCAAAAAAAGCACTCATTAGCCTACCTAGGTTTTCCATCCCTGCTGTGTCGTTCAAACCGCTGCAACGCGCCTACGAAATAATCGATATGAACGTGCTGGAAGTAATCAACTCGAGGTCCGGAGCGTTGATAGTTCTGCTCGTCGATAGCGGACACAACTCGGTGCTTTCCATGGGCGTAGGAGTCTGCGAAGGATTGGCAATTTTTGATAATCTTCACGGCGCGCAACTGCGACCTGCAGCTACGCATCTGATGCTGGCGGGGTTGTTGAGCGCATCTGGAGCCACAATGACGGAGGCCAACATCGTAGATTGGCGCAATCAGATTCTGATCGGAGAAATCGAGCTGTCTTATCACGGAGAGCTCATCAGTATCGATTCGCGACCCAGTGACGCCATCGCCCTCGCACTGTTGACAGACGCCAGTGTAGGTGTAGTCAGGGGACTTCTAGAGGCATTCGGACAGAGCGCAGAGTTTTACCGCCGCTTGTTTTGAGGAACATCAGCCTTGGGCAACCTCGGCACTCTTGGCGTAACACATGGCGGCGGCATCCTGAACGCCCAATTTCTGGTAGCAGTCGCCCAGACTCTGGAATGCCTGACCATCGCGGGGATTGGCAAGAAGCAGGGCTTCGTATTGTGTTACTGCCTTCCAAAAGGCACCTTGAAGCCAGTGGATTTCACCTAGACAGCGGCGCGCCTCCATGTTGCCGTCGTCCAGTATGACTGCGGCGGCGTAGCAGAACTCGGTGCATTTGTTCTGACCTTGGCTGACGAGGTAATTGCCCAAGCGTACTAACCCACTAGCAATTTGTGAGCCATCGCTGAAACTGCCACCGAGATCGACCTTTTCAATGAATACGTTGCGGAACTCCTCTGCGAGACGGCAAACCACTGCCCAGTCCTCCAGGTGCGCCACCGCCAACATCAACCCGAGATTGATGTCTAGAAGGGTAGCGTCATGGCGACGCAACTCTTCGAACACACTCTTGGCATCGGCGAAGCGCTCTTGGTCCAAGTACAAGTGCCCAAGATTCGCCCGCGCTTCAACCTCCTCCGGGGCAGCGGCCACCAAATCAGCGTAGATTTTCTCCGCCTTCTCAAATCGGCCGGTGGCTTTGGCGATATACCCTAGATTCAACCACGCCGGTCGAAAATCGGCCTTTTTCTCTACCACCCTTTCAAAGCGTCGTCGCGCTTCTTCCAGATCCTGTTGTTCAAGATAGTGGACGCCGATGTTGAACTCGTGTTTGCAGTTCACAGGGTCCATTTCGTTCGCCTCGAGCAGAATACCGAGCGATTCTTCCCGTCTGCCCAATTGTTTCAACAGTACGGCCAGGTTGCCCAAGGCTTCTGTGCGCCGGGGCACCGGTTGTTCCGCAGCCTGCCGATAAGCACTTTCGGCCTCGACCATGTGACCGAGAGCATGGTGCGCTTGGGCACTCAGGTAAACAGCAGAAAACGATATCTCTACCGGATCGACCGGAAAAAAGGTTAGCTGCGACTCGCTATCCATGATCTGGCTTGCCAAGCCCAACGCATCCTTATATTCACCGCGAGCAATGTGCAATTCGGCCAGTGACACCTTCGTAAGTAGATAATCGGGATCCACCTCATGCGCCTTGCGCATATTGTCCAGGGCCCGCTCGTAATCCCCGGACTTCATCAAGCTTCGTCCGAGAAAAAGCAGCGCCGTGGTGTAGACAACATAGTTCCTGTCACTGAGGCAGGTGCTATCATGCACAATCTTGGAATACGCGGCGATCGCATCGTCCATCCTGCCGTTGGAATAATAGGTGAGCGCCACGTGTGAACGGGTTCTATAATCTTCGGGGTATTTATCCAACCAGCGCTCCATCACGTTGAGATAACGGTCCTTTTTCTGCCTGACCACCTCGGGCGTCGTGTATCCCGTATGCCTCACCTTTATCTCTGTCGGAACCACCTCAATACCCAGACACGCCAAGGAAGGTGTCACTTGTTCGTGGATGGGCATTTCGAACCGCACCCCATCTCGGTTAGGGAAGAGGCGCATCTGCAAGCAGGAGATGTGTTCGTAGCCACGATCATCCAGCACAAACAGAAACGAGCGGTCGCGTGGTTGCTGCACCAACTGGCGAATCTGGTCGTGGCATTCGATGGGCAGGATGTCATCAGCGTCGAGCCAAAGGATCCAGTCGCCGGTAGCCAGCTTGATCGATTCGTTGCGGGCCGCAGCGAAGTCGTCACACCATTCGAAGAAACCGATCTTGGCGCCGTATCTCTTGGCGATCCCCACCGTGCCATCGCTGGAACCGGTATCTACCACTACAATTTCGTCAACCAGTTCGGCAACGTTATCCAAGCAGGTTGGCAATCGTTCCTCTTCGTCACGTACGATCATGCACAAAGATATTCGCGATTCAGCATTCTCAGCAGGCGAGCGTTTGGCGCTGGTGGGTTGTTGTATGTCAGCTTCGCTGGCGGAACCGCGAATTGCCATCAGCGCTTGTCGCGCTTCCGAACGCTCCGGATATGCTTCGGTGGCTGCCAGAAATGCCTCTCTGGCTTCCCCCGGATTTCCCGTCGCAGCTAGACATTGGCCTAAAAAGAAGTTGGACGAGTACTGGACAACTTTTTCGTCGACCGGAAAATGGGGATCGCCCGTGCCGTTCACGGCGGCACGCAGATACGAGATGGCTTTGTCGTACAGCTTCATCTTAGTACAGGCATCACCCAACGACATATTGATCAGACTGTCCGTACGGTCGTATGCCAGTGCTTGCTC
>CAYNZV010000093.1:13817-16840 GCA_964401715.1 uncultured Gemmatimonadaceae bacterium | reverse complement strand
GTAGATAATGAGCCCGCGGGAATTGCCATTACGCCAAACGGCCTTAGGGGCTACGTCGCACTCTTTGGATCGCGCTCGGACGAAGGCGAGGTGGTGCAAGTCTTTAGCACATTGACTAGAGGTGTGGTGGGCAGCATAGAAATAGGAGAAAAGCCCTACGGCATTGCAATCGGCCCTAGGTAAAGGCTCCTGTCTTGGTTGACGTCTAATCGGGAACGTGTCAGTATTTCGCGCCAGATACTCACCAAATTTCTGGCTAGTTTGTGGGGCCGTAGCTCAGTTGGGAGAGCGCTTGAATGGCATTCAAGAGGTCGTGAGTTCAATTCTCATCGGCTCCACTTTTCTTTTCACGGACTTAGCGGTTTTTAGAAAAACTCTGTTTGTCTCCGTGGTTGCGGATTGTCGCGTCCTCTAAGTCGTCGAATTTGTCCACGGCTTTCTAATTTCCCCCCGGCACCAAGTGCCACGTGTCACCTGGGTGGCCACTTCGACGTCGTAGCTTCTTCGCGAACGCTTGGCCAGACTTGAAACACCAGAGGCGGACCGCTTCATGGCTCAGGGTGACACCGCGTTCCGCTAAGAGTTCCTTCACCTCCCGGAAGCTGAGGCTAAAGCGGGTGGTAGAGCCACACGGCATGGGCGATGATTTCAGACGGAAAGCGACGATTCTTATAGTGACTTGTGGTACGTGCAGACATACGATGATTACTGTACACCATGGTGACTCCCCACAAGGGACCGACAACTTGACAGTACCCTGATCGGCCATGACTCTCACTTGACGGGCGAAAATATCCGTGCTCGGGTAGGATCGTTTATTGGGAGATCGATGCGATGAGCGAAATTACACCCGAAAGTCACAAACCTGATAGCCTCGATAGTCTAGACCCGGAAGTCTTGGGCTTTGATCCTACAGACGTACGCCGTAAGTATGCGGAGGAACGTGACAAGCGTATGCGCGTGGCAGGTAATGATCAGTACGTCGAGGTCGACGGCGAGTACGCTCACTATGAGGATGACCCCCACGTAGAACCGGGCTTTCGCCGCGAGGCGATCGAAGAGGAACTCGACGCGGTGATCCTCGGCGGCGGTATCGGCGGCCTCTTAGCTGCGGTTCGGTTGCAAAAGGTCGGCGTCACCGATGTGCGCATCATCGAAAAAGCCGGAGACTTCGGTGGGGTCTGGTATTGGAATCGCTACCCTGGCGCCCAGTGCGACACAGAGGCCTATATCTATATGCCGCTCCTGGAAGAAACCGGCTACATGCCCAAAGAGCGATATGCCTATCAGCCCGAGATATTCGAGCATATGCAACGAATAGGCAGGCATTTCAAGCTGTACGACCGGGCCTGTTTCCAGACCCAGGTGCAAGAGGCGCGCTGGTCCGAGGCCGACGGGCGCTGGACGGTAAAAACCGATCGTGGGGATCTTTTCAGAGCACGTTTTCTCATCATGTCGAGCGGACCCCTGCATCGGCCGAAGTTTCCTGCAATCCCGGGAATCACGAATTTCAAAGGCCACACCTTTCACACCAGCCGGTGGGACTATGCGTATACCGGTGGGGACAGCAACGGCGGCTTGACCAAGCTCGCTGACAAACGCGTTGGCGTGATTGGTACGGGGGCCACGGGCGTCCAGGTCGTGCCGCGTGTTGGCCCCTGGGCAAAGCAGCTCTACCTGTTTCAGCGCACTCCCGCTTCGGTCGATGAGCGCAACAACACACCGACGGATGGAGATTGGGCGCGGTCACTCAAACCCAACTGGCAAGCTGAACGAGATAAAAACTTCTGCTCGGTCATGGCAGGTCTCCCGGTTGAAGAGGATCTGGTCAACGACAAGTGGACAGACTTTTTCAAACTATCGTACAAGATCCTCGACACCGACACTGAGGCGAGCGCGTCGGATGAGCGGAAGGCGCTTATCCGAGAGATCGCCGACTACCAGAAAGGAAACGAGATCCGAGAACGCGTTTCCCGCTTAGTGAAGGATGCCGAAACTGCGGAAGGGCTCAAGCCCTGGTATGGCCAATGGTGCAAGCGTCCGGCCTTCCACGACGAGTATCTGCAAGCGTTCAACCGACCGAATATCGAATTGGTTGATACCAAGGGAAAAGAGATTGAACGCATCACGGAAAATTCGGTAATAGTGAATGGCGTCGCGTACGAAGTCGACTGTCTGATCTTCGCAACAGGCTTTGAAGTAGGGACCTCCTATACCCGGCGCTCCCAGTGCGAAGTGTACGGACGTGAGGGGAAGACGCTGAGCGACCATTGGTCGAAAGGCATGACAACGTTCCATGGCTTTCTGACCCACGAATTTCCAAACTGCTTTCACATGGGGCTCACCCAAACGGGAGCTGCCTTCAACTACACCTACACCGCAGGTGGACAGACGGAACACCTTGCCTATCTCGTCTCTGAGGTGATTCGGCGTGGTGCCAAAACGATAGAGACAACGCCGGAGGCCGAGGCTGAATATGTGAAATTGGTGTCCACCCTCGGCTCCATGCACAAATATCAGGCGGCCTGCACGCCTGGCTATTACAACGTAGAAGGCAAAAACACAGGCCAGGGGTTTCTCGACAATCAATATCCAGAAGGGGCGGTGCCCTTCTTCAATATGCTCGCTGCCTGGCGCGAAAAGGGAGATCTCGCCGGACTCATCCTGAAGTAAACGTCACCCCAAAGGTATAGTTGGTGCTGTCAAGTTATCGAAGCTGAGCATGCACTGGGCGGCCTTTGTATTGCGCCGTTTCTGCACGAGAATATCAAGGACTTGGCCATCCTGATCCACGGCCCGCCACAAGTAGTAGCGCGTGCCTCTGATGCGGATGAACAACTCGTCCAGGTGCCAGGTATCGCCTGGCAGGCCCTGTCGGTGGTGGAGTTTCTTGGCCAAGGCCTGCCCGCATTTCAGACACCACAACCGCACGGCTTCGTAGCTGACGGTGACCCCGTGCTCCGCTAACGATTCCTCAACTTCTCGAAAGCTGAGCGAGAAGCGATGATACAACCACACGGCGT
>CAYNZV010000093.1:5139-13717 GCA_964401715.1 uncultured Gemmatimonadaceae bacterium | reverse complement strand
TATCTTGCACTGTTAGACAGCATGGATTAAGGGGAGGGGGCAAGGAAGATTTGGGAGGTCTGGGGCGTGGGACTGGGAAGAAACGCAATAGTGAGATAAGCGGATCTGCCGAGCGGGTTGGTTCGCTTTGCTCTGTCTAGGAGGGAACTGTGATTACTGTGCACCAAATTGGGCGAACCTTTGTCAAAGCCACACAGTTTACGAATCCGGAGACGGTGGAAGTGCTTGCCTCGGGCATACGCGCCGACCGGGACTTTTTTCTGCTGGAGAGCAGCGGGGCGCCGATATCGTCAAACAATCACGGCACGTTTTTCCCCCTCGTGTTCGATTATGATTTCGCTTCGGACACGCTCAAGCTCTTTCTTCCTGACGGTCGGATAGTTGAGGGCCCCGCCGCAGGCAATGGCACCTCGTTTGCCTTTGACTATTATGGCATGCGCAATATTCTCGTGACCCCGGTCGATGGTCCGTGGGAAGATGTTTTATCGTCGTTTGCTGCACGGCCAATCCGTCTGGTGCGCTGTGTCACGACGGGTGGCGGAATCGACATTCTTCCCCTAACCTTAGTCACCACCGCTTCCATTCGGCGATTAGAACGTGAAATCGGCGGCACGGTTGACCCGAGACGATTTAGAGCCAGCTTCGTATTAAATAATGAAGTCGAGCACGAAGAAGACGGGTGGCGTGATCGGACTCTTCGTGTCGGAAAGGCGCTCCTGAAAGTGCGCACGCCCGTCCCCCGCTGCGTCATCCCGGGGTTTAATCCGGGGGAAGGTGCACCCGATCTCAATGTCCTGCGGACTCTGACGCGGTATCGGGAGAAAGTAATTCATCCCGATGGCCTATTGCCAGACTATGCCGCTCCCGGTTTTGCAGTGTATGCCCAAGTTCTTGAACCCGGCATTGTCCGGGTAGGCGATACGGCCGAAGCCCTTATGGGCTGAACCTCGAATGCGCAGAACTTGGGGCGCGCGCTGCGATTTTGTCAAGTTGGCTCTGTCAAGTTATCGGCACAGCGGCCGAAGTTCACGCAATGTGAGGCCAAATGAGGTGCTCACTTACCCTACTGCCAGACCTAATGTCACCTCGCGCCACGTCGTAAAAGCTTGCTCTCGAAACAGCCAGTAATGGGCCGTCCTCAATAGAGGCCAATAACTTGACAATACCGTTGGCTCCTCACCTCATCTGAACAAACTGTTCGATCAGAGCCGACACGGTCTGTGGGGCATCTTCTTGCAGGAAATGCCCCACCCCAGGCAGCGTCACCACTGGGCCATCCGGCCACAAACTCTTAAAGCAGCCAACGCAAAAGCTTAGCGGATTCGCTCGGTCAGCCTCGCCATGCACATACATGGCCGGCTTGTGTTTGAGGGCGGCAGTAGCGTCCGGTGTCCGAATCGTTTTCAGAAAGTTGATGGTCTCACGATCAGCAATACACTCGGGAAACCGTTTGGCCGCCTCGCACGATTCGGGTGTCGGAAACGGGGCAGAATAGGCCCGCACCCAGGTTTCATCAATATGGGCGGTTCGCTCGAAGCCAATTTTTTTTATAACGGAGAGCGCCGTAACACTCAAATTGCGGATCGTCGGCTCGAAGGCGGGTGAATTGACCCATTTGAACCACGGGTAGTCGCGGATCGATTCGGCAGTGTCCGGTGCTCGGCCCCCGACAACCGCGTTCATAATGCACAAGCGTTTGACACGCTCCGGGTGTCGATAAGCAATTGAGCTACCGATTGGGCCACCCCAGTCCTGGAGGACGAGCGTGATATTATGTAAGTCTAATTCTAAGATAAGCTTTTCTAAATTATTGCAATGTTCTTCAATCGTGTAGCGACGGTCCTGGGGCGTTTCGCTCTTACCAAAGCCCATCTGGTCAGGGACAATGACACGCCCATGTTTGGCCAGTCTGGGGATGATGTTGCGATACAAATAGCCCCAAGTCGGCTCACCGTGGACACACAGAAACGATTCTTGGGCTGATGGATGCTCATCCACGTAATGCATGCGAAAGCCATTTCCGTCAAAAAAATGGGGTGTAAACGGCCACGTCCCATCAAATGTTTCATTGGCACCAATCATCGCACTCCCCCTGAACATGTCATATACTTTTTGGCTAAGTATACGACAAGAGGGCTTTGTCAAGTGATCGAAACGGAGCACGTACCTCACTTCGTATGGAGTCGGATGAGAGCCCCTCTTACGCGGTTGCCTGACCCAGTGTGATCTTGCGCCAGGTTGAAAACGCTCGCTCTCGAAACAACCGATAGTGAACCGCCTTCATGAGGTGGTGTCCGACACGAAAGAGATTATTGATGGGCTGCGGACGGAGAGAAACTGCTTTAATTGTCGTAGCGATTTAAAGCGACGCATCTGGCGTTCGCGTTGGCGGGTAGATTAATGGGAGACTGTGGCCTTCCGACAAGTGTGCGCTAAAAATCGGGGCTCGAAGACGGAGAACATCCTCGATTGTTGGTTGCGGATTAGTTGCGTGTTTTGCGCGACTTTGCACGATTATGCACACTACGATCCGCTAAATCATTGAATTTATTGCAGTTGAGAATATATGCCATTCAAGAGGTCGTGAGTTCAATTCTCATCGGCACCACTCCTTTTTTCCTTCTATTCCAATAAGTTAGGGGGTCGTCTTGCGGTCTAGAGTTGTTCTTTGCCTCGTTTACTGATTTTATCGCTCGGGTCCGGAAATATAACTAAATTGATTAGGGAGAAGCTTATGAGTGGGACAATGCGACGGCTAGTATCAACCTTCACGAGTGAAGAGACGCTCGAACTCTCGATTGCGACGGTAGATCAGTCAGAACCTATGGATGACGAGGTCCTCATCCGAGTAGAGGCCTCTCCTATCAATCCTGCTGATCTGGGCTCGATGTTTGGCCCGGCCGATATGGCGACGGCGAAGGCGGCAGGCAGCTCGGACAATCCGAAAGTGGCTGCCTCAGTACCCGCACAGCAGAGGCAGGCCGCTGCCGAGAGAGTAGGGAAGTCTGTCCCACTTGGTATCGAGGGGGCTGGAATCGTAGAAAAAGCTGGTTCATCCGCCGCGGCGCAGGCTTTGATAGGTAAGACCGTCGCGCTCTTTGGTGGCTCAATGTATGCCGAATACCGGGTTGCCAAGGCGGATCAATGTTTGATTATGCCCGACGGGACAACGCCGGCCGAGGCAGCATCCTGTTTTGTTAATCCACTGTCGGTGTTGGGTATGGTCGAAACCATGCGCATGGAAGGCCACTCCGCCCTGGTGCACACCGCTGCGGCATCCAACCTGGGTCAGATGCTTGTTAAATGCTGCATCAATGAAGGCATCGAACTGGTGAATATTGTACGGCGTCAGGAGCATGTTGATTTGCTGAAATCTCTGGGTGCTAAACACGTGTGTGATTCAAGTCAGGATTCTTTCACAGAAGATCTGATTGAATCCCTCACAGCAACAAATGCGACGCTTGCGTTTGACGCTATTGCTGGCGGTTCCCTTGCGAGTCAGATCCTGGCCGCGATGGAGGTCGCCCAGGTGCGTACCGGCAGCGCCGTCGGACCGTACGGATCAGCGGCCCACAAACAGGTCTATATTTATGGAATGCTAGACCGCTCGCCGACACAGAATAATCTCGATTTTGGCATGGCCTGGGGCATGGGGGGATGGCTGATGCCTGCATTTATGGCCAAGATCGGTCCAGAAGCCGGGCAGAAACTCCGAGAGAAGGTTGCTGCCGAAATCACAACAACCTTTGCCAGCGAGTATTCGACCGAAGTCTCTCTGAGTGAAGTTTTAGATCCTGAAGCAATTGCTGCTTTCGGCAAAAAGGCGACGGGTGAAAAATACCTGATCTGCCCCCAGAAATAGGGGTTGTGGTCTAGACATATCCTTATGAGCTCGACAGAGCGTGGATTCCGAGATGGAGGGGGCCTTTTCTCAAAGGTCTTATCTCTATACAGAAGGGAAAAACACATGGCAGAACGATTAGGGGGCAAAGTGGCCTTGGTGACTGGTGGCGGCTCAGGCATTGGCCAGGCAACGGCTCTGATTTTTGCCCGTGAAGGGGCAAAAGTTGTGGTGGCTGATATTACCGTTGCAGGCGGTGAAGAGACCGTCCGCCAAATTCAAGCCACGGGCGGGCAAGCGACCTTTGTCAAAACCGATGTCTCCCAGGCAGCTGAAGTTGAAGCGCTCGTCAATAAGACGGTCGAAACATATGGGCAGCTCGACTGCGCGTTTAACAACGCAGGCATCGAAGGCGCAGCAAAGTTGACCACTGAGTGCACCGAGGAAGAATTTGATCGTACGATCGCGGTGAACGTGACCGGCGTGTGGCTGTGCATGAAATACGAAATTCAACATATGCTCAGCCACGGTGGTGGTTCGATTGTCAATACTGCCTCAGCGGCGGGCCTGATTGGCGTTCCCTCGGCGCCGGATTATGTGGCCAGCAAACACGCGGTTGTTGGTCTGACGAAAACGGCCGCGCTGGAATATGCCAAGTCGGGTATTAGGGTCAATGCCGTGTGTCCCGGTGCGGTTGATACGCCTATGATCGCGCGCAGCGCGCGAGCCATCCCCGGGTTTGACGAAATAGCCGTCTCCATGGAACCTGTGGGCCGTTTTGGCCAGTCGTCGGAAATCGGTGAAGCCGTCGCGTGGCTCTGCTCTGATGCGGCGTCGTTTGTGACTGGGATCCCCATGTCCGTCGATGGAGGGATGGTCGCTCAATAATGACAGCCAGCGTCGTTCCGTATGCTGACCTGGCCAGGAGCACCGGGTCTCAGATTGGTTGTTAGTGACGCAGGAAGTGGTGAATGCTTATGCTGACGCTACCAAGGATCATCAGTGCATTTGTGAAGATGTTGAGTGAGCCAAGTATGGTTAGTGTGTCTACCGTCATGCGAATGGAGTGGTGTCCGAGCCGCCCTTCGACGTAGGCTGACGACTCGCCCCAATAACAGACTGGCACAGGTGTCCGGCAGACCATGGATACGGGTGCGTCTGAATCGAGCCTTTGTGAGGAGGGGAAACCAGATGCGGTTGCGGAAGTTGTTGGCAGGGAAGGGTGTGCCTTCGGAGCTGCTAAACACCCGGATGAGATTTCCCCTGATCCTTTGCGCGGAGCGTCTTTCCTCTGTGTAACCAAGAGGGCTTTGAGCGTTCCGGTCAGCTTGGTGGAAGGATGTGCCAAGGATCTGTTTTTCTTTGACGGGGCTGCGCGCGAGGACATGGCCCGATCCACGGGAATTCGGGCCTTTCGGAGAAACCCACATAAGTGTAATTTTATACTAGTCACTGTAAAGCACGTAAGGAGTCTCAAATGGCAAGCGTTAATGTCCAAGAAGAAGTTGCAGCACCTGCTAAGAAGGTATGGGAGCTAATTTCAGATTTTGGTGGCATCCAAAAGTTCGCGGATCCGAGGTTCATCGCTAAGTGCGAGTGCAATGGCGACACCCCTGGCTCCGTCCGAACAATAACCCTGGCAGATGGCGAAAAAATCCAGGAAAGGCTCGAAACCTTTGAAGGAGAAGCTCACCGCTTTAGTTACTCAATCTTGGGAGAGTGCTCTATACCGGTACGAGACTACTTGGCCACTACAAAAGTCACAGCGATTGATGAGAATAAATGTCAAATCGACTGGCAGAGCACTTTTAATGCGGTCGGACCTGCAGAAGAGGCCGAAAAAATTATCAGAGGCGTCTACACTGGCGGAGTGACCGGTATTCGAAAAGCTCTAGGATTGTAGGATTATTGACGAGAGAAGTTGCTACGCGACCGATCGCGAAATCGCTTCATGAGTCGTCAAACCGCCCCTTGCTAAAAAAGGGGGGCCCTTCACGGATGCAATTGCTGGAATTGAGGTGCGTCTCGAGATCGAAGGCTACCGTCAAGTCGTTGAGACGGGGCAGGCACCTCACGTAGCGTACGGTGAGAAAGCGTCGGACGTGGCGTCGCGGTTGTACACCGAGAGTGTGCGCAGTAGGGCCGCCTAGCACACACGGAACCGGGGAACCAGTACCAGCTTCCCGTCCGCGAATTACACCCGTTTCGTTGGGGTTATACTCTCCGTTACTACGAATTCTTATGCGGGCGACGAGCAGGACGCCGCCGAGGCCTCGAAGGAAGATACGTCTAACACGCTGCCATATTTTCTTTTTCCCCTATCGACGTATGGTGAGGGCAGAGTCAGCCTGTTATGGGCATCATGACACATAGAGAATAGTTTGGACTAACCTGTTAGGGAGCACACAATGACAACTGCACCAAATGATGAGACGAAGGGTCCCCGCCTACATGATAGCTATCCTTACCTCGGGAAAGGGCCAATTCCGGTCGAAGTGTTCACTTCGGGGGAACAGTTTGAACGAGAGCGGGAGCACGTCTTTAAGAAAGTCTGGCTTAATGTCGGCCGGGTTGAGCAGATTCCCAATCCAGGCGATTATTTTGTAAAAGACTTGGCAATGTGTCAAACCTCTATTTTGGTCGTGCGGGGCAAAGACGGGCACGTGCATGCCTTTCACAATATGTGTTCGCACCGGGGCAATAAGATTGCCTGGGAGGAACAGGGGACATGTCAGCTGTTCACCTGCAAATTCCACGGTTGGTCGTATGCGTTAGACGGCTCGCTCAAGTTTGTTCCTGACGAAGAGAGCTTCTTCGATTTGCAAAAAGACAAGCTCGGTATGACGCCAATCGCGTGTGACGTCTGGCAAGGCTTTATCTTTATTAATGTTGATCCCCAACCGCCGGAAAGCCTCCGGGATTATTTGGGCGGGATGGGTCGCGCCTTAGACGGTTACCCATTTGACGCTATTTCCGGAACTTGTCGGACGTGGACCACGGAAGTGAAGGCTAACTGGAAACTGGTCAAAGATGGCTTCCAGGAAGGCTATCATATTGGCGTTTTGCATCGTCGCACCTTGGCGGACTCTTTTACCGGTCCAGACAATCCACATGCACATTTGCTCGATGTCAGACTCCACGGACGCCACGGGAGCGCCTCAGCATCGGGAAACAAAGAGATGCAGCCCACTCGGGTAGCTGCCCTGGCCTTTCGACATGGAACATTTTTGATCCGTGATAACTATGATGAGAATGCGCGTATGGCGGGCCTAAATCCGCTCGGCCACAAGGATTGGATGATTGATCTCAATATGATCTTTCCATCTTTTTTTGTCCATGTCTCAGAGGGTTCGTATTTTACGCATAACTTCTTGCCGGTTGGCGTTGACCGGACGATCTGGCAATCGTCCCAGTATTTTCCTAAAGCCCAAACAGCCGGCCAGCGTTTTATGCAAGAGTACGGACATGTGCTGTTCCGCGATATAATCTTGGAGGACGGCCGTATCCTGGAAGAAACGCAAAGTACGCTCAGGTCCGGCGCGAAAACAGAGTTTCCTCTCCACGATCAAGAGATCTTCGTCCGTCACAGCCACAATGTTATAGAGCAGATGATTGACCGTCAGCCGGTTGATGCCCATGCGAAGACGAACGGCTATACGGATGCTCGCGTTGCGAAGTGAGTCATTTTAGTATGTCGTTCGACTGAATCAGCATCGTCAACGTATCGGGTCAGAGCGTGCATCTCATCTGGTGCGGCGCCGAATGTGCCCGTTCCCGACTCGACAAGTACCAGCTGAAGGTGTGCGCCAAAGACCAGCTTATCGACTTGATGCATGGCTTGGTACTTTTTTGACGACGGAACTAGGAATCTGTCGCACATGTTCGAGGGAGAGGTCGTGCAGCACCGGGGGCGTGTTGGCGTATTCTCTTTCTCGCACGTGAAAATACCTGGGAAACGTGAGTGCTTCCCCTTAGGGTTTGTGGGCGTATTGGTCTGGATGGCGGAGCATATACGCGGGACCATGCACGCCGTTGATGGCGGCATTTTCACCGTAGATATGTTCTTTCATCCACTGAAAGTTCACCCTATTCTTTCCCAAGTGGGCCAGGCTTTGGGCGCGATCGATAGCGTTCGGTAAGACCGCCGGCAAATCGGCAACCTCCTGCGCTATTCCAGCGTCCAGCGCATCAGGACCACTCCAACGGCGAGCGAGCTGGACTGTTTGCAAGAAGGCCGGCATCGGAATCTTATGACGGAACAGCGCCAGTTCTGGCTCGGGGATCGTGAGACCCAGCTCTATTTCGTTAGCGCATAGAAAGCCTCGGTCCTTACGCATAATGCGCTCATCATGACATAAGGCGATCATGAAGCCTGCCCCAAAAGCGTGGCCGTTAACTGCGCAGATGGTCGGCATGGGAAAAGTAATCATCCGAGCAAAGAGGGCCATGATTTCCGGACCGAAGGCTTGACGATCACCTCCAGGGTGCTCGCCTTCGGAACGGAGCCAGTCAAGGTCGAGTCCGTTAGAAAAAAACTTGGGATTGTCCGAAGCCGTGACCAATGCGGCAGGACCACTGGACTGCTCAATTTCGTCGAGCGCTTGATCAAACGCGCGTGTAAAAGTCGTTGTCCAACGGTTCTCCCCTTCCGTCATCGTCAGAACAAAGACGTCGCCGTGTTTATCGATATGCACGGTTGTTCCTCCCAAAAATGTCTGATTCCGTTTCGGTCTCCCC
>CAYNZV010000093.1:0-5039 GCA_964401715.1 uncultured Gemmatimonadaceae bacterium | reverse complement strand
CGTCTGTGGTTCTTCCATTGGTGCGAAGTGTCCCCCAGGGGTCATCCGCGTCCAATGTTTGAGGTTATAATAGCGCTCTGCCCAGCTCTTCGGCATGAAGAAGGCCTCCCCTGAATAGACGCCAACGCCGACCGGGGCCTCGACTACTGGGGTCCGGTCATGGGTCGGCTGCCACTGGTTGTGGGTACACTCATAGTAATAGCGTGCCGACGTGCCATACGACTGGGTAAACCAGTAGATACTAATCCCCGTTAGCAGGTCATCTTTGCTGAAGCGGCTCTCGACATTGCCGCCGCAGTCGCTCCAGCTGCGGCGTTTCTCCAGAAGCCAAGCGCACAACCCCGCGGGTGAATCGTTCATAGCCCAGGCAATAGTTTGGGGTCTTGTCGATTGAATGGCCGAATAGCCACTGCCATCCATGAAAAAATCTTGATTTCGTTCGTACCAACCAGCTTCGTCCTCCGAGAACTCTGGTGCTTTAGGCAACGTATTGAGCGGTACGTTGAAGAGGGTGAGCGGCGCCATCAACAGGAGATAGACGCCGATCATATGATCGGCGTATTTGTGCCCGAGTTGGGCGGTTGTGAGTGACCCCCAATCTCCTCCGCCCGCGGCAAATTTGTCATACCCAAGCACGTCACGCATAAGTGCGACCCACAGATCAGCCGAGCGCCAGAAATTGAAACCGGTTGTTGTCAGGGGCGTTGAAAAGCCAAACCCTGGCAGGGACGGTACGACGACATCAAATGAATCTGCAGGGTCGCCACCGTGGGCAGCAGGGTCGGTGAGCGGACCGATAACTTTATGCCAATCCCAGAACGTCCACGGCCAACCATGACTTAATATCAGCGGCGTTGGATTTGGACCCTTGCCTTTTTCGTAGATGAAGTGGATAGGGACGCCGTCAATCTTCGTTTTGTAGTTCGAAAAATGATTAATCGCGGCCTCTTGGGCGCGCCAGTCGAAATCTGTTGCCCAATAATCCAACAGCTCCCGTAAATAGGCGCCATTCGTGCCAAAACGCCAATCCTCGTTCGCGAACTCCGGCGCCGGCCGAGTCCGCTGCAGACGCTGGCGGAGATCTACCAGCGCCGTTTCTGGAATGTCTATCGTGAAAGGTTCGTATAACATTACTTTGTCTCTACCTTTTTTTGTCTGGCGAAAAAAGTATCGAAGGAAAAAAGGTCAGGTCAAGGGATTGGAGTAGGGGAGACTCGTCTAGTTGGTCCCGTCTTTTGTGCGCGGGGAATTGGATTGAAGGTGGGCTGGGCCGGTGATATAACTAGGGAAGATGATCTCGAACCGGTTTCGGCCACTTTTTCTGTATGGCGAAGGAAGAATGCTTGGTATGACCCGCGCGGCCCAGTAAAGAGTAGCGGGCGAACAAGACATTGAGGAACAACTCTTTATGGAATCATTCTTTCGGTCCGTGATTCGTTTCCGCTGGCTGGTCATCAGCCTCGTCCTCGCTAGCACCGTGCTAGCCGCACTCCCGATTCAAACGTTACGCTTTGAAACCGATATTGAATCCATGTTCCCCTTCGATGATCCGATCCTCGTCTATAGCAAAGGGGTTGAAGAACGATTCGGCATCCGTGATCTCATTATGATCGGAGTCCTGAATGACAACGCCGACGAGAATGGCGTCTTTAATCCGCGGACCTTAGGCATTGTCAAGGAGTTTTCGGAACGTCTTGCTCTGGTGCCCGGAATCAAAGCTATCCGGGACGAAGATGTGGCCAGTATAGCCACGATGGATAATATCACTGGCACCCTTGACGGCATAGACGTGGATCCGTTTATGGAAGCCGTTCCCGACGACGCCAGTGCCTTGGCCGATCTTAAACGGGCTATCTTCGCGAACAGCATGTTCGTCAATTGGGTCGTATCCCAAGACGGCACAGGATTGCTCGTTATGGCCAAGATGGAGCCAGCTGAAGGCACACATGAAGGCGCGGCGCAGCGTATCGGTGTGTATAACACGATCCGTGACATGGTAGAGGCCAAAAAAGCCACGGGAGTGCCGGAAGAATTTCATATTGCCGGGCGTGGAGCGCTCGAAGTCACATTGATGGAAGAGGAAGCACGCGACATGGGCAACTTCTTGCCCTTGATCTTGGTCGTGCTTATCGGAACCTTATATTGTACGTACCGAAGCCTGCGCGGTGTCCTCCTTCCGGTGGCGGTCGTTGTCGTGTCGGTGATCTGGACCGTCGGTATGATGGCTGCGCTGGGTGTTCCCATGTACTTCCTGACGACCATAATGCCCGTTGTTCTCATGGCCACCGGCGTGGCGGCTGGCATTCATATCCTGAGTCGCTATTACCAAGAGCTATTGGAACATCCGGACACCTCGTCGTCGGAAGCTACGATTGTGACCATGCGAGAGATGTGGAAGCCAGTCATTTTGACCTCGCTGACCACCGTGGCGGGATTCCTATCCTTTCTGAGTTCGACCGTTGTCCCTGTCCGCTTTTTTGGGGTCTTCACCGCAGTGGGAATCTTGGCTGCGATGGTCTTCTCGCTGACTTTTTTGCCGGCTATGTTGAGTTTGTTGTCGCCGACTGTCAGCCGGGGCTTGCGCAATCAAATGACCGGGAGTGGAGAACTGGCAGCCACTGGCTGGGCAGCTAAGTTTTTGGTGCGTCTCGGTGGCGGCGTGGCACGTCGTCCAACGGTTGTGTGGGTCCCGACCGCGTTGGTTGTCGTGCTTTGCTTGTTTGGCATGCAGCGGATTGTAGTGGACTCTACAATGATCGGTATGTTCCATCCATCCCACCAGATACGCATTAGCGATTCGGTCCTACGGGATAAGTTTCAAGGCACTGTGCCTATCTATGTGGCCATCGAAGGGCATGAGGCTGATCGCCTCAAAGATCCGGTCCTGCTCGGCCAGCTGGACCGCCTTCAAACGCGGGTGGAGGAGGATCCTGATGTGGGTGGCTCCTTGTCATTAGCGGAGTATATCAAACGGATGAACCGAGTCATGAATGAAGATCGTCCCGAGATGGAAGTGATTCCTGAATCTCGTGACCTAGTTGCGCAGTATTTGCTGTTGTATTCGTTTTCGGGTGATTCTGACGATTTCGATGATGTCGTGGACTATGACTACCAGCATGCCAACGTAGCGGTCTATCTGCGGTCCGATTCAACCCGAGATGTCGAACGTGTCGTGCAGAATATCCGCGATTTTGCTGTCCAGGAATTTGGCCGGAAAGGAGCCATCGACAGTGTCGAGGATGATCCGTTAGGACTCCGCTTAGGCCGTTGGCTTTCTGGTATCGATCCCACCGTTACGGGGTGGGAGACGAACAGCGGGTTTCGGATCGGAATCGCGGGTAATGGCTACCTTCTGAACCGTATGAGTGAGCTGATCGTGTCCGGGCAACTGGCGAGTTTAGTGACTTCCCTTGGTGCCGTCTTTCTGCTCACCACGTTCATGTTTCGCTCGTTCGTTGCGGGGCTGATCAATGTGCTGCCGATTAGCCTGGTGATGATTTTTAGCTTTGGGCTCCTGGGACTGCTAAATATCCCGCTGGAGATTGGTAAATCGATGACCTCATCGATGGTCATCGGTATTGGTATCGACTACACGATTCACTTTCTGAGTAAGTATCGGGTCAAAGTCCAAGAAGGGCTCACAGACCCCGCACAGATCACAGCGGCTACTATGGCGACTTCAGGCAAGGCCATATTTTTTAATGCGGTCGTGGTTATCGGCGGGTTTCTGCTTTTTCTCACCTCTAACTTCTCGTCTCTCTTTTACCTGGGATTCATGCTTTCCCTCAGTATGGGAGCCTGCTTGATTGTGTCGATGACGGTCCTGCCGGCGATCTTGAATAGGTTTAAACCCCGTTTTGTGTATGGCTAAGACGTAGCTAGTGTCGAAAAGAAAGCCACCTGAACCGCACCTGAAAAGAACAATTTCTGGGAGAAAGCGAAATAAACCAATTTCGACCTGCTCCTGCGACAGAGCGGTACTCACTTGAAAGAGAAATGCTCACGTTAACTATTGTTGTATGCACTGCGGCCATCGCTTTCCCGTAAGCCTACCCGCGTCCGCGGAAGAAACCCGAGGAGGGTCAATGGGCCAGCGGCAGAAAAAGTAAGGGGCAAGGATGCCGTCAAGTAATGGAAACGGAAAACGAACTTAACGCCGTGTGAGGTCTGCTGAGGCGTCCTCTTACACTGCTGCCAGCCCGTACGGCGTCTTTTCTGCTCTTGGCCGGGTCTTTTTAGTAGTCTGGATCAACCTGGGGGACATTTCAACACGTCATTGGTCGACCGGCTTCGTACCCGCTAATTCCTTCATCCTCGGGGTATGGCCCACCAAAATGAAGTTGCCGTTGAAATCGATACCTTACCACTACAGAGGGTTCTCGCTCGGTTACAGCGTGCACGTCCCCTCAAGTTACCAATCCCAGGATTTGCATCAATCTGAATGCAATTGGGGCAGCGAACGTGCTAAAAACGGACAAGTATGAATGCCTACGAAGACAAGCTTAAAAGATTCATCGCAGATAACCATATTGAAGCTGAGCATTTATCCTTCGAACAATCCTGTCATTCAGTGGTCGAAGCGGCGGCAACTGTAGGTACGGAGCCGGAGAATTTCGTCAAAAATATTTGTATGATTGATGCGCAGGGCCGGGTAATTGTCGCTATTGTCAAAGGTGAAGATCGGGCCAGTACATCCCGCGTGGCGAAAGCATTAAAAACGGAAGGTGTGAGAACTATGACGCCGGAGGAAATGCGCGATCAAACCGGCTACCCGTGCGGCGGCACCCCCTCGTTTGGATTTGCAGGGACCTTTCTTGTTGACCAGAAAGTCATGGAGAAAAACACTGTGTATACAGGAGGTGGATCAGAAACATCTCTTGTCCGAGTCTCGCCACAGGTGCTATTGAAAACAAATCTGGGCTCCATTGTAAGGATAAGAAGGTAATCCAGTCAGACTGCTCGTTGCGAAGGAGTAACGATGAACGAGGTACGATTAACAACAGTAGGGAATGACGCTAGTTGGGAGGAGCTTCTTCACG
>CAYNZV010000092.1:0-17200 GCA_964401715.1 uncultured Gemmatimonadaceae bacterium | reverse complement strand
AAGCGAGATTAGCATTGGAAACATCGCTGCCCGTCATCACCACCATCGCAGCAGAGTCGACGTTAACGCTTCGGTAAGTCTGCTCGTCATCCATATATCCAGTGACCACATTCAAGCCCAGATCCGCCAGGCGTGATGCGTTGGAGGCATCGGCAACAAGTAAAACATGCCGGTAGTTGTACTGAGTCAATTTGTCGATAAGCGCACTACTTACCGGATCGTATTGGGTCAGGATAACATGCCGGTTAATATGCCGCTGAAGCTTCCGCTGAGTGCGAAAAGCAAATTGGGTCTTAATCCAGGGCAAGTAGATGAAATGAATCACGGTGCAGGGCAACAAAATTAGCAAGAATACCTTCCCAGAGAGCAACACCACCATCGAAAACATACGGCCCGCGGTACTAGTGAAAGTTATGTCTCCAAATCCCAGTGTCGACATAACGATCAGGGTCCAGTATATGCCGGTAAACCAGCCGTATTCCCTTCCTTCGCGCACCATGAACTGATGAAACATAGTTGCTGTATAAACCGACAAGAACCGCCAATACCATCAGCAACATCAACAGGATGGTAATGTAGCGCCGACTGGCGCGATTGGTGAAGAAATCGGATAGGTGGGCTAAGTAGTTCTGGAGATTGCTCACTGGACGTAGCTGCGTTGTGAAATTCCTAAAAAACGATGAAGGAGTATTGCACTTCCTACAAGCGCGGGGATCAGTACGTTGATTGCGAACAAAACGATCGCGGCGCCGAAAGCAGGCACTGGATCTAATTCCATAAACTCAAAGACAAACACGGCTGCAGCTTCCCTTACACCGATATCCATTATTCCTATTGGCAACAAAGTTTTTATGCCAAAAATCAAGGGTATTCCTGCCAACACCGTCAGCTCGAAAGTGTCCCAAGAGCACAAAAGAAGATAGTATTGTGCGCACACGGCCAGCTGGAAAACCACCGACCAGATAGACATTCTCGTCCACTGCGATCCAGAAATTTCCTTAACGGCATTGGCAACTCGCTCTCCTCCCCACACCCTCCCTAGAAGATCTCTGAACTTAGCCGCGAAGCACAACAGTGCCGCCAACACGGCTACCCATATTCCCAGCCACAACAAACCACACCCGGGTGCGATGACAACCAAACCAATCCCGGCCAACAAAGTAGTCGCTGCAAAGGCTGTAGACCTATCGAGGACAGCTAACACTAACATCTCCATGCGATCATGGCCCAAAAACATACCGCGGCCAAGCTCGCCCAAGCGGCCCGGAGAAAGGATTCCAAAGGCATATCCAATAAATAGGGATTGCAAACTGTTCGATGGATCAATCCCGTCGACGCGACTTCGGAGAAGCTGGTGCCATTTCAGCCATTGCACGCAGAAACCCGGCACGCCGACAACCAATGCCGCCGCCAGCCAGAGTGGTTCCGTTTCCAGCACAGACGTGTAAATGGAGGATGGCTCAAGGTGATTTACCAACCATCCAAGAAGGACGGCGGTAACAGCCAATTTGCAGTACGTCAGGAATGTTTTTGGAGGAACCTTCACGGATGGTTTTGTCGGATCTCATCCGGCGGGTTGGGAACGAAAATCAACCACGAAGATACAAGGGGGAACGACAAATTGTCAATTTCGATCGCGTTGACATTCGAGCTTACACAGCGCTAAGTTTGGCACACTCTTCCAACTATTGAGGAACACAATGCACACCGAGAGAGCTAGTCTTTTCTTTTGCAGTACGATCGTGATAAGTTTACTAATTGATGTGTTAAACCCGCTTAAGGCTAAAAGCGAACCGTACTTCGCTTTTAGAGAAGGCTACAAATGCAGTACCTGTCACGTGAATAAGACTGGTGGTGGCAAACGCAACGAGTTTGGCTCTTCGTTTCCACAGACAGATTTTGCCCCCCTGCTCCAAGAGGCTTCCGAAAAGTCGCTTGAATTTTCCGTCGACCTGGGCGAAAGCTTTTCACTCGGAATGGATTTCATGGTCATTCACGAAACGCTTTTTGCAGTTGATGAATCGACCAACGAGGGAGGTAGAAACGAGACTTACAAACAAGACACGGGCAACTCGTTTGACATCCGCAGCGGCAGTCTGTACCTGGAAGCATCAGTGATTCCGGAGATCTTGACCTTATACCTCGATGAAACAGTTTCGCCTGCGGGTGCGTCGAATCGCGAGGCATTCATTCTGTACGAAAAACTTCCCTTCCACGGTTACGCCAAGGCGGGACGTATGCTTCTGCCTTACGGCATAGGATTGTGGGACGACGACGCCTTTATCCGCCACGCTACCGGATTCAACTACAAAAACCAAGATCTCGGATTCCAGATAGGCGTTGAACCGGGCAAATTCAGCCTGAGTCTAGCGGTGAGCAACGGCACCCAGGGAGGGCGAGATGACAATACCTCCAAACAAATTTCCGCTACCGGTTCGGTATTCATCGAGAATTTTGTGGTAGGTGGCTCATTTTCCCGCAACAAGTCGCGAGGAATAGAACGTGCCGTGTACGGTCCATATGTGGCCACACGATTCGGCCCGATAACCTTGATGGGAGAAGCAGACTGGATTAACGAGTCAGGAACCAAAGACATAGACACGTTCGTCGGGTACGCCAGTGCTGATATCTGGCTACGAGAGAGCGTAAATCTTCGTGCTGCGTTTGATTACTGGGATCTTTTTGATGGTATATCCGAAGACGAGCGAAGCCGATTATCGCTCGGGGTCAATACCTTCCTGACACCATCGCTGGAAGCCAGTGTCTACTACAAGATCAAAGAAAGTGTACCGCAGGACATCCCCGGCAATGCCGACGCCCTAACTCTCGCGCTTCACAGTTTCTTCTAACATCGTGTCGTCGAAAGTCACCGAGAGTCCCCATCCGACGGTAACAGAGCCGGTTCCACGATGAGAGTCTTTTCAAGACGCAAGTGTGCCAGGCCTGGCGACGCGCCCTTTGGCCGTGTGACGTGTTTCACCTGCGTATAGACGACGGGAACCTTCTTTGCCGTTCGTCCTTTGCTCCAATAGGCTGCAATCCCTGCAGCCTCTTCGATGGTTTGGCGGTTCGGCCCTTCCTTGCGCCCCTCCGAACGCAATATTACATGAGATCCAGAGTACCCGGAGGCGTGAAACCAAAGATCGTTCTGCGCTGCCAGCTTGTGAGTCAGAGTGTCGTTCTCCCTATTGTTGCGACCGGCCCATACACTCCAACCCAAACTTGTTCTGTAACGACGAGGGTAGGCTGTGTCTTTTTTCGCTCTGTTTTTCGTTTGGCCGTCCCCGTGATATTCCAGTGCCAGCGTCATCACCTCCTTAGACTGAGGTTGCTTCTCGACTTTGACCAACTGCTCTTTGATCTTCTTTATATCGGCCTCCAGGTGCTGCATACGATTCGGCAAGATTTCTCTACGCTTGGTGAATTTGGCCGCCCGCTTCAAATAGCTGGTAGCATTGGCGACTGACGATAGGCTGGGATCCAACGGAATCGCTATCTCGATGCCAGATTCATCAAAAATATCCTGTACCACGATCTCCGATTGACCAGGGATTACCGCATTGAGCTGCGCCATCAAAGAATGTCCCATTCGGTTCAATCTCTCGGCGTCTGCCGCTTCATATAGATCTTTCTGCAAAGCAACGAGTGTGCGTTCCCTGCGGCGTAAACGGGCTTCCAGTTGCTTCTTTAAAGCGATATGCAAAGGCAGATGGTGCGCGGGGCTCGGGGTTTTCAACTCGCAGGCACGAATCGCCCCACTCATCGTCGGTTCTGCATGCAACATACCGTCAGGCAAACGACTATTTTTGAGTCCCGAAAAACGCCACTGATCGTTCTCGAACCAATAGAATCCTTCGTGTCCATCCTCGTTGAACGCTGCAAAAAGCACGAGCCACAGCTGCCTCAACTGACCGTCGTCAATGGCCGGTATCCTCGCGGAGGAATCTATTCCCGCGCGAAACAGGCACTCTCTGGTCGAATTACCGTCTATGAGAGCAACGGTACGGGTGACGGCAAAGCGAATGTCGCCTACTTCTCGTTGAATGCGATCGACAAATTCCGTCTCAGTTGCTTCGGTAGGCAACAGGCGCCTGAGCTGGGTTGGTGGCTCGTATGCTTTGCCCTCCACCACCCGCTGCATCCTCCTAGAGTTTCTTTGGTCGGGCCACTTGCCCAACACCAAGCCGGATTCTTCACTTATCAGCACTACTTGGCTGCGTCGGGGCAGCAGCTCGAAAATCAGACGCCCATGGGTCGCGACCCCGTTGCGGTCCACCCGCCGAAGACGGACGGACAAAACCCGGTCGGAATGATCGGATGCAAGGGTAACGATCTTGGCTTTGAGCAGGTATTTCCAGTGATGTGCGTGCCTGGAAGCTTGTCCCCTCGTTATCTTCTCGCATAGAAACAAACTTCCTGCTACGTTGAATCTAAGACAGGACGTCCGGGCCCGCGCAAAACCTATTTCCAGACATTCGCTGGAAGCGCTGACCTGTGACACAGAATCCCCTTCGAGCTGCTGGCGCAGCTCTCGGACAAGTTTTTTAAGGGTCCAATAATCGTAAGACACGACTCGCCCAGAAGTTACGTAGTGACATCTAGTTAAAATCGCCTTTTTGTTCGAAATTAATTACTCCAAGAAAATCACTTCGATGTGTCTATTCGGGGTTTTGTTCTCTTTGGTAGTGTCCTCGAGAAAAGGCGCTCCTCATCGTAACCCTTGGCCTATAACATGGTAGGTCTGATGAACTTGTAGGTGTCTACGAGAAACTGTCCGACCGTCTCCGCAAGTTTCCAGTTGCCCTCTCATTCACCATCAAAATCGGTGTGGCCTGTGAGCACGAGTTTCGAAGGAGGGGAATTCTTGACGAAATTAGCACCCTTCTCAAATCCCCTGGCTTCAGATCGACTTTTACAGGATCACAGAAGACGCTCGTATCGATAATCATCCACGGTTCTACCAGATCGTTCTTCAAAGTTTTTTTGTGTTTGATTCGCAGATGAGCGATGGCATAAAGATTCGCCGAAAAAACCGACCCATTGAAGATCCATTCCGAACCTCGATGATAGTTATCGTCCCAATGTAAAATCGGTCCAAGAGATCCAGTTAAGGGCTGAGCTTTTTTATCGGTATATGTTCACCACATCTGCCCCATTTATGCGATATTCGAAACCCTTTTAAGCAGCAGGACCATCTGTTCGGAGCAACCATTAAAATGGTCATGCCATCAGCCGTCTCGGTTTTGCGTTCCGAGTAGTTCAAGGCTTGCTTCCAACTTCGCCAAGTTCGCTTCGTATTCCTCACGGCGCTTGTGCTCTCGATTTACCACCTCGACCGGAGCGTTTTCCAAGAAACCGCGATTGCTCAGCTTTGCTTCCATGCCGCGAACCAATCCTCGAAACTTGGTAATTTCCTTCTCCAAACGTTTGCGTTCACCTGCCAGATCAATCACACCTTTCAACGGGACATATACAGACACATTGCCGACCATAGCGCTTCCGGCACCTTCGGGTTGCTCCAAGTCGTGTCCGACCGATACAAAATCTGCCCGTACGAGGTCCTGGACGAGGCTACCTTGATCCGAGTAGAGTTTAGAAAGATCCTCATCGGCGCACGAAATCAGAAGGTTGATCTTCTTTCCGGGTGATATGTTCGACTCGCTGCGAATGGTCCGAACGGCGGTGATCACCTGCTGCAACTGGGTCATTTCCGCCTCAGCCCGCTCGTCGATCGCTGCTTCGTCGACCGCTGGCCAGCTGGATATCATAACACTTTCCGGGCAGTCGTTTGCCTTCGGAAGCGCTTGCCACAAAACCTCGGTGATGTACGGCATTATCGGGTGCATCAGGCGTAGAGCTGTTTCCAACACCGCCACGAGCGTCTGTTGAGCCGTTCGTCTCTCTACTTCGGTTCCGCGTTGCAATCGGGTTTTGCACATCTCGACGAACCAGTCGCAATAGTCACGCCAGAGGAAATCGTACACGGCACGAGTCACATCGCTCAGGCGGTAGGAGTCCATGGCTCCATTAACTTCCCGAATCATGCTTGCCAACCTGCTTCGGATCCAACGATCGGCGAGGTTGTCGGGATCCTCTACCTTCGACGAGGTGTAACCCTCTACATTCATCAACACAAATCGGGCGGCGTTCCAAAGCTTGTTGCAAAAGTTCCGGCCGTTCTCAGCAGTAGGTGATGATAAGACAACATTGCTCTCGACTTCAGCATCGAAACGCACATCTTGCATTGAGCCCACTTGGCGAAGCAAACTATACCGAGTGGCATCGGCCCCATATAGGCTGACCAAATCCAGTGGATTGAGTCCGGTCCCTAGACTTTTACTCATGCGCTTTCCATCTTTTGTGAGAACCGTCGGATGGACATATACGGCTTTAAAGGGAATTTCGCCTATGAACTCCTTTGCGGTCATCGCCATGCGCAGCACCCACAGGTAGAGGATGTCGCGTCCGGTGATCATCAGATCAGTGGGATGATAGTACTCCAAATCCTCGGATTTCTCGGGCCATCCCAACGTTGCAAACGGCCACAAAGCAGAGGAGAACCAGGTGTCTAAGACATCCGGATCCTGCACCAAGTCGGATCCCCCACATTCAGGACAGGATGCGGGCTTGTTCACATTCACAATCGCTTGGGCCCCCTTTTCCACCGACACCCGGAAGGTCCCTTCGAATAACGCCTCCTTGTACGGCCGATCTTCGAGCGGAATGAGTCCGTCTTTACTGCATGCGACGCAGTACCAAGCAGGAATCCGGTGCCCCCACCAGATCTGTCTGGACAATGCCCAATCCCGAATACTCTGCAGCCATTCGACTCCGTATCTGCGAAACCGATCGGGATAATAGACGATCTCCTTGCTTTCAAGGAGCGGCGCTGTTCGTTCCGCTAGAGCCTCCATTTTCATGAACCACTGCTCCATCGGCAATGGCTCAATCACGGTTCCACACTTGTCGTGATGGGGCACTGCATGTACGTGGTCCTCGACTTTACGAAGCCGCCCTTGCTTCTTCAAGGCTTCGATGACTGCGTCCCGACACGCAAACCTTTCCATCCCGGCAAAGTCTCCGGCAGCAGAAGTCATGGCCCCGTCAAAATCGATCACCTGGATCTGCTCGAGCCCATGTCGCTCTCCAACCTCGTAATCATTGGGATCGTGCGACGGCGTTACCTTCACCGCTCCGCTCCCCATTTCTGGATCGGCATATTCGTCCGCAACGATTCTTATAAGACGTTCCATCAACGGCAGAGTGACTGACTTACCTACAGCTTCCTTCCAACGTTTGTCGTCCGGATGTACGGCTACCCCAGAGTCGCCCAACATTGTTTCTGGACGAGTTGTAGCTACTACTACGTCAGGACCTCCGTCAGCACCAGAATACGAGATGTGCCAGAGATGGCCTTGGAGCTCCAGCTCTTCTGTTTCCAAGTCTGAGATAACCGTTCGACACTTTGGGCACCAATTGATCATGCGGCAACCGCGATATATCCAACCGCGCTCGTGGAAGTGTTCGAATGCCTGCAGCACCGCCTTCACATAGCCCTCGTCGAGGGTGAACCGAGCACGCTCCCAGTCATAGCTGCAACCCAACTTACGCAGCTGATCGTAAATCGCGCTGCCGTAGCGCTCTTTCCATTGCCAGACTCGCTCTACCAGAGCTTCCCTTCCCAGATCGTAGCGACTCTTACCTTCGGTTTGTGACAGCTCTTGCTCAACCTTCATCTGAGTAGCAATGCCGGCATGATCCGTGCCGGGCAGACACAAGGTTTCGAATCCCTGCATACGCTTCCAACGGATAACCATGTCGTGGATCGCGTGCTGGATCGCGTGGCCCATATGCAGTTCGCCGGTAACATTGGGCGGGGGTATGGTTATGGTAAAGGCCATTTTGTTAGGGTTCGGCGTGGACTTGAAGAACCCGCGATCCTCCCAATACGTATACCATTGTTTTTCAGCGGCACCGGGATCGAAGGTCTTCGCAAGTGGTTCGGGCATTTTCTCTAACTATATGGATCTGAGGAAATTGTTGACATTCGCGCCAAATATAGGAGGGGGCATACACACTGACAATGGGATTGGACTCGAATTTGCTGTCCTAAACTGAACAATTCCCGTCAGCAAGGGTTAAGATGGCCAAATCGCTCAGCATTTTCCTTCGTGGCGCAGGAGTCTTCATCGGTTTGATCGCCTCCGTAATGGCGATCGCCTTCGCAGCAATAGCAATCCCTGTGTTGCTGCTACTTCTTTTCTGGGTTGGATGATACACCTGTTTCCCATTTGTGGGAAACATTTAGTCTGAGCCGCCCCTTTCTTGACACACATTTCCGCTTTACAAATTGGTAGATACGAAGATTTATTTGGGACATGGTAATTGCTCAATTGTCCCCACCGGTTGTGTAATGACTGACTGGTCTCGGCTGCTCACCGAACAAAGGAATCCCGCCAGCGAATCGCTCAACGAGCTATCGACGCTGGAGATGCTTCAGTTAATCAATGACGAAGATGCCAAAGTGGTCCCAGCATTGTCTAACGAGCTCCCCCAAATAGCAGAAGCCGTTACCGCCGTCACGGAATCGTTGGCTGCGGGCGGCAGATTGATATACATAGGAGCCGGCACTAGCGGCCGCTTGGGAATTCTCGATGCCGCCGAGTGTCCACCCACCTTTGGCACAGATCCCGGCATGGTTCGAGCTTTGATAGCTGGAGGCTCGGAAGCGGCCTTCCGCTCGATTGAAGGAGCCGAGGATCGACCGCACGCTGCGGCCGAATCTCTGACCCACTTATCACTGTCACCGCCGGACATCGTCGTCGGCATCGCAGCAAGCGGTGTGACGCCCTTTGTGCTTGGAGGCCTGTCGTTTGCGCGAAAAAAAAAATGCTCGACTATCTTGTTTTCCTGTAATCCAAGTGCGAGCACTGACGTGGAGGCCGACATTAAAGTAATCGCCGCTGTTGGTCCCGAGGTTATTACCGGGTCTACTCGTATGAAAGCTGGGACAGCGACCAAGATGTTCCTAAACATGTTATCGACCGGAGCGATGGTGAAGCTGGGGAAAACCTACGGAAACCTCATGGTAGACCTGAGGCCTCAAAACGCCAAGCTCAGAGACCGCTCCATGCGGATACTTATCGCGCTGACTAATGTCGGAATCGAAGAAGCCAAAAAGGTGCTCACCAGCTCTGGCGGTGACCTGAAGATTGCTCTGGTTATGGAACTCTGTGGAGTAGGTGCCGAGCGAGCACGTGAGTTGTTGGCCACGCACAATAATAGTGTAAAAGATGCGGTACGAAACCAGGCTGAGGCCGGGAGGTAGAGTGGGAAAACAAAGCCTATTAGACTCGGAACTGGGGTTGTCGCCGTTGGGATTGGGTACGGTAGAAATGGGCATACCGTACGGTATTGGAAAGCCGCCGCCCCCCCCAGATGAGGAGTGCATCTCGCTGCTGCACCATGCGGTCGAAAGCGGGATTAACTACATCGACACTGCTTCACTGTACGGCCGAAGTGAGGAAATTGTCGGTAAAGCTTTCGCTGGTATCGCCGACCCTCCCATGATTGCTACCAAGGTGAATCTCCATCCGGACAACAAGCCGGAAGCCCCACGAGGCGCTCAACTACGAACATTCGTCGAAGAAAGTGTTCAGCGCAGCTTGAAGCTACTCCACACCAACACGCTTGATCTACTGCAATTGCACAACGCCATCGACGAAGATCTCACCCCTGAGTTCCTTGAGATAATGACGGATCTCCGGCAACGCGGATGGGTCAAGTATCTCGGTGCTACAACCTATGGAGAAGATGCGCCCGGGCGGATTCTAGACCTCTCCGACCACTTTGGTATCCTTCAGGTGGCATACAATGTTTTAGACCGCCGCTTGGAAAAACGGATCTTCCCTCGCTCGAAATCCCTAGGCGTCGGACTCGTCGTACGCTCTGTATTTCTTCAAGGTGCTCTTTCGGATCGAGCAAAAGAATTGCCGGCGGAGTTGACCAAACTCCGCCATGCCGTTGAGAAGGTGGCCGACATCGCCGTAGGGGCAGGAATATCCGTAAGCGAGTTGGCACTGCGTTATGTTGCTTACAACCCCAATACTTATATTACCTTATTCGGCACCACTTGCCGTGATGAACTGCACGCAAACATAGCCGCGTACGAGCAAGGCCCTTTGGCGAACGATGTCCTTAATGCGCTTAACGCCATCGACAAACTCGACGACTATTATGTAGACATTGGAAATTGGATTCACCTAATCTGAGCGGACGCCCGCAAGCACACGCTCTCAGGAACGATGCAAGAAATATCATACCAGGCTTGGGGAATGATTGCACTCGACGAGGACCCTACGGTCGGGGAGTTGACAAGCACTAATCCGCCCATGCTCCCTACCGTGGCTTTGGACAGACAAGTGAGTCTTGTCTTTCAGCTTCATTCTCCACAAACTACATTAGCTGTCGAAGTCGAGGTCACCTCCTTGTCGTCCGACCATAGCAGGGAAGCCCCGCTGCAGCTTTTCACTGGTCTAACCTCAGCTTCTTATCGCGCCGCCGAGGGCTCGTGGGATAGAGCCAACGAGGACGTGGCCGTCAGTTACTCCACGTCGATAGACGGAGCCCAGAATTACATCAAGTTGTACCGTGCATTACATCCCACCCTGGTCGTCAATAAAGTCACCTTTCGCATCCCATGACCGAACTCATCGGCAAAGACAAGGATGAGCTTGACACCCCTGTCCTCGTGGTCGATCTCGACAGCTTCGAGAAAAACATCACCACCCTTGCCAAAGCCTGCGCCGACAACAATGTCGCTTGGCGACCCCATTCCAAGGCCCACAAGTCCCCTGAGATTGCGCGCCTACTGATTGAAGCTGGAGCACACGGCATCATCTGTGCCAAACTTAGCGAAGCGGAGGTGATGGTTGATCATGGAATCGACAACATCCTAATAGCCAATGAGATCGTAACCCCGTCTAAACTGAGACGTATCGCGGCACTGCAACGGCGTGCCCGCGTCATGTGCAACGTTGAAGATTTGAATGTTGTCGATCTCATTGCTGACGGCGCTATTGCAGAAGGCGAGACCGTGCCGGTCTATATTGAGATAGACAACGGGATGGATCGGACCGGAGTCGCGCCTGGCGAGCCAACTTTGGAACTCGCGCAAAAGATCGAAAGTACCAAGCACGTCACGCTGGCTGGAATTATGGGCTACGAGGGCCAAGTTCTGGATATCAAACCACTGGCAAAGAAACGCGAACAATGCCACAAAGCCCTGGCACTGTTGGTGGGAACTCACGAACTGCTCACAGCCAACGGAATCGAAGTGCATATTGTCAGTGCTGGTGGCACCGGCTGTTATCCCATAACCGTCGCGTATCCTGGCATAACCGAGTTACAGGCCGGTGGTGGAATCTTCATGGACTTGTTCTACAAGGAAGAGTGTTTGATCGAAGATCTAAAACTCGCGCTTACTGTTGTCACCACCGTCGTGAGCCGCCACGAGCAACACATCGTCGTAGACGGAGGCTTCAAGACGATGTGTCAAAACCCGCAACCTCACCCAATCAACCACGAGGAACTGGAGTTTCGTGGCCTCTCTGCGGAACACGGCATCTTCAACGTCAAACCGGGCGGCACCGCGCCGAAACTGGGAGAGCGCATTGAGTTCAACATCGGCTATAGCGACTCCACCAACTTCCTGCACAACCAGTTCGTAGGAATCCGCAACAATCAGGTTGAGACTGTCTGGCCGCTGGTGGGACGCGGCAAATTGACCTGACCACACCATGAACCTCCTCTTGGTCTCGGTCGACAGCCTGCGGCTGGACTCCGTATCCAGAACCAACCCACTGATTCACACCCCTCATTTCGATCGGTTGTCACAGGATTTCTGCTTTTACGACCGTTTCTTTTCTGCCTCGTCGGCCACGCGACCAGTACATGCGAGTTTGTTCACGGGCCTATATCCTTTTGAGAATGGGATCGAAGGTCAACGCAGTGCGCATATGAGGTACGAAGTACCACATCTTTTCCATGTGTTCGTAGAAAACGGTTACTGCGTAAGAGCCTTTTCGGAGGTACCTGACCTGTTGTCCGGCCTGGGATGGAAGTTTAATCTCCTCGATGGACTGGACGATGCACTGGTCATCAGCGACAACTGTCCTACCATCCTATTCTTGCATTACTGGCAGACACACGTTCCATATGGAGCGACTGACAGCCGTGCTTACGGTGAAACTCTCGAGTTGTTGAAACAAGGTGACTTGAATGTCGTGCGCGGGCGCTACGAACTGGCGATCCGACGAGTCTTCGAGCGGGAAATCGCCCGGTTACTTGGTAAAATCGATCTAGATCATTGGTGCGTTATCATCTTCGGCGATCATGGAGAAAGTTGGAGCTACGACGAACCATACCATGGCCTGAGCTTGCGCAACTCAGTGCTGCGGGTCCCGCTATACCTTCACATTCCGGGCAGCGGCAATCCGATCCCACCTCACGGTATTCTATCCATGGTGGACATCTTGCCAACTCTAGCTGGGATCTTCGATTTGCCGTTGGATTATCGTGGTTTCGGACTCGATCTACGGCAACCGTCGACATCCCGCTATTGTCTGGCCCAGATAGATCCCGTCGCAAGCGGCGTTGAGCCGGATGAGGACCTTCTAATCGGAGCCAAAAACCACGGTCGACAGTGGGCATTGTTCGACCACAGATTCAAGCTTACTCATTTCGTAGAAACCGGTGCAGACAGGTTGGAAGCCATCTTTACCGAAGAACCAGTGCATGACAAAGCGTGCTTGCGTGAGATGCATTCCGCGTACGATGCGCTGCAGGAAGCATCGTGCTACGCCAACGCAGGACCTATCGAGAACTCGAGAGATTCCGTCTTAGACCAGCGCTTGCGCGATCTCGGATATATGTAACGAAAGTTAGACTTGCTCGATTGTGGCAGTGGACGATGCTGTATCAAAAAACGCAATGGTAGGTGTTCCCAAACGTCCCATGAGCTCTCCGGGATTCAATATGCGACAATTGCCCACGAGTTCGTTTCTCGCCTCGTGATTGTGGCCGTAGCAAACCAAGTCGTACCGACCTGAATGGGCTAGCCCCTCCGCAACCTGGGGATAGTGGGTCATTGCCACTCGCAGCGAATCAGCACTGATCTCGGCCAGCTCTCCGTGTAAATCCACTCGGGGGAATGAAGCTGCGCTTTGCGTCAACAACCATTTATCACCATCGTTATTGCCCCAGACAACATGAATGGGACCGTAAAAGCCTTCGGCCAATTGAACGAGCGTAAAGGGTGAACAGAAATCCCCACAGAAGAGTAGCACATCTCCTACCCCCAGCTTCTTTAGCGCGCGTTCCAAGGCCCAGATGTTGTCGTGAATGTCAGAACAAACGGCTATTTTCATTATGCAATGACCCCTTGAGGTATCGATCAATGATCGCTTTGTACTCCTGTCCCAATCTGCGCCCCAGCTTGTTCCAGCGTGCACGATAGGAACTATGTAGCAAGTCAGGCGCAAATCCGAGTTTGAGATACAGCCTCAGTGCGGGAATCCGAAAGTCATCGGTCATTAAAAAGATGGGCCTCGTCGGCAATGCCAAAGCGGCCCGAACGGCAGCCTCAGTTACTTGTCTCCCGAGCCCCAATCCTTGGTGTTGCGGATGGGTCACCACCCAGCCGATTTCCCAGCAAGGGTTTCCTGCGCGTTCGCCATCGTAGAGACCAGCCCCAGCAGCAAGCTGATCCCCCTTACTGGCGAAGAACTGCCCGTTGACGCACAAACGCTCGAGGAGCTCGTCTCGCACCCGGTCTTTGGTCCAAGACCCAAGCTCTCCGCACGAATTCAGCAATTCTGCCCATGCTCGTTCCTCGCCCGATCTGAAATTACGGATCTTATAGTCGGTATGTAGTACGCTCTGTGCCGGCGACTCATCGAGGTGATACCACATAAGCAACTGCGGATGATTGTGCGACTTCCGTGTCAAAAAACCGAACAGGGTTCGCGTCAGTTCTTTGGCGTTACTCAGCATTGCGGTGCTGGCGGTACAACGACGATTTGAACTTTTCAGGATGATGGGGTTGCAGAATCACGATATCGCAATGGGACATATCCGTGGCCAATCCGCGCGGCGCGCGTTGATCGTAGCCAAGGGCGATAACATCCGGATTGATCTCTTTAACGATACGAAGGAAATCCTCGCCGCGGTAACCCAAGTAGACTTTCGTGGCTATATCGACCTCCGCCACCATCTCTTGTCGCTTAGTTTCGTCGTGATCGGGAGCTACCCCTTTAATGCGAAGGACATTTTCGTCTCGAGCGATAACCACGTGAAGATCGTCACCCAGAGCTGCCGCTTGCTTCAGGAAAGATAGATGACCTGGATGTAAATAATCAAACGTTCCACAACACAACACTCGTCTTTCAGCGTTTACCATCTGTTCAGAATTTCTCTTGGGAACGGCGATCTATCCAGTATTCCAACCCTCGATCCTCCTTGAACAGTTTTCCGAACCGGTCTGCTTCCTCACGGGTGGCGAAATAGCCGATCCGTACGCGAACGCCTTTTTTCCGAGGATTAGCTATCGCATAGGCAGGATAACCGGCCGAGCTGAGATCGCTGACGATTTTAGAAGCTATGTGCGCATCTTCATACAACCCTATTTGAACGGTGTACTCGCCGTCTGGCTCGTACATTATGAGCAGAGTGGAATTTATTTTCGAAACCTCCTTCTCTGATTTCTGTTCTTCTTCGAACTCGATAACCTCGAAACGCTTCTCTTGACTCTGCAAACCAAGTTCGTCCGTAATTCCTCCGGCTTCTTCTTCTTCGCTACTACAGGATGTCAACAAAACCAAAAACAGCACCGCTAGTAGCGAAGATAACATTGCGCGTGAACTCCACATACTCAGCGACCTGATTTAGTGAATCGCCTTGAGGGAATCGTAGTGTGCCTTGAGAGTTCTCTCAATGTCCTGTTCGGAGTGAACCGCCGACACGAACATGCACTCGAATTGCGAAGGGGCAATATATACACCTTGTTCGAGCATTTTCCAAAAGTACCGAGCGAAGCGCTCCGTATCCGAGGACACTGCAGAAGAGTAATCGACAACCGGAACTTCAGTAAAGAACTGACAGATCATCGACCCGACTCCATTGATCGAATATTTGAGGCCGAACTTACTCAAATTGGCCACCATCCCCGACCGAAGAGTCTCCGCCTTCTTCTCCAAATCCGCGTAAACCTGACCTTCGTTCAGCATGTTCAACTGCTCCGAGCCGGCCGACATGGCGAGCGGATTCCCAGCCAAGGTGCCGGCTTGTGACACCTTCTTTCCCAAAGGGGCGATGTCGTGCATGAGCTGGCGATTCCCGCCATACGCACCCACCGGAAGTCCGCCGCCGACGATCTTTCCAAGACACGTCAAATCGGGGGAAACTTGGAAACGTTCCTGTGCTCCCCCTTTGGCTACCCGAAAACCGGTTATTACTTCGTCGAAGATCAGGATGATCTCGTTGTCGTCAGCGATCTTGCGCAGTCCCTCAAGGTAACCTTCTGCTGGTGGCACCGTACCCATGTTTCCGGCCACCGGCTCAACAATGATGGCGGCTATCTCTTCTTTGTACTGTTTTACAGCGTCCGCCACCACGGTGAGATCGTTGTAAGTTAAAGAAATCGTATTCTCCGCAATTCCACGCGGTATTCCCGGGCTGTCCGGTGTCCCCATAGTCAATGCAGACGAACCTGCCTTGATCAAGAAACTGTCGCCATGGCCATGCCAGCAACCATCAAACTTGATCACTTTGTCACGACCTGTAGATCCCCGCGCCAACCTGATGGCCGCCATGGCCGCTTCGGTGCCGGAGTTCACCATACGCACCATTTCGATGGATGGCACCATCTCGATTATCTGTTCCGCTAGGGCAGTCTCTAATTCAGTAGGTGCACCGAAGCTGGTTCCATTTTCACACGCTTGGCCCACGGCTGCCACCACCCGTGGGTGGGCGTGGCCGAAGATCAGTGGGCCCCAGGAGCAGACGTAGTCGATGAATTCGTTTTCATCAAGGTCATAGATATGAGCGCCCTTGCCACGACTTATGAAAAGCGGTCCGCCCCCGACAGCCCCAAACGCGCGTGCCGGACTGTTGACCCCTCCGGGGATAGATCGCTGAGCAACCGCGAATGCTTTTTGTGACTTCTTGCCGGGATATTTCGGCCGTTCTTGTTTCATTCGAGATTCAGCTTGCTCCTTTTTGGTCGTTAGCGCTTTATTTCAAAGGTAACCTATTCAAGGACCATCATGGCTTTACTACTCATGGTTGATGACAACCCGCAAAGCTGCCGGTATGTAGAACGCATCGTTCAGCATCGTACCGCCCACAAGATAGTGTTTGCCAGCACCAGTGACGAGGGCATCGAAAAGATAGTCAAGCGTAGACCGGATCTGATATTTCTAGATCTGTTTCTGCCGGGAATGGATGGTTTCGAACTTTTTGAACTGTTGCGCAATCATCCCGCCACCGAGAGTATTCCGATCGTAGTGCACACGGCGACGCCCTTGGATCAGGTCACTGAATTGCGTATGAAGAAGGTGCGCTGTGAAGGGTTTCTCGAATTCCCTATCGAGGCAAGCGAGTTAAACCGAGTGATCGATATCGCCTTGCAACGAAACGAGATTTCAGTACAAAAATGGGTGCCCCCTAGCGTTTAAGGGAAGCTATTTTTTAGCGGCCTCATCGGCAGGAAAATCATACAGTCGGGTAATGCGAACCGCCATCAGATTAGTAACCACCACCACTTCACCTTCCGCGAATCGCCGGCCGTTAATGCGGATATCGAAGGCTTCGCCGGCCAGCTTGTCGAGCTCAATAACGTCCTGTTCCTTCAAGTCGGTAAATTCGCGAACCGTAATCTCCTTGGTGCCCAACTCAACGGATATGTCGACGATGACGTTGTTGAGACGTTCGGACTTTTCTTTGACGCGGGGTACGACTGTGGTATCCAGTTGAGGAAACTGCACCTTTTTGATTTCATCACCATCGTCGAGTGCATCAAGGGCATGCCCGCCTTCCGACCAAGCCTGCGGGGACTCTTCGACACCCGAGATATCAACGTTCGCCTCTTCCGATTCTTCGGTTGCTAAATCGTCAGATGGGGCTTCTTCGAGCTCTTCTTCCG
>CAYNZV010000091.1:0-17512 GCA_964401715.1 uncultured Gemmatimonadaceae bacterium | reverse complement strand
GACTACACCTGCGAAGGGGTGTTCGAGTCCGTAATTGGGCTGCTGTCCGATCCTGACCCGGATGTAGTTGCGAAGGCGGTCGACGGGCTTAAAGACTACGCGCAGCAAAACCAACGTAGCGCGATGGTCGCCATGTTGAACAAACGACCGTTGAACGAATGGGTTGGGTTGATGGCGGTGTTAACCGAGAGCGAAGAACGTGCGACGATGACGCAGGTGATCGATGCTTGCAAGATTCGTCTCACTCAGGCCAATCGCTACTTGGTGGCGACGGCAATCCTGCGCGATTTGGACGTAGCCGGCGAACTGGAGCTTCTGATCGATCAGCTAAAGGGTCAAAACCGGATCGTGCAGGACGGAGTTATCCGTCTTTTCGGATACATGAGCGACGTCGGCGTGGTCAACGATCTCATCGAACGGCTAAGCGAGAATGATATGGAGGCACGCGAGAATTCCATTGAGTTGCTGGAAAACATCGCGGATCGCGAACTGATGGAATATCTGCTCCCGCTGCTGGAAGAAGAGACCCCCGAACAACGAGCCGCCGCCGCTGATCTGTGCGGCTGGCAATCTGTAGACGTTGATGGTGTACTGAGGTATATTTTGACCGTTCCTGATCCGTGGACCCAGTTGGCCGCGATCTGGAGCATTTTCGTCCTTGAAAAACAGAATCTCATACCGGAAGACCGCAACCAGCTCGACCCTATAGTTCAGGATGCACTTTCCGAATTAAAGGCGAAGCAGGAGGTATCGTTGGAGGCCAAAGAACATCTACCCCTCACCACGATGGATAAGATCACCTTTCTGAAGCAATCGCAGTTTTTTGCGGCTTTGCCACTGGAAGAGCTCTACCATATCGCCTCGTCGATGGAGGAAGAGACGGTACGTGCGGGAATTACGGTGATTGAAGAAGGGTCTTTGGGCGACAAGATGTACATCGTCGTGCGCGGGGAGCTGGAAGTTTGCAAAGTAGCCGCAGACGAGGAAGAAAAACCCCAAAGGGTGGCGCTCTTGGGCGAAAGGCAGGTGTTCGGTGACATGGCGCTGCTTGATGACGAGCCGCGTTCGGCTTCGGTTGTCACCATCGATGATGTCCACCTTCTCTCGTTGGAGCGCTCAAGTCTAGAGCGCATTTTGCGGCGCTATTCCTCCATCGCCTTCAACATGATGCGCATTCTCTCTAGTCGTCTGCGCGACAGCATGGCGGCCTGATTACTCAAATTGGGAGTTTGGTTCCTCGGCCAGTTCGCACGTCCTTCCGAATATCCCCATTGCCTCTAGATAATCGCGGGTGCGACCGTCCGCTATCAAGGCGATGGTTCTCAAGCCCAACAGTGATTCGTCAACTGGTGTCGCAGGCAGTACATCCCGTTGTAGACGGTGCTGCATAATCCCCTTGAAATTGGGTAGATTGCGGGCGACGCCGCCGCTCAGGATGCAGGTTCTGATGCTGTAGTCGGGATCGAACATATGGGCGACCTCAACGTACTGAGAAGCGAAGCTGTGGAGAAGGGAACGAAGGAAATTTTCAAGGGTGAGTTCGCTCGGTCCGATCCGGCGGATCGATCCACCTCCAGCATACCTACGCGTTCCTTTCATGATACCTAGATCGAATTCAAGCGACGCTAGCTCCAAGTTGGATTCGTCGATGTGGGCGAGCATGTTCCAATAGTCACCCTGGTTTTTCTCCGATGCGGCGCTGGCAACTTCCTCTAAAAACCCAATGAACTCAGCGAGCACCCGGCCGGCTGGAATATGGGTGATCGTTTTCAGTTGATCGGTGCCAAAGAACGGCCTCGTCTCGATCTCAGGGTTTCTCGCATCGGAGGCGATCACCGAAACCTGAGATCCCGTACCGAGATTGAGTGAAAGGGTTTTTGCGGGTTTGTTGCCTGCTCCAAGGAGGGCACATTGATGATCTCCCACGCCAATGTAAATCGGGATTTTTTCCCCACAAAAATGCCAGAAACCGGCGACCTCATGTTCCCGACCTAGTTCATTCAAAAGAACCGACCGCCCTCCCATTTCTTCGACAAGGGTATGCATTGCTTCGGACTCGGTGCGCGAACGAATATCGTAGAAACCCATGCCTGCCAGCATGGAGTTGTGGACTCGATAACGTGAATCACCGCTGGCCATGGATAGCCAGCAGGGAAGAGACAAGACCCGAAATCGACTGGGTAATACGTCTGACCGGCACAGATCGATAATGTTCAGCATCGCAAAACCCGGTCGTGGCCGCATGCCGGTAATGCTCTTGAAGTTTGCCCCCATTCTGGCTGTGAAGGCAGAAAATGTTGTCGATTCCGAATCAGCGTGGGCAGAACGCTCGTCCAGCCAACCGATATAGTTGGTCACAGGGTCGTCCCGCTCATCTACCACGGCGAAACCATGCATTTCGCTGCACAGCAAGATGCCCAAAAACGATTGCTGGAGCGCGGAGCGGTAATGCGTGGAGATCTCCAGGAAACGGTCGCGAATGGCTGACAGACTGGTCTCGTGCTGGTGGGGTGGGCCCTCGATGGTGGGCAAGGTCCCACGCCGCTCAAGATGGTGGAACAGGCCAGTGTCCAGATCTACCACAGCGGATTTCGTGCTGGTGGTGCCAAAATCGATTAGCAGATAGGGTGTCATCTCAGCAGTCTACTTACATTGTCACTTCGGCGAACTTCATCTATTGTATAAGATTCGCTCAAGCAACAACAAAAAGGAAAACGGAAACGAATACAATGCAGCTGACAGAATTACACATCCAACGATTCGAAGAGGAAGGGTACTTGGTCCTCGAGAATGCACTTAAAGATTTCGACCTGGACCCGGTGATCGATGAATATGAGGAGTATATCGACAGGCTCGCATCGCAGTGGTTCGCTGAGGGAAAGATCGGTTCGCTACACGATGACGAACCGTTCAAGACCCGATTGGTGCGGCTCTGCGAGCAGAATCTTGAGCTTGCTGCGGGGGCCAACGATCTCTTCGACTTGTACCGCTTCAGAGGAAAACGCACCTTCGAGTTTCTGCGCAACGACAACCTACTGGATCTGGTAGAGGGTCTTGTCGGTCCAGAGATCATCTGTAGTCCGATTCAGCATTTGAGAGCGAAGTTGCCGACGGCCATGCCGCCTGGAAGCGGTGGAGAGCGTCATGTTGCCCCGTGGCACCAAGACGCTGGCGTGACATTGCACGACGCCGATCCGCACTTCATTCTGACGGTGTGGATTCCGCTAACAAAAGCGACCCGCGCGAATGGCTGTATGCAGTTAATCCCGCGCACGCATTTGGGAGAAATGCTGGAACACCAACGCGTTCCAGGGGTTGGGACTCAGATCAAAGCCGACGAAATGCCGGATGCCGAACCGGTCGATCTGCCCATGGAGAAGGGGAGTTTGGTGCTCATTCACAAGAATGTACCACACCGATCGACACCCAATCTATCCGATGGTATTCGCTGGAGCATGGATTTGCGCTACCAAAAAACCGGTACGTCGACCGGCAGAACGATCTATCCCGATTTTGTGGTGCGCAGCCGGTCCAACCCCGAGTCCGTTCTTACCGACCATGCCGCGTGGTGCCGGATGTGGGAGGAAGCATTGGCGGCAGAGACGCCGGCTGACAAACATCATCGCTGGGAGAGCGTTACGCAGCGCTGATCGCTTCGGGTCAGGAGATTTCGAAGTCGAGGCGCTCCAAAGCCGAGCGCAGACTTTGAGCGCCAGACTCATCCAACTTGGCGTGCGGTGCGCGCGGTGGTCCCACGTGGGTTCCTCGCCAGCCCAGTATCGTCTTCACCGACCACATGACCCCGTGCGCGATTAAAACCGCGATAACCCGATTCGCCTGCAGCTGCAGATCCATTGCTCTCCGGATGTCGCCCGTTTCGAAGGCGTGGCGCATGGCAACGAATATCCTTGGCATCACATTGAAAGTACTGCCGATGGCGGCGTCGCTGCCCATTACCATTGCCGGCAGACATAGTTCGTCTGGTCCGGAGATCGCATTGATTTCCCCAGCACTAAGTTCTATCAGTCTTTGAAAGAAAAACAGGTTGGTGTCGGTGAACTTGATGCCGGCAAAGTTGGGCACTGCTTGCATGGCGTCGAGGAACTCTTCGGGGGTCAAGTCCTCCTGCGCCTCTCGTGCCAGCCAGTACAGGTAGAACGGAACGTCTATCGCTGCGCCGATGGCACGGTAATGGGCGACAGCAGCTTGCAGGTTATTCGGTTTGTCCACCGGCGCTACAGAGCCCACCGCCGGGGCGCCGACAGATACGGCATGGCTGGCGAGTTCCACCGCGTTGTCGGTGGTGGTGCCACCTACCTGCACAATCACCGGAACCGCGCCGGCCACTTCCACCAATGTTAACTCCGCCATCTCCTTGCGCTCGTTGATCGTCATGGAACCGCCCTCACCGGTCCCGCCACAGGCGAAAAATCCGTTCACGCCGGCATCCAACAGGGCTCGAATCATGGGAGGAATCCGCTCCGCCGCCAGGCTCTCGCCGCTATCGTCGAAAGGGGTGCAGAGTGCAGGAAGGATTCCCCGTGCTAGTTTGTCTGCCATCAAAAACCTCTCTATTCGTAGTCCGTAATCAAATGCAGGTGCGGTTTCGGGAGCGTTTGTCGTTTACGGCTTGGCCGCTGTGGTAGATGCCGCGCAGGCATCGCTTGCGCCAAGCCGCCGAAGCGTCGTACAACTTAATGTCCGTGTCGATGCCGGTTATGAGGACGCCATTGTGGTGTGCTCGTGCCTTGTTCACGATCCAACCTTCCGGATTTACGACCGAACTGGGCCAGGCGTATTTGCGCGTGCCGTTGTTGCATCCGACCCAATAGTAGTTACTGGCCGCTGCGGCCTGCAAAGTCGCGGGCACGGACATCCTATAGTGTCGATACTGTTTTGCGGTCATTCGGGCGTTGTGGAACGAAACAAGCATGAGTTGCACACCGCGTCGTTTGTATTCGCGAAAAAGCTCTGGGTAACGGTAGTCGTGGCAAATCAGCAACCCGCACTTTACCCTCTCAACCGAAAATGTGACGAGTTCCGAACCGGGGCTGTAGTGTTTTAAATCTCCATCGTTGTCGTCGCATCCGGTGCAGAAGAGTTTGTCATAGCGAGTGATCATACGGCCCTTATCATCGATCACGTAGAGCGAGTTGTGCGGTTTGTGAGCCCCAGTCAACTGATGATTGCAGCCCAGTACCACGTGGACTTTAAGCTCCGCCGCCAGGGTCTGGACCTCCCTCATGTAACCCCGAAGCTGCTCCCAGTCGGTTTCCTTCACCGATTTCAATTCGGCGCCCAGATATCCGCTTAGGCATGCTTCGGAAAAATGCACTAGGTGCGCGCCTCTTTTCTTGGCGCTGCGCATCTGCCTCTTGATCTGAACGATGTTTTTGGCCGATTGGCTTTCTATCTGGAACTGGCAGGTCGCCAAGGTAATCTTTGCCATCTTTCTCCTTTAAAAACGTCTGTTCGTTTAACGGGCGACAAACCCGCCATCTACCGGAAGTGCCACGCCGGTTACAAATGACGAACCGTCCGAGCACAACCATATTACCGCTTCGGCGATCTCGGCTGGTTCAGCCAGCCTGCCCAGCGGGTGTCGCATGCCTATTTGCTGGGTCATCTCCGGCGTGGTAGTGAGATGGCTGATCAGCTCCGTTCGCGTCCAACCCGGGCCAACACAATTAACGCGAATGCCTTTCTCGGCATACTCCAAGGCAGCAGTTTTGGTCATTCCGACAATCCCGTGCTTGGCAGCAACGTAGGAGCAGGCGCCGGCGTAGCCAACTAATCCGGCTACGGAGGAGGTGTTCACGATAACCCCACCACCGTGTTCGAGCATGTGGCCAATCTCGTGTTTCATGCACAGCCAAACTCCCTTCATGTGCACTTCCACCACCGATTCCCACTCTTCCTCGCTGTACTCATGGGTTAACATGCGCGCTCCCGCCATCCCGGCATTGTTGAAGGCGAGGTGCAAACCTCCAAAGCGGTCGGCGGTGGTTTCGATCATGGCCTGCACTTCCGCGGATCGCGTAACGTCCACTTTGACGAACAGAGCTTCGCCTTTCTGCTTCTCGATGGCGACGACGGTCTCGTGTCCGCCCTCCTCATTAATGTCGGCGATTACAACCCTTGCTCCCTCGCGCGCAAACGCCAACGCCGTTGCTTCACCTATGCCGGCTGCACCGCCAGTAACCAGGGCAACCTTACCGTCCAATTTCACTACCTCATCTCCTACACTTGCGGACAAAAATTCCCATGCAGAATGAGTAAGTTAATACACCCAGCCGCAGCTTGCATCTATGTCTTATGCTGGTCAAATAGGGACTTCCCACGAGCCTGCGTCACCAACCACGATGAGCACGTTGTCAGCGAGGCGGACAACAATACGGTGGACGCCGTCTTCGTGTATCCAACGTTGCTCGGATCCCTCAATATCACCGACCCAGATGGTCGGCCTCGTGCTCTCGGGTTCGACGGCGAAGAGCGACAGGAAGGATACATCTTGGGCAACAACCACCGAATCGAGGTAAGGCTCTCGCCGTTGGGGGAGAGGATTACCGATGCGGTCCCGATCCAATGGGGCTTGGTACTCGTGACTACCTATGGAAAAGCGGGGTTCCGGTCCAACTCCAGTGACAATTCTGGCACTGAGTATCACATCCTCTTTGGTCATAATGAAGGACCCGTCGAGGCTCAGCTCAGGCCGCTCTACGGTGTGCCACCTGAGCTTTATCTCTTCCTCGGCCTGCAACTCGACCCGGTCCAACACGACGACGTATCCGGGCAACAAATGGATCGTTGTGCGCGTCACCTTTTGAACCCTGTCGTGCAGTTCCGTGAGATCGATACGCCACCAACCGCCACGTTCATTGTCGAATTCGCATGCGGACAAATGCGAACGACGCTCTCCCGACTTTTCCCAATAGGGATTCCTGCCGCCAATGGTTACGATGTTGTGGCCCTGAGCACCGAAGTGGTAATACGGTCGGCGATCGTCTCCAGGAGGGTAGTGGACTGTGCCCAGATCGACGATCAAGCGCTTTCCATGCCCGTGTATTTCGATCTGACCCGCATCGGGATGAGAGTGAATATTTCCGCCGTGTCCGCCTTTGCCGAACACTACGCAGGCCGTCGAGTCCAGATCCCAGCTGGTGCGGCTGCTGGCCAATGCCGAGTGTTCCGGGTAGGCCTTGCCCAACGGTAAATCTTCGGGCGAAGGGGCCTTGCTTTCTAAGCTGCCGTCAAACCAAAGTAGCTCCCAAATCGGAAAGCGAGGTGACTTCCCGTACTCGAGGTAATACCATTGCAGAATGGGATCGCGTAAGGCAGCTGCCACGGCAGGGAAGAACGAGGTTAAGGCGGGGTAATCGGGACCTCCGTCCCCAAAGGAGACCATGTGACCTGGTGGTGCGCTCGCGTAAAGGCACCAGTAGCAGTGGCGACGCAACAGGTCCAGTGCCGGGAATGGCCTCGGGTCTGCGCGGTGGCACCGCAAGGCGGAATAAAATAGCACCGGAGCCATCGAGGCATTTGCGTAAGACGGGTTCTCGTTGAATTCCCCTTCAGCTCCGAATAGTCGTAGATAGCGTTCCATGATCGTTTCGGCGAGGGTTATAAGTTGCGCCGAGTCGGCGTGATCTGTGTCCAGACCCATACCGCAGATACCCAGTCCGCCGACGATGCAGGTCGTCCAGTTGCTCAGCTGTTGCATCCAAGGAGGATTCTGTGCCACGGATCGCAAGAACGGTTGAATTCCGCAGCGATCGATACCGTCCAACATCCGCTGCCGATCCTGTGTCCCTATCTGGCTGTGCAGCCAATCGTAGGCTACTCCCAGATCACGGCAGAACTGCCCAGTGCGTAAATCGGCGTCAAACCCGAGGCTACGGCGATGGTAGAGGTCTTGCCATTCGGGCCAGGCATCGCGTTCAAAGAGACAGTCGATCTGCGCGAGGGCGGCTTGCGAAAACTTGGAAGCACCGGTGAGCAGACCAGCCAGCGCGCATTTCAGCACTCTTTGGCCGGCGGCGTCGACGATGATGTATTCGGCATTTCCCTGCGCAATATCTCCGGGGGTGCGATCTGGCAATGGCGTGAACACGGTCAACGGATCAGCGTCGATGGCGGCGGTGGCGTCGGCTAGGATGAGCTCCCACATGCGTCTAGGAACCTCAAGATTTTCGATAGCACACAACAGATCGGCGACCGAACGGGTAGGGGGTGTGCCGGCACGAGATACCAACAGGTGAGGACGCTCGAAAACGGGGGTTGCTTTGTTTTCGGTCACGCAGTTGGTAGGATAGATAGGTGAGCGAGATGCCAATCTTCCAAGTGATTTAATGTGACCGCTGACTTCAAAGTGCCATCGTCAGAACGTTTCAGTGTTGCGTGGATTTCAGCCCGCTTCTCTTGACCATGTATCCGTTCACGGATAGAGGTGTTCCAGTCGGCAATAACCCCGTTGTCGACAAAACTTCGTTCCACGATCCAGGCCTCGAATTCCAAATAGGAGGGGAGTCCTTCGCTTACAAAGCCAACCACCTCCTCCCGGTCCAGTTGCAAGACTTCCAATACTTTTTTATCGAGACCGTTTCCGCAAGCAGGGTACTCTTCATGCAGAAGTTCCTTGCTCTGCAGCACAATTTTGAGCCAGGTGCGGGGCAGTTGACAGACTCCCAAAGGACCGACGTCTATGCTGCTGACAAGTGGCACGACGGGAAACTGTAAGGTCGAATGAGTCGAGACTAGATCGCGTCGGTGAAACAGCTGCCAATCCTGAAGGGAATTCAGTAGTACGGCGCCGGTCTCCAACTTGTCATTGGTCCAGCCAATGTCGCAGTAAGTCTCGACGATCTTTTTTGGTTGACTGTGCACTCGTTTGTGGACAGCGTCGTTCCAACGTCGAATTGCGGATCGGTTCAGCTTGTCCGATTGCTGGCCAACCCACAACTCGAAAGCCAGGTAGTTCGGCAGTTCGTCACGCAGATAGCCCAGCGTCCGTTCCCGGTTCAGACCTAGCACTTCTAATACGGACGCGTCGAGACCATCGCTGCAGTCGGGATAGTCAGGGTCGAGCAAGCCGACGGATCGGGTTGTCCGTTTCCACCAAAACCTCGGTAGCTGGCAAACCCCAAGGGTGCCCTGGCATAAGCTGCTTATCAGCGGAATCATCTCATACGCCTTCCAGTTCGACTTCGGCCCCAACTCTCAGGTAATCCCCAGCGTTCACCCGGCAACAGACCCCTCCTCTCCAATTCAGTGACAGCGCGGCTTGCAGCCCCTTGTGATACTCATCCATGCGTCGGCAGGGCTCGGTTTCCCCCGTAATTGCGAGCTCCGCGTCTCCGATGCGCAACCTCGACCCCGTCGAATCAGCTAGCGATATCCCTTCTACAAGCAGATTGGCGCGGCGGGTGGTCCATGGGAGGTCGACACCCAATTCGGCGCAGGCCTGGCGCCAACCTTCAATGGTAAGCACCGTGATCTGCCGGTTACCTGGACGGCTCCGGAAAGCCCCTTGGAGCCCTTCTTCGGCAGTCAGGCGGCAAGACGGCAACTCGCGCATGACTGCCCTGGAGGCCGAGCAAACAGCGATTCCGAGAAGATAACCTTGGGTCATGTTAGAGCGCAGCGCTGGCTGAGCTAAAGATGAGATTCAAGAGGGTAAATACCCCTGTTCTTGCGATACACGCAGCAATCCATGCCCATGATGTGGGCCTTCTTGTCGAATTCCATTCCCAGTTTCTGCATCACCCGGATCGAGGCGGAGTGATCCTCGTGGGCAAACGCGATGACGGATTTTAACCCAAATCTGGTGAAGGCAGCGTCGAGCCACCCCTCGCCACATTCGGTTGCCAAACCGCGAGACCAGTAGCTTTTGGCTAAACGATAACCGAGCTCGAACTCCGGCGTGTCTCCCATGGGAAGCAGACCTGAATCTCCAATGAAGTCGCCGGTCTCTTTGAGAAACATAGCCCACCTGCTAAACCCGTACATCCGTTGATAGCGTTCGTAACGCTGCAAGGCCTCGTGGGTGTCTTCAATCGACCTGTCCGGTCCTCCCATGTAGCGCATGATCTGCTCATTGCGCCGGCAGGAAAATACCTCATCGGCATCGCCCATGGTGAGCGGGCGCAGTATAAGTCGAGAGGTTTCGATGGTTGGTTCCAATGGGACCCCAAATATGCCTATATTCGAACGCGCGCCCAATGGGCGCTCTTCACTGCCTCGTCGCCAGCATAGAACACAACGAAGAGTTCGCCGTTGGGCAAGAGGGCAGCACGGGGATGTCCGAATCGCCAGCGTTCCATATCGCCCCACAGCTCTGCATCACTACGGGGACCTTCGGCGCCGGACTCACCACCAAGAGCGCTGTGGAAAACCCTCAAATCGGCGGATCGCTCCCACGTGCGACCAAAGTCGGGGCTGAATGACAAGTCGATCCCGGGTGGATCGCGTCGATGGCTGTAGATGGCTACCAGCCGATCTCCATCTACGGACACGGGCTGACAGTGTTGGCCTGGTAGTCCGGTCGTTATTGGCTTGGACCAATTACGGCCGTCAGCGTTGCCCCAAGAAATGTGCACGTTAGTGTCGGTGCCCTGGTTGAAGTCGTGTGTCCAAAACATGGCGACGAGCCGGTTCGTCGACGGGTGCTTGGCAATCCGCTGATCCCAAAAGGCCAGTAGGTTCTGCTCGTCCTGGGCCACCGTCGTGAATTCCGGCCAAGATTTGCCCCCGTCCGCAGAGAACCTCAGACGGGCTCCCGGCTTGCCAGGTTCCGAGTCGACATACTCTTTCCAGTGCTCGTATGGTTGGCAGAGGGTGCTGTCCTGGAGTTCGAAGATTGCACAGGTACACGGTGAAGCAGCTATGTGAGGACTCGTATCCATGTTTCGGAAGGGACTCCAGGATTTGCCTTCGTCGACCGAGGTGGCATGCAAAATGCGCATCGGCAGTAACCCTTGGGTTTCTGGGTTGATAAAGGGAAGTTCCGGATTGGAGCGATCGACCCAGAGGAATGAAGCGGTGAGACGGTTCGACGTTAGCTCGGCCACACTCATGGTTTTGATCTCGCCGGTGACGCCTCCGAACTCGGTTTGGCCGGATCCATCGTAACGCATCTCCCAGCTGCCGCCAAGATCATTGCTCGCAAAGATACATGCATGGCCGTCGATGGAATGCCGGGTGCTGCCCCAGCGTCCCGAGACCAAGACAGTACCGCTCGCAGTCACGTAGACATCGGTGAAAGCGCACGAGCGTCGTTCTTTTGGTCCATCGCTGCCATCGTAGATCAGCCCCGAGGAAATCAGTTCCAAAACTTCTACTCGAGGTCGATGTTACTGCCGGTAGGAGGGTATCATACCGAAACTCAGCAGCCGAATGAGGTCAAAACTGGAATTGATGCCGACCAATACCCGCCTTCTTTTTCCACCATGCCTTCCGGCTGTTTCCTCGAAGATCATGCTATATGCCTTGCCTACTATTTGCTGAAAAGTGGACCGTAACAAAGATAGCCAAGGGGTATGGCGACGATGATATAAACGGCCACCGCGAGGTAGTCGATCAGTATTTTGAATTGGGTGGTAACCTCCTTTGGGAGAAGATTACGTACGAGTTTAATCAGCTGCATCGATTCCCAACAGGCTAACTAGCTCCGAGGCTGTCGGTTGTCTAGAGACAATCGTTTCCTTTCGATCCTTCCGCAGCTTCTTCAAAGCGCCTTCAACTCGAAGTGCCGTCGAGCGATCCACAAAATGGGCTCGATAAACTAACGTCAAAGACTTCTGTGCGCGAAGATATTTGGAACCGATGCCGTTTCGATGCTCGGTCAATCGGCGCTCGATGTCTGTGGCGATTCCCGTGTACAGAGACCCCTTTCCTGTTCTCACGACGTAGAGATACCATTTGCTCACAATGGTCTCGGAGGTTCTCTTTCGTGTCGGCAATTCTAAGCTTACGACGTGCCGCCGACCTTCATACAAACCTGAACATCTCGGCCGATAGGTACGTACACCGTTTCAAATGAAGGATGAGCGGACACGGCTTCAGCAAAACGATCGCACTCTTGCACTCCGGGGTGTACGTTGTCGGCCACGATCAGTGCTCCCGGGCGCAGCTTGGCTTCGAGAATTCCAAGCATCTCGACATATAGCCATTCCCAGCAATCCAGCAGAACAAAATCGAATGGCGCATCGATAGAAGCAACGTTTTCGCGGGCATCCCCAAGAACAAAATTGACCTGATCTGACAAACCCGCTTTCGCGACGTTCTGACTGGCAATCTCGATAAGCTTCGGATTGATTTCGAGCGAATGCAGCTTGCCCCCGGTCAAACGTGAGACGTGGGCCAGCCAGATGGTGGAATAACCGTAAGCGACGCCTATTTCCACCAGCTTTGTGGCCCCGGTCGCCTGCACCAGGATGTGTAGAAGCCGCGAGGTAGCTGGATGTAGGGTAAACATCCGCTCTTCCCGCGGTCGATTCTGTAGACGCCGATCCTCGGCATCCTCCTCCTCCAATCTGGATAACACTTTCAGTATCTGCGGATCCCTAATTGGTTCCATATAAGCTCATCCTTCCTTTGTTCGGCTGTTGCCGCTGCCAGCGCCGTCGGTTTTCAACCCTCATACGGATGACTGCAGCGACTGTTCTAATCCCATCAAGGTGGAGTAAAGCAGCTGCGTCCTCACCAGCGGAATCTCCAGATTGGCAGCCTCATCGATCATCGGCTTTACACAGGCATCAAACTCGGTACAGACGCCTTTTGTTATGTCCTGCAGTGCGGAGTGAGTGGATTGGCTAGCGGTCAGCGGGGAAGCCATCACATCCCTGATGGCTTCATTCAGCGATACGTGACACCAAGTTCGGGAAGAATAGGGGCCAATATCAATCAGCTTTGCACCTTTTGCCTCCGCCAGGTTGTTTAGCTCGCGCACTATGGCCACGAATTCCGCGGCTAGCAGTTCATTCGATAGAATAGTCGCATTGTCACAGCGAGTAAGAGCGGCCAGCATGCCGACGGGGATCCAACCCACCATCTTCGACCACGACGCTCCGACGATGTCGTCGACGGCCATAGATGTCAGGCCGGCTTGCTCGCAGAGAGAGACGAAACTATCGACTCGCGATGAGGAGCTGCCGTCGAACTCGCCAAGATAGGTGCCGCCGTCGTAGTTGAAGCTTATTGTTCCTGGTTCGGTCCGCGCGCCGGCGACCATCGCGACGGAGCCAACCACTTTGGTACTGCCAAATGAAGCGGTGAGTTCATCGTCCTTGATGACTCCGTTTTGAACAGAGGCGACAAACTCGCGTACGTGGATGTCTTTGGTAGCTGCCAATGCTGCCTGGGTGTGTTGAGCTTTGATAGCGTAGATGATGATGTCGCATTCGACTACGGGATTACCTTGATCAACAATATCCAGTGGCACTGATAGTTCGGTTAAGCCGGATATCTGCATGCCATGATTACGCACTGCCTCTAGATGGGGGCCGGGACGACCCATGATGCGGACGCTGCAGGAGGTATTGGCAGCGAGCATCGCTGCCAATACGCCACCAAGTCCTCCGGGACCAACGATAAGTATCTCTTTGTTCAAGGGGTCCTGGGTCTAGGTGAACGCTTCAGGTTCTTCTCGCCGGAGAATTCGCAGGGCCGACGCCAAGTGGAGTCGAGACTGGCAGCGAATATCTTCGAACTGGTCTGCAGTTTGTTGGCAGATTGCGGAAGGAATCAGCCGCAACGAAGATCCAGTTGATTGCGCCAGTACTTGAATCATGCAGGCGCGCTCGAGGTAATAGAGATCGTCAAAAGCAGTTGCCATGTCGGGTCCGGTTACGATGACTCCGTGGTTGGCCATGAAAAGTACGCGAGCGTCATGAAGCTTTGCTGCCAGTCGTTCGCCTTCGTCGCTATCCAACGCCAGACCGTTGAACGATTCCATATAGGCGATACGGCCGTAGAATCGGGCAGAATTCTGATGCAGCCATTGCAGTTTCTGTCCTTCCACACAGCACAATGCTGTCGCGTACGGCATGTGGGTGTGAAGAACGCAAACAGATTCCGGGTTGGCACGATGAATCGCAGCGTGGATGAAAAAAGCGGTGGTTTCGGCCTCGTGGCGACCTTCGATAACGTTGGCGTTGCCGTCGACTAAGAGAAGGTCGGTTACCGTTACCTCGCGCCATTGCAGGCCGCGAGGGTTCAGCAGGAAGCGGTCTTCCTGACCTGGAACCGCCAGACTGAAATGGTTACAGACTCCTTCACCGAGACCGCATCGGTGGGCCCAACGCAGGGCGGTTACCAGATCTATTCGGGCTTGTTCGAGGACGTTCACCGTAGAGCATTCCGTAGGCCAATTCGGCGTTATCTGCCGACTGCCAAGGTACACCAGTATTAAACAAATGCGAACTCTGGGACAAGCCAGCTGGCGAACGATGCGTCGTGGTGGTAGAACTACAGTCAGCGGGTTTCTATCTGATGTTGCAGCGATTGAGCCTCGTCATCTGTAAGGCCGTAAAGGGTCATGCGGTCGCCGACCGGACCCAGGATGGGCAAGAAATCTGCCCAGCGACCATTGATATTGATCGCTACAGGTTGCTTGAGGTTGGCGGCATCCGCAGTGAACGACGCCATTTTTTGGCGGGCGTACGCGTTTAGGCGGGCGTTAACGGCGATACTGCCGTCTGGTTGCGGAGAAGCGCGGAACGCGGTGATATTCCAGTCTGACAACAAGCGGTCGGGGCTGACCAGGTAGGTGCCGGAGGGGCTGCGGACGCTGCCTCCGAATTCTACGAGCCTCCACCCGGAAGAGACCGGATCCTGCTGTTGGGCCAGCGCCGCCGGAAACACCTCGATCGATATGGGTTCCAGCTCGCAAGCGGACAAAAAAATTAGTGCGATGGCGAGTGGCGCGAAAAAGGTCTTTACGGACATTTGTGAGAAATTCCTGGTCAGTTGGTACCACCCCAAGCGAGGGCGTCTGCTTCTACCGGGGTCAGGCTCATGTCTTCCTCTACTTCCAGCGGATCGGCTGTAGCTCGCCAGGATCCGAGCAGATCGGTCAACTCTGCGAGGGTGCCTGTGGTCAACAGCTGTGCTCGCAATTGCGATCCTCGTGGCAAGGAGCGGAAATATAGCGCGAGATGTTTGCGGGTTTCAAGAATGCCTACGCGCTCACCTTTGTAAATCGCCATCAGGTTCAGCTGATCCAGCGCTAGGTCAATGCGCTCAGTAAACAGCGCACCACGGCGACCAGCGAATATCCATGGATTGGCCATGGCGGCGCGTCCGATCATGACCGCATCACAACCAGTGTGTTGCTGCATATCAACCGCATCCTCATAAGTACAAACGTCGCCGTTGCCGAGAACGGGGATGGTTGATCTCTCGGCAGCGCGGGCGATCCAATCCCAGTCAGCTCGGCCTTTGTACTTCTGGGCCACCGTGCGGGCGTGGATCGCGATGGCTTTTGCCCCAGCTGCAGTAACGGCGTCGACCACTTCGAGGATATTGATATTGTCGGTGTCCCATCCTATGCGTGTCTTGACAATAACGGGTACGTCGATCGCGTCGACGGTGAGCCGCACGGCCTTGTACAACCGGTTCAAATCTTTGAGGTATGCCGCCCCAGAACCCTTCTGCACGATGCGAGGTACTGAACAGCCGAAGTTGATGTCTAGTAGGTCAGTCCCTCGTTCCTCGAGTAGTTTCGCACTAGAAGCGATGAGCGCCTCGTCATTGCCATAAATCTGCGCTGCCAGCAATGACATGCCAGTGTCGCGATAAATCTCGGCGTCTGAAAAATCCAATTGCCGCGATCGCCGGGGTGATTTCTCATTGACGTTGCGGCAATTGATGAACTCGACCCCGACTATGCGGGCTCCCAACCGTGCGCAGATGAGGCGAAAGACCCAGTTGCCGACACCGGCGAGCGGTGCCAATGCCATGATCGGCATTCCCGGTTTCAAGGGTTCCAGTGAGTGCGGTCCAATTTGCATGATGTGATCGTGATGTTGAGGAACCAAACGGGGTGCGAGCGTGGATTAGCTTTCGCCGGTTTGCAGTTCGGCGGCGATTGCCAACTCCTTCTCGGCCTCAGGGATGTTACCCGTTCGCTGATAGAACATGGACAGGCTGGTGTGGGCCAAAAAATCCTTCGGGTTGACCTCGACAGCTCGCTTGGCGTACTCGAGGGCCTTTTCCATGTCGTCCAGCTTTTCGTACGTGTGGGCGATAGACTGGATGACATCGCCAAAAGCGGGGTCAAGTTCCAATGCGCTTTCGAAGTCGGCTAAGGCGCCTTCGAAATCCTGCTGGACGAACTTGCCCATGCCGCTCTTGTAGAGTGCTACACTTTCTTCACTGGACACGAAGAAACCGACCTTTCGCCAATAAAAACAATCAATTACACCAAGTTAATCGAGGTCTTGGTGAACTGTCAAACCTATCGTGATAGGGTGTCGAGCCGTCGCCGAATGTAGTCGAACACTTCGTCTGGACCGACTGAGCCACAGATGCGAACTAAGATGCCCTGATTTTCGTAGTGATCTATCACCGGCTCTGTGAGTAGGTGATAAATCTCCAAACGCTTCTTCACCACATCCTTGGTGTCGTCGCCTCGGTGATGCAGACGGCTACGGATCTCGTCTGAAAGCGGTTCGGAGCGCTGGTATATACGACCGGTATCTGGGTCGATGAGGCGCCCGGTAATGCGTTCGAGAACAGTCTGCTCTTCTACTTCTATCAGCACCACGGCGTCGATAGTAACGCCGCGATCTCTGCTCCACCGGTCAAGTGCGACCGCTTGTTCGATAGTTCGTGGGTAACCATCTAGGACGAAACCGCGATCTTCCAATTCATCGAGTCGTTGGTCCACAATGCGGGCGACCAGTTCGTCAGAAACGAGTTTCCCAGCGTTGATAAACTCTCCGATCTCCTTACCGAGGTTGTTACCTTTACTGACCGTCTCGCGCAGTATGTCGCCAGTGGATATGTGCGCGAGGTCGAAGGTATCTTCCAGGCGGTCGGCCTGCGTGCCTTTTCCCGATCCAGGAGGTCCGAGCAAGATAAGTTTTAGATTATCGGCCATCACAGAGTATTATTAAAAGCCTTGTGGGGCCGCAAGGCTGTGGCATGAATTTCGGATTGAAGATTGTTTCCGGCAACTTGGGGATCTCGAGCCAGACAGATATAGTGGTACTAGTATGGTCGATCAGTTGACCGAAATCATGGCCTTTAAGGCACAATGGGCAATAAGATTGCTCTTCTTGTTGCCGGGATTCTCGTTGTGTCTCGATGTGCAAGCAGAATCCTTGGCGCCCGAGTTGTGTTATTGGGCCCATCGCGCTGCAGGCTTGGTTGCTGTAGATGGCCGTCTCGATGAACCGTCATGGCAACGAGCGCCGTGGACAACCAGTTTCCAGGACATCGAGGGAAGCACCTCCCCAGTGCCTGAGTTTCAAACGCGATGTAAGGTGTTGTGGAATGACGACTTCTTGTACGT
>CAYNZV010000090.1:0-17556 GCA_964401715.1 uncultured Gemmatimonadaceae bacterium | reverse complement strand
AAAGCATCGGGATAAGTGGGGCCAGCGTCTTCGGCCCAGACATTGCCCACCGCCAAAACGGCCACGGCCAACGTCAACAACGAAATGCGTACTAAGCGCATGTGACATTTCTCCCTTCTAAAGGTGTATTAAGGAGTGCGGTTTATTTAACCGCATTTATGCGGAGTTTAAAATATAAGGAAAATGTTTACTTCGACAAAGTCTTCAATTCAGACCGAAGACTTCTCCCACCTCATATACCAACTGATACCTTCGCAAGTATATGAATATAAATTACTTGAGGAATTTTTCCGCTCTGGCGTATCTATCAGAATATGCGGACAAATAAGAGCTTTTCGTATTTGTCCGATTTTTCCAGGGCCTTTGCAGCGGTTTATTTAACAGATGTCCAACGGTTAAATCTGGCTTCAGCCAAACGGTAAGGTCGGGTCGTAGATGTGTAGATCCTTGTCGGGCATGCGGTAACCCAACAGGCGCAGCCGCGCTTCACTGGCGCCTTCCAGGCATTCGGACGGCAAGATGAAATCCTCCTCATAGCGCTTCATCCACCAGTGTCCGTAATACATGTATATTCCTCGACGCAACCCGGATGACCGGTTACAACTGCCGCTGTGCCAGATAGCTCCGTTGATCAAGGCGGCGTCGCCAGCTTCAGCGTAAATCGGCACTTCATGCGGCAGGGGTTGGTCGCTCTCGTCAGCCTGCGGCAGCGCTTCGCCCCGGTGCGACCCGGGCACCACGTAGGTCGGTCCGGTCTTGTCGTCCATGCGGTCCAGATAGACGATGGTATTGATCGACAGCGGCCGCTCGCCGGGAAAGCTCAGGTCCCGATGCCAGGCACGGAGGGGGGAGTTAGAACCTGGCTCCTGGCGCAGAAAGTCGTACTGTAACAGCTGGGTCTGGCGCCCGAAGATAGCTGCCTGGCGCTCGAGAATGGGCGGGTGCTCGATGAGCTTGATGAAGGTCTCGTATTTCAGCAGGACCAGCTGATTGGCACGATCGACGGCTTTCCAGATCTGCTCAAACTCGTCGCGAATCTTTGCCAGAAGCCCGGGCTCAAGCACCTGCCTGGCAAGCAGATAGCCGTTTTCCAGGAAAAACTCGCGCTCTGACTCGGTCATGTCTCGCTACGGTGACACTTTGGCTGAGGATTCGGACTTTTTGCGGTTGCAATAATGGCGAATCACCATGGCGTTGGCAACGCGATCGTTTTCGCGTTGCACAATTCCTAAAGTGTGATTGGCGTCTTTATGGCCGCCCGGTTTGTGTCGACGACCTGTCTGATTGATGCCTCTAACATGGAGGCGTCGCGGCTTCGGTGGGCCTCGAACGCCTGGCCGGATAGGCGTTCGCCTCCGTATTTAAATGGAGCAACGCCTGTCTGCTCTCTTTGCTATTCACTCAGGACGAGTTACGACTTTGAATCTGCGCGCCGAGCGCTTCGCCCAGAATCCGCTGATCCACTCCAGGCTCGACGATCGTATCGGCACCAACATCAACGGACCCTCACTCATCCGCGCGCCCGACTGGTTCGAGAATCCGTTAGGACGGTTCTATTTGTACTTCGCCCATCACCAGGGAACGTTCGTTCGTCTGGCGTATGCCGACGATCTACACGGGCCCTGGCGCATATATCGGCCTGGGGTGCTGGAGCTCTCGCAGACTGTCTGCCACAGCCATATCGCTTCCCCCGATCTGCACTTAGACGACGACCGGCGCGAGGTCAGGATGTATTTCCACGGCTGCGTGCGTGATACCCAACGGAGCTTTCTGGCACTGTCCAGTGACGGTCTAAACTTCAGAGCCGTCGGAGAAGAGCTGGGCCCGTTCTACATCCGTGTTTTTGAGCACAACGGCTGGTTTTACGCTATCGGCAGGAGAGACGAAGATGGGGTGCTGCTGCGTTCCCAAGATGGCCGTTCGAAGTTTCAGGAAGGGCCCATGATCGTGCCGCGTCAGCGTCACGTGGCGCTGTTGCCGATGCAGAATAGCCTACGCTTAATCTATTCGCGTATCGGGGATATGCCTGAGCGGATTCTTGTTGCCGACATGGCGTTAAAAGGGAATTGGCGCGCGTGGCGGCCGGGAAAATCCGCAACGCTCCTGGAGCCGGAAACATCTTACGAAGGGATTGACCAGCCGTTGGTGCCGTCGCAAGGGGGATCCGTGCACACTCCGGTGCGACAGCTGCGCGATCCGGCGATTTTCCAGGAAGACGGCAGAAGCTACCTGGTTTATTCGTGTGCGGGGGAGACCAGCCTGGCGATGGCCGAGCTGCACGACACGTGACCTTCGTGGCGGGCAAACCTGCGTCTCGTGTCCCGGCGCTGACCGCGGGTCACCGCGACCTGAGCAAACCACAGGCTTGTCCGTGTTACCGACCCTTGACCCAATGATCCTTCTCGCACTTTATCCTTCGTAACTGGGCCAGATAAATGTTGTAGCAGTCCAACGAGCGCCCGGCCACAGGAAGGCTAACAATGATTTCGTCATCAAAGACCGATTCAAGCCCCATCGAGCGGGACGACATTGTCCGCGTTGTCGCCGAAGAAACATCCCCTGAAAAGCTGGTGGTAGACGACTGGCACACCCATCTATTGAGTCCCCGTGCCGGCTCGCAACTGTCGCTGTGGGGGATCGATCGGCAGCTGACCTATCATTACGTGCGGCGCAAGCTGTTCGCTGCCGGTCACGTCGGACCGGAAGAGTTTGCCAGCTGGGACCTGGAGAAGCAGGGCGACTTTACCTGGAATAAGCTGTTCATCGATCCGCCCGGAGATTGTTTCGATGAGGGTTGCCGCGGCGTTCTGGTCGCCATGGAAGCATTGGGCCTCGATCCCAACGCCACTTCGCTGCAAGATGCCCGGGAGTTCTACAAAGACACAGACCCAGAGGAAATCCAGCGTCGCTGTATGGTGCTGGGTGGCGTGCGGCGGATCGTCGGTACCCAGGATGTCTTCAACGACACCGAGCGCGCCTATTACGAAAATGGCGAATGGGATGACGCTTACTTGTCGGGCTTCCGTCTGGACGAGCTGGTGCTAAACTACCCCAGGGCCGTAGGTAAGCTGTCATCGTGGGGTTACGAGGTCGGCAACGATCCGACCATGCCCGCATCCATCGCCGAGACCCAGCGTTTCCTCCGTGACTGGCACGGTAAGCTGAACAGCGTGGTCTACGGCGCCTGCTCTTTTCCGTCGACCTGCAGGGCGCACGACCTGAGCACTCTCGAGGGTGCGATCCTCCACTATTCGGTTCTGCCGGTATTGGCCGAGCTCAAACTGCCCTTCTTCATGATGCCCGGACCGGTGCGCCAGCTGCAACCTGCGTGGCAGGACGCCGGCGACGGAGCTTCCCTGTGCGACATGGCACCATATCAGCAGTTGGTGCGTCGCCATCCGCGGAACGCGTTTTTCATCACGCCTCTGCACAATGCCAATCAATACGACGCCAGCATTCTCAGCTGCCACAATGACAACGTGATGGTGATCGGGCATTGGTGGTACAACTACCACCCGGGGCTGGTGGAAAAGGATCTACGCATGCGGCTGGAGATGACCGGCGACCGTTTCGTGGCCTTCAACTCCGACGCGCGGGTGCTGGAAAATCTGATTCCCAAGTGGCGCCGTTTTCGCCAGCTGCTGGCCGGAGTATTGGCCGACAAATACCTGGACCTGCACGACGCTGGCCGCCACGTCACTCGTGCCAGCATCGCCCGGACCCTCAGGACCCTGTTCGAGCCCAACCGCTTTTCCATGCTGACCTGAACCACCGATACAGGAGTCGATCGAACGGACGCGGCTGTATACCACAAACGCGGCATCAAGGGCATGTTCCATTCCGACGGCAACCTGAACCCTCTTCTCGATGGTGCAGTGGAAACCGGTAAACGTCTCGGAGTTGTTGCCATTTGGTTTTCCCTTAAGGGGTATACGACACCGTCTCTCCGCATCCTCGACAATGCGGAGAGACGGATCATGACTGGCTCCGGCACCGAGTTAAGCAACGAGGTGCCGCAGGAGAACTATCTGGGGCCTTTAGCCGGGCGGTTTGCTGGAGAATCCAAATCGTTAAGCAATATCCTGCCGTTCATTCCTGTTCCAGCGCCTTTCGAATTCGCGCTGTCTGCGAGTGATCGGGCCTCAACCTCATAGCTGTCCCGAACGATGCTCTCATGGCATCGATATCGCCCCTGTGCTGGTAAACCTGTCCGAGCGCCACGAATACATCTGCATCCGGTTTGATCGCTGCCGATTTCTGTAAGACGGTCAGACTTTCATCCAGCTCACCCAGTCGCATGTAGGTTACGCCCAGATTGTAGAGCAGATCCGGATCGTCCGGCTTCAATGCCAAACCCTGCAGATACGCCTCTTTCGCCTGGGCATTCTTGCCGAGACGGTGCATGGCAGTGCCGATATGGTAGTGCGGTTGCGGATCCTGCGGTCGTACAGTTATCGCACGACGCCAGTAATCGATCGCTTCCTCGTGCTGGCTCCGATGCTCCAGAGCCAGGGCGACAATGCGAAAGTGGTCGAACAGGTACGAACTGGTGACCAACTCTTCCAAGAGGAATGGGGAACGCGCCAGTTCCTGATGAACGGCAAGGACGGTGTTCCAGTCGTTCCTGCCCGCGGCCAGGTTGGCGCGCAAGAATCTCTCCTGCACTGCGAAAAACTCCGCACCATTGGGACGGGGATTGGAGACAGTGATCGGAACGGACCGAATCACGATGGTGGGGCCGGTAGCCCGCAGATCGCTCCATCCGGCCAGAGGCACGAAAAGCCAATCCACCGGATCGAAGACGGCACCAGATCCTCCCGGTTCGATCTGCGTCTCGAGCGGCCAGCTGCGCAGTTGCCGATCTACGTCGGGATGCAATGTTCCGCACAGGTCGTGCCGGTATTCCAGCACTGAAACGGTATTCTCAGCATTCTGCGGCGGCGCAGCGTATCGGTTCACCACCTCGAAGTTCCAGGGTATGAAGAGCGGTTTCTTGATCTCCGTTCGACTCAAGAGCTCGAAGATGTCCGCCATGTAATCCAGTCCGTAGCTGTCAGCGAAACTCTGCTGCCGCACATTTATTCGCTCGGCGTCGAAAAGCTGCGCGTTGCCAGCGCCAACCGGCAGATGACAGACGCGCCCACTCGCGGCCGCACGCTTTTGCAGCCATTGTCCAGCCAGCACTCTCGTATCTGCACCAGCAAGCAAACAACGGATCTGGTACGAGTCGTACAACGGGGCGGCCAATAGCAGGAGCACCCATCCCCACCGCATTAGCGGCCGGCGGGCGATTCCCAGGATGGCACGCGCACTCAGTAAAGCCAGCATCGGTGTCAGAGGAAGCGCGTAACGCACAAAAACCGATTCGGCCAGCGCGATAAACGCACCAAACGTCCCCAGTGCCAGTAGAATTACCAACTCGCTGCGGGACCAGCCTGTTCGCTTGCACAATAGCGCCGCCAACACCGTCAGCATTGCGGCCCAGCCGAGGCCATGCTGTATACTGAAACGCAGGTGATGCAAAAGGGGCGAAGCGGCCTGCCGATGGGAGGCGCTCAACAGATGCTCCCGGCCCATAGCGCTGAAATCAGACCAGAACGCGGTCCAGTCCAACCAGGTGAAGGGCGCCGCCAGCGAGTAAACGATCAGCGCTATAACGGGTGATGCGGCGGTTTTGTACCAATGCTGACAACCACCACGAAGAGCTGTGGCGAAGACAACGGGAATAACCACCAGCACCGCCGGGTATTTGGTGGCGGCCGCCAAACCAGCGCACGCGGTGGCGAGGAGATAGTCACGGGTTCGACCTTCCTGCACGAAACGCACCGCTGCCAGCAACGCCAGACCAATCCATAATAGAGCGGGGGTATCGGTGATGGCGAGATGGGAGAAGCGCACGTGGAGCGGCATTGCAGCCAGCACCGCGCCAGCTATAAAACCGCCAGCCATGCCGTAAAGACGGTTGCCCAGGCGGATCCCGACCCAGACGGTGCCGACCGCCATCAAGGTCGTCACTGTTCGTGCAACAGCGATCAGATCACGGTCCTCGACGAAATACCTGTAGGCGAGGAAATGATCGAAAGAAGCAACCCCCGAAAACAGGTAATACACGTAGTAGATGATCGAGAGGAAGTAGAGCTGCAGTGAGGGATAGTTGAAGAAGTGGGGATTGAAATCTCCACCCCAAAAACCTAACGGATAGATCACCAGCGCGCGTTCGTCGACGTGCTGCCACTCGGGACCCGACAACGGCCAGCGCAACAGCAAAGCACCGAGGACGATCAACCCTTCGAGTGCCACCTGTCGTGGCGAACCCTTTTCTTTTTTGTTCATGGGTTCCGAGCTCCAGACCTTGTTCGACTTCTTGACTCGGTTAGATTCCCGATCGAATAAGTCTTGTAGAACCGCGCAGCGTAATCGATAAAGGAGGTTGCGTCAATAATCGTGACACACCCATTCTACGGACAGCTCAAAGAGGTCAATACCACTGACATCACCGATGCTATCGGTTTGGGATGTCGGACGATGCAATCGGTCTTCAATGCCGACGATAACGATATACCTTTTTTCGGTTCCATTGTTCGACCGACGGTGGAACTGAGCGTCAGTCGCGCACATAGCGAGGCGCACGTTCCAGGACGGCATCTCAACGCGTTGTTGAACGCAGAGGATGCGGTCGGCATCGAGCTCGACGAATCCGCGATCTGCAAACACGCCGAAGCGGCCTATTTCTCCTTCAGCGGTCCGCTTGCGGTACCGTTGAATCGCGATACGATTGACGGTCCGTTGGTCAATTTTGTCACTCACAATCTGCGTGAAGGAATGCACGCGCTGTATGCATTGGTCAAGTATCGCCGCGACCAACGCGCACGAGAGTTGGCCGAACGCTGCATTGAGACCGTCGTCCAGCTCTGGTCGGCCGACGAGGGTTGGCGCGCCGACCTTTGCCGGCAACATTACAGGATCGAGCCGGTCGAAGCGAAGTTCGTCTCCGGCTTGGCCCGCCTGCTTGGCCCGTTGGTGAAATATTATCGCGCTATCGCCTCGCCGGCTGCCCTCGACCTGGCCCTGTTGATCAAGGAACGGCTACTGCTCGACTCCTTCGTGGCAGACGGTCGATACGACCGAGCAGTACACGGCACTCATACTCATTCCACCACCTGTTGTCTGTCTTCGCTGGCGCAACTGGCTGAGCTAACCAACGACACTTCGTTGTTGGCGCGGGTAAAAGCTTTCTACGACAACGGACTAAAAGCGATATCAGACCCGCTGGGATGGGTTATAGAAGACAGTAGCGACGACCAGGATGTCGGTTTTCTCGATCGCGGCGAGGTCAACAACACCGGCGACATCGTCGAAACGGCGCTTATCCTGGGGCGGTTCGGTTTCGCTGAGTATTTCGAGGACGCCGAACGCATACTTCGCTGCCACTTGCTGCCTTCGCAACTGCGGGATATCGACTTCATCGACGAACCCAAGAATCCACAGAAGCGGGATGGTCTCCGCGATGTATCAAGACGCCATCGAGGCGCTTTCGGGTTCCCGGCGCCTTACGGTCACGAGCCGGTAAACTGTCGCAAGGTCAGTTTCAACATGGATATCGTCGGCGGTGCTGTCGGTTCGCTGTGCGAAGCCTATCGCGACATATCGGTCTTCGACACAACCGGACACCATGTAAATCTCTGGTTCGATCACGAAACGGACGCAATCACCATCGAATCACCTTACACACACGACAAGCTGGCGGTCACTTTGAAAAAACCCGGGCCGCTGTGGGTGCGTGTTCCGTCTTGGGCAGACGCGGGTGAGCTGTCGCGGTCGGTGGCAGGGTCGCAGATCGTCGGCGGCAATGTGTTTGTGTACAACCTGGCTGTGGGTGAACGGCTCGATCTGCCTGTGGCTATCGCCGAGCGCGAGATAGTGTTGCGCCATCGTTCCCGTGACATTCGCGTGCGCCTGCACGGCGATGCGGTCAAGGCTATGGAAAACTTCGGTGCCGACCTCACCTATTTCCCGGGCATCAAAAATTGAAGATATCAATCGACGATCCTTCCCCATCCGGACCAGCTCTTTGGCGATCGGCCAGGTCTTAACACCAGAGCTCGTCGCCACATCAACATTTTATGCTCTTCAAGCTTTCAGCTCTACGAGCCCGAGGCCTCATCGACGGCTACGCTCACGTCTATCCATACGCTAATTTTCGCTGCAGCCGCACCAATACTGACAACTTCAGACCATCATTTGGGAAAGATCCGAAAATTCTCTAAGTTGGCTGACCAACCCCAGCGATCACTGGCTTTATGAAGATCCTCGTTCCCATAAAACGCGTACCCGATCCAGACCAGAAGATTCGTCTGCACGATGACGGGCACGGTATCGACGACAGCAACGTCACCTACGTTGTGAATCCGTTCGACGCTATTGCAGTAGAAGAAGCGATCCGCATAAGCGAAAGAAGCTCGGAAGCCATCGAAGTCGTCGTTGTTACCATTGGACCGGAGGAGTCGGAAAGTGAGCTACGGACGGCGTTGGCGATGGGGGCAAATCGCGCCTTGCTGGTACATTGCGACCAATCACTTGAGCCGTGGAACGTCGCTCGTCTGTTGCGGGCGCTGGTGGACAGCGAAAAACCGGACCTCGTAATCATGGGAAAACAGGCGGTAGATGACGACTCCAATCAGACCGGGCAGTTCCTCGCTGCCCTTTTGAACTGGCCACAGGCGACGTTTGCATCGAGGATCGATTTCGGCGACGACGGAGTTACGGTCGCACGCGAAACCGACGCCGGAATTGAGGTCGTGAGTCTGTCTCTGCCAGCGGTCATTACTGCCGACCTACGGCTGAACGAGCCACGATACACCTCGCTTCCAGGCATTCTCAAGTCCCGTCAAAAACCGTTGGAAATAACAAACGTCGACGCCTGGGGTGTTGAGATCGAACCGCGCATCCGAATCCGCCGGATGGAAGCAACCGCGACCAACCGCCACTGCTTACAGGTTGACAGCGTCGACGAGCTGCTTCACCACCTGCGCAACGAAGCCAAGGTGATTTAGTGCGTCTCCTGGTGATCATGGAGCACGATGGCGCGGTGGTACGCGCGGCCAGCCGTTCGGCCGCTGCATTTGCCAATCTTGTCATCCAGGAAACTCAGGGCGAAATCGAAACTCTGGTGCTGGGGTGCGACCTCGGCAAAGTCGCTGCGGATGCGGCAACCTATGCCCCTACGCTCACTGCCGACCATTCAGCTTTGCGTGTCGCCGTCGCTGATCGGTATGCCCAGGTCATCGCCCGCGTCGTGTTGGAGCGCAAGGTCGATCTGCTCGTCGCAGCCTCCACCAGCTGGTCCAAGGATATTGTCGGTCGCACCGCAGGCTTGCTTGGTGGGGCAATGGCCAGTGACGTCGTGGGTTTCGAGTTCGAGGAAGACGAGCTGTTGCTGCGCCGGCCTATGTTCGCGGGCGCGGTGACCGCCACTGTTGCGCTCGAGGGCCATCCGCGGATCGTCACAATCTGTGCGTCCGCGTTCGACGAGATAGAGCCTGCAAAAACACCTTTTGAAGTGACGACCCTCGAACTCGATGCAGAAACATTACCAGACCGAATTGTGCTTGAAGGTGCGGAGTCCCGCGCGCACCAACGCCCCGACCTCACCGAATCACGGGTGGTAGTTTCCGGCGGTCGCGCTATCAAAAACAGCGAAGATTACGAGCGCCTGGTCGGAAGACTCGCCGACAGTTTGGGCGGTGCCGCCGGCAGCTCGCGCGCGCTGGTTGACGCCGGAGTGGCGCCGAACGAATTACAGGTAGGCCAGACCGGCAAAATCGTTGCTCCCGATCTGTATATCGCGCTCGGTATCTCAGGCGCTGTTCAGCACCTTGCGGGCATGAAGAATTCGAAAGTAATCGTAGCGATCAACAACGATCCCCACGCCCCGATCTTCGAGATCGCGGATTACGCGCTGCTGGGCGATATCTACCAGTTGGTGCCCGAGTTGATTGAGAAGCTCGATGGTTGACGAAGCGCTGACCCGAGAGATTCTCGGCAACATCGATTCGGTTTCGCGATCCGTATTCTACATCCTGGCCATCGCTTCGACCGCTTCTTTCGCGTTTGGTATTTACCGTCGTGCCCGACTGTGGAGGTTGGGGCGCCAGACGACAGAAAAGATTTGCTGGCGGACTCAAGTGACTCGGCTCGTCACCAGGATTCTGTCTCAGCGCGCATTGGGTAATGCTCGACCGCACGCCAATCTGAGCCACCGATTGTTGTTCGGTGGTTTCGCACTCCTGTTGCTCGGCACGATACTCATCGCGATCGAGCATTACGGCACTATCCTCCTCGGGCGGCCGTCACATCAATCGCCGCTTTTCCACAAGGGTTTGTATTTCGCCCTTTACGAGGTCGTGTTGGATACCGCCGGCATCGCCGTGCTGTGGGGTTGCTTCTGGTTTGCGTTTCGTCGCCGGCAGGCGCGCCACGACCTTGGCGAGGCCAGCGCTCCAATGACTGGCCGTCGCGCACGCGCTGGCGGCAGAGAAAACGGCTACAGCATGGGACACAATTGGCTCGACTGGATGGTACTGGCCACCCTGGTGATTCTCTGCATTACCGGCTTTTTCACTGAAGGACTGCGCATCATACGTGAAGAGACGCCGCAACCGGGGTTTTCCTACGTCGGTTACGCCTGTGGCCAGCTGCTGCAGATGTTCGGTCTCACCCGCATGGGCTCAACCACCGCACACTTCGTTTTGTGGTGGTTCCACGCGGTGTTGGCATTGGGATTCGTAGCGGTGTTCCCTTACACCCGGTTGTTCCACGCCATCGCCGGAACGATCAGTGTGGCAACCGACGGCTTTCAGCCGGGGACCATGACTCCGGTAGCGATCGAAGAAGTGGAAAAGACCGGTCGGTTCGGGGTAGGGCGGGTAGAGGAGTTCACCAGGCGGCAGCTTCTAGAGCTCGATGCCTGCGTCAATTGCGGTCGGTGTGAGGACGTCTGTCCGGCACATGAAGCGGGGAAGCCACTCTCACCACGCGACGTCGTGCAGGACATCCGTGCTCACCTGAATCAGGTTGCGCTGACAGACAAGCATGCTGACACCCCTAACCTTGCCGGCGAAACTGTTGCTGCCGAAACCGCCTGGTCGTGCACTACCTGCCACGCCTGCGTGGATGTCTGTCCCACCTCCGTGAATCCGTTGGGTCTACTGACCGACTTGCGGCGCAATCTAGTGGGCACAGGGAGTCTGCACGGCACTCCGGCCAACGCACTGCAGAGAATGCAGCGCACGGGAAACCCCTGGGGGTTCCCGGCCGAGGAGCGCTTCCAATGGGCGTCTGGTCTGGACGTTCCTCTTGCTGGCGAGGTTAGAGACTTTGATCTGCTTTACTGGGTCGGTTGCGCGGCGGCCTATGACCAGCGCTCGCAGAAGATCGCTCGCGCCACGGTGCGGCTATTGCAGGCTGCGGAGGTGGATTTTGCGGTGCTCGGCCCTGAGGAGCGCTGCACTGGCGAGTCGGCACGCAGGCTTGGAGACGAATTCCTCTACCAGGAACTGGCAGGTGCGAACCTGGCGTCGTTTGAGCGTTACCAGGTGAAGAAGATTGTCACCCACTGTCCTCATTGTCTGAACAGCCTCAGGAACGATTACTCCCAGCTTGGTGGCCAGTTCGAGGTGAAGCATCACTCGCAGCTGATTGAGGAGCTCCTGGGAGAGAAAAAGCTGCCGGAACATCGCAAAAACGTCTCCCAACGACTCACCTATCACGATCCCTGCTACCTGGCGCGGGTGAACAATGTAGTCGACTCCCCTCGCCAGGTTCTGGCGTCGACAGAAGCTACATTGACCGAAGTGCCGCGCCACGGACGCCAGACCTCCTGTTGCGGCGCTGGTGGAGGACGTATGTGGTTCGATGATAACTCGGACGAACGCATCGGCAGTGACCGGGTGACCGAGGTAATGGCAACCGGAGCTGACACGGTGGCCGTTTCTTGCCCTTTCTGTCTTACCATGATTCGCGACGGACTGGCGGCACAAAACTCCAATGCACAAGCCAAGGATGTAGCGGAACTGCTCGTCGAAAGCCTGGAGGTAGAAAAAACCTGAGGTGACCGATCATGGATTTTGCTGTTAGCGATCACGTTCACCTGATTGCCGAAACGATCCGTCGTTTTGTGCGCAACGAGCTGCAGCCTCTGGAAGAGGAAGTTGAGGCCAAGGGATTCCTCGAAGCGGACAAGGCCCAGGAGATCTTCCGAAAATCCCGCGAGCTGGGCTTTTACGCCATGAACGTCCCGTCGGAATTCGGCGGCGGTGGGCTTTCAGCGGTCGAGATGTGTTGTGCCGAACAAGAGATGGGTCAGACTACCGACATCCTCGTCCGGCGTGCCTTTGGCAACGTCTACGAGGTGTTGCTGGTGTGCGACGAAAACCAGCGGAAACAGTGGCTGTTGCCAGCGGTGCGCGGCGAGCGCGTCTGCTCTATCGCCATGACTGAACCGGGCTCGGGCTCGGACGCGGCCGGAATCAAAACCGTTGCCAGGCCGGACGGCGATGGCTGGATATTGAGCGGGCAGAAGCATTTTGTCAGCGACGGCATGTTCTCCGACTTCTTTGTCGTTTCCGCGCTTACCGATCCCGATGCGGGATCCCGCGGAATCTCCCTCTTCCTGGTCGACAAAGAGATGGGTGGGCTGACGGTCGGTCGCGACCAGCCGATGATGGGCTTGCGCGGCACCAGTCACGTCGAGTTGTTCTTCGACAACGTGAAGCTCGGTCCCGAGCATCTGTTGGGTGAACGGGGCAGGGGCCTGCGTCTGGTCTTCGAAACCATCGGACGCATTCGGCTCTTCCATATCGGTGCGCGGGCCGTCGGCATGGGAAAACGCGTTCTCGAAATGATGGTGGAACAAGCCAATCTCAGGCACCAGTTCGGGCGCTCTATTGGCGAATTCCAGATGGTACAGACCATGCTTGCCGACAGCGCCATGGATTTGAATGCCGCGACATTGATGGTACTCAACACGGCTTGGGAACTGGATCAAGGACGCGACCCTCGCGAGAAGGTGTCTATGGTGAAGGTATGCGCTGCCGAGACGCTGGGGCGAATCGCCGATCGTGCCGTCCAGCTTTTCGGTGGCATGGGCTTCTGCAAGGACCTCCCGATCGAGCGCATCTACCGTGACTGTCGAGTCCTGCGCATCTATGATGGAACGTCTGAGATTCACCGCGGCGTGGTAGCGCGGGGATTGCTGAAAAACGGTGTCGATCGAGTCCTCTGACGAAGCTATCATGCGGGCAAGACCAAACTTTATAGCAAAGACAGGTGGTAAACCGGAGTGGACCACCGAATTGCGAAGGCGACTGTGCGATTGGTAAGCGTCTACGCCATGGCTGCCATCTGCATACCAACGAAGCAGACTCGGTTACCCCCGGCCGCTGTGGTTCATGTCATTTGCAATCTTAAGCAGATGCTGCCATGAAATACCTGTTCATTGACGACCACAACGTCACACAAATAGAAAATCTGGCACGGATACTGCACCAGCCACGTAAACACGGCGCTGTTTTGCGACCCGATTACCGCTGGGAAAACAACGGTACTACCCTCAACAACGCCCCTATATGGGACTCCGAAAAGCAAGTGTATAAGCTTGTCTACGGCTGCGCCTCCGAACCGGTCGACTGGACTACCGATGACCTGTACATGAAAGGCGTAACGGGACCAAGGCGAATACACAGTTATTTCTGCTACGCCGAATCTGCTGATGGTGTCAGCTGGAAGAAACCGACTCTATACCTCCACGACTACGGGGCGATATCGTGGGACGGCACACGAATCGGCGGTAAGAACAATATCATTCCTGGCGGCAAGCCAGCGGTTCTCGACCCACACGATCCCGACCCCAACCGCAGATACAAAGCCCAGCGACATGCCGATTCTACGCATATGCAGACGGAGAAATTTGCCGTGTCTTCCGACCTCTTCAATTGGGAATGGCTGGATTCGCCCGGCGTATCTGGAGGAGGCACCTCGTCGTTCACCTACGACGAGCAGAGGAAACTGTTCATCATCACTGTCAAGCGCCGCGGCCCCTACGGTCGGGCGGTCTATCTGACAACCAGCGAAGATTTTGCAACGTGGAGTGAACCTGAATTCATCTTCAGCGCAGATCACCAAGACCAGGAAAACGGGTTTGAACGCATCGCGCGGTTTTTCGACGACCCGGCCTATGTGAGACCGCATGCAAACCGTCCCGAAGAATACAAGACCGACGTCTACAGCCTTTCGGTGTTTCCCTACGAAGGACAGTATATCGGGATGCCCGTGCTTTTCCATCAATCGGGAATGCGACCTCCACTCTACGAAAACGCTGACGGGCGCAAATCGGTGGAACTGGTTTGCAGCAGAGATCTACGTAAATGGGAGCGGGTAGCGGAGAGGAAGCCGTTTCTCGAGCTCTCTCCCTTTGGGGATGGCAGCGACTACGACACGGGTGAACTGGTGCCGGCCAACCGACCTATAGTGTGTAATGATGAACTCTGGTTCTACTATGGCGGATACCGGTACCGGAATGCCTCGCAAGCACAGACCTTTGCCCGCGAGTACTTGGATTCGAGCGCAATTTGCCTGGCGAAATTGAGACTGGATGGATTCTGCTCATTGAAAGGAGGCGTTGAACCGGGAAGCGTGTTAACGAAGAGCGTGAAAGTAGATGGGAACCGGCTTCACCTCAACGTGGATTCGTGGCGAGGGCACGTTGAGGCCGAACTGCTGGACGCCGAGGATAACCGCACACTTTTGGGTTACTCGCTAAAAGAATCCGTTCCACTGAACGTGGACGAGACCGACGCATCGATTCGCTGGGAGAACCGAGTGGAACTGTCCGAACTGAGGGGGAAAACGATTCGCGTGCGATTCAGGTTGATGAATGCAGAGCTGTACGCTTTCTGGTTTGGAGATTGAATGTCATAACATTGCTGGATGGAAAGTCAACGGTCATACTAACTACGTGTAGCTCCCATTTTTAGGCATCCGTCATCGTTAGCGAAGAGGCCATGAACAATCACAAGCGTGATCTCAATCTCTTGCGACCCTAAGCAAAGCGCAACGGAACCACCTGCGAATTTGTGCTCAAGGACATTAGCACCATCGCCAGACGACCCCAGAACCTGACCGAGTGGTCGGATACGGTGATGAGCCTTGTCAATCGGTATTACTGATCAACACTTCCTACCCGCTCCCCTACAGTCGCTCCTGATCAGATCTGACTGTGTGTCCATCTGGTGGCTGAAGGTGTAACCACACTCATGTCTACACAGAGCAGAATCGCCGTGGTCGTTGTACCGCTGTTGGCTGCGTTCTTGCTGATTCAGCAAGGCGTGCGTCTCGGCGTCACTCAAGACGATGCGTACATCGCCTTCGTGTATTCAAAACACCTCGTCACGGGCGAAGGGTTGACCTTCAATTCGGGGGAACGCGTAGAGGGATACACCAATTTTCTGTGGGTGTTGATTATGGCGGTGCCGCACCTGTTCGACGCCGATGTCCCTCGATTCGCCGACCTGCTGGCTCTCATCTGCGCACTGACAACGATCCTTGTCTTGTACCAGTGGGGACGACAGCTGCAACCGGAACGGACTCCGGTCCTGTCACTGGTCGCCCCGTTGCTGTTCGCCACCAACGGTGCCGTGGCTTTCTGGACCTTCAGCGGCATGGAAACGGCGCTGTTCACCTTCCTGCTAACCTCTGGCTTCGTTTTGTACTGCCGCGATCTGCGGCGCGGTTCCGGGAACATGCTCACCGCTTCTGTCTTCGGGCTGGCCGCTTTGACCCGGCCCGAGGGTCTGTTGGCATTTGGTTTGACCGTGGTGCACAGCCTGGCATTGCAGCGACCCCTCACCCTCGCTTCACTGGCGCGACGATTACGCTGGGCGACGGCCTTCTTCGCCTTCGTGTTGCCCCATTTCGCATTTCGCTTCGCCTATTACGGCGAGATACTGCCTAATACCTTCTTCGCCAAGAGTGCACCGCTAGCCATTGCCTTGCAGTATGGCGCGCAATACACCTGGGAGTTTCTGGCTGCCTGCGGCTTGTGGGGATTGACAATGCTGGGGCCCTGGTTCCTGCTGTGGCGAGGGCAAGCTCATTGGGGCGGGTTCGCAGTTCTGGTGCTATGGGTCTACACCGGATACATAACAGTTGTGGGTGGCGATGTCCTAGGTGCACATCGGTTCTACGTGCCGCTGTTGCCACTTTTCTACCTGGTTATCCAGGAGGCGATAGTTGCTCTTGTCCGAGTGCTATTCGCGCGCAGGCACACACTTCTCAGCATGAACTCACCAGTCTTTGTCATCGCTGTATATCTGACTACGGGAGGCGTGGCGTGGCACACCTACACAGGGTTGGATGAGGCGTTGGTTGGTCAGCGGCAGTTAATGATCTCACACAACAACAAGCTTCGCGGTCTCGCGGCATACATCAACGACCGCCCTGACGCAGACACCATGGTAGTCGCGAGTGGAGCCATAGGCATTCCGAGGTACTTCACCTCGGCACGCGTGATAGACCTTATCGGCCTTACCGACGCAACAGTGGCACATAGCGAAGAGCGCCTGTCGGGCTTGGATTCGCCGTCGATCCTCCGGCGTCAACACACGCAATACGTCATGGACGAAAAGCCGGACCTGTTCTTTTTTGTCACCGGCGGCAAACCCCAGACTATAGCCGAGAAGGCGCTTTTTTTGTCTCGCCGGTTTCGCCAACAGTATTACATGACTTATTTGAAGGATGACTTGCCCGCATACGCACGTCGGCATCAGGCAGCCGTTGTAGCCGAAGAACAATATCCTGACCCGAGCTTCATCGCCGCTTACGCGAAGGGACTCTCATACCTGGGAAGAGACTGGATTCTCTCCAGACAGGCATTCGACGCCTGTCTGGAAACTGCTCCAAACGACTTCGCCTATCACTGGCAGTATTTGGGGCAAATCGATCTAGAGCATGGTGACACAAAAAACGCTCGCGTTCGTTTCGAACGCGCGGTGGCTATCGACGATCACTGCGTCAAAGCGTTGTCTTATCTTGCTCTTCTCGATTTCGAAAACGGGCATCGTATAGATGCCCTGAGACGCGCTCGCAGAGCACTCGAGTTGGCTCCTGGCTCGATGTTAAATCGTTTCGTATTCGGGCTCGCTGCCTTGGCCAACGGCCTGACAGAAGAAGCGCTCGAATCGATGCGCTTAGTAGCGCAAGACGAAGGTCCCAATAGAATCGAAGCGAGGTTTTTTATCGGGCTCGCTTACAAAATTATGGGGCAACACCAGGAGGCTCGGGACGCATGGGAAGCGGTGCTGAGGGAAAAGCCGGCCCACGAAAAAGCCTCGCAGGCGTTGCTTCACCTGGAAAAGCAACAACTTTATGACTGAAGACCTGCTTGTTCCGGAAATAAACCTCGAAGTAATCCGCATACCTGTTTGCAGGAGGAATTGTATCCTTGGTGACCTATGACTTTACTGGCAAGAAAGCAGTAACCACTGGTTCAGGTGGCGCCAT
>CAYNZV010000089.1:15421-18423 GCA_964401715.1 uncultured Gemmatimonadaceae bacterium | reverse complement strand
GACTCAAACGACCAGCGAACTCGTCGCTGTAATGCAATCCCTGACCACCCCAGTCGGGCATGTAGCCGATGGAGTAACAGTAATACAGCGTCCGGCGAGTGCGACCACTGGTGTTCACCGTCGAACCGTGGGTCAACGCTTCGGTGAAGATGATCGCGTCACCCGCCTTCGCCGGCACCGCAACCAGTGGTGGATTTTCTTCGGGATGATTGCCCCAAGGTTTGGGGTAGTTGCTCTTGTGCGCCCCGGGGATCACTGCGAAACAACCGTCCTCCGGCCCACAATCGAACATGGGGAACACCACCTTGGTGAGCGTCGACATCATTTCCCCGTTGTGGAAATGGTATTGGGCTTTGGGAATGAGCGGGGTTCCATGCATGTGCAACCCGGTATAACCGCCACCCCAGCGGTAGATGGTGTAGGTGTGATTCAAGCGGTAAGCACCGCCGGTTATCGTCGCTACTGCGTCCAGCACCGCTGGAATATCCATAAGGTCGAGAAAAACGTTGTCCCCCTCGACAATGTTGGAGATGTACAGACTCTGTGGTGATCTCTCCTCGCCCAAGCACAGTGGTGGTGGGTATTCCGACTCTGGCATTTCTTCGAAGCAGTCGAGCACCTGGTTGCAGGCCTGAACCAGGTGCGCCGGGACCGCGTTTTCAAGTACCAGATAACCGTGAAGGTCGAACAGATATTTGTCAGTATCGTTCATGCGAGCGGAAAAGGTGCCTCCTCTACTTGATCCATACAGCCATCGAGCTCGGTACCGTCGGACGCTCCATCCGGTTCTTCTGGGACCCGATGTCTTTCATATAGCCGTCGCAACCTCGCACCGTTGAAACCGAACTGTCTTGGAATCGAAATCCTTGCGCTCGGCCCTATCTTCTCAACTGAAAGATCAAACCAATGCCGATGGTAGTGTCCGATCTGTTAAAAAAGTGGTGCAGGTCCGCCTTGGTAAAAACGTAATAATTTTGCGCAAATCACGACCGTATGACCCCGCCTTAGTAACTCGTCCAGATGGTTGCCCGCGCCATCTCAGGATCATTCCTCGTAGAATATGTTTCTCTTCCCAATAGTACAGCCTGTTAAAGCCAATCGCTGGACCTTCAGAGGTCTTAGTGGATTTGTCGAATAGTATTTGAATAAGCCCGTTGTAGTAGAACCGGCCCGAAGACACCAGACCCTCGTCCGTGATGCGGGAGTCTTCAGATAATTCCCATGGTCTTGGAAACATTGACTACCATGTATCCAAAATTGCTCTAAAGATTTACTGTGATGCTTCGGATTTGAGCGTTGTGATCGCGGGACGCGAACAAACACAACCCCCAGACCAAACGCAGCAGCAATATATTTCATTTTTTCCGCCCTTGTAGCTGACCTCGTTGGCACCAGAATACTAAGGAGTTTCAAGACTACTCGAGAGTACTTCAAAGTGTCGTCCACCCGCCATCTACCATTAACGCATGCCCCGTAACATACACCGACGCGTCCGATGCCAGAAAGACCACTGCCCCTTTGATATCCTCGTTGTCCAATAGCCGGCCGATCGGCACCCGCTTAGTGTAGTTCTTCACGAACGGCTCCGGATCACCGCAATCGTACCCGCCTGGACAAATGCAATTCGCCCGTACTCCGTGCTTGCCGAAGTAGTTTGCCAGATACCGGGTGAAGTTGATCATGCCCGCCTTCACGAAGGTGTAATCCGGCGGTTGGCGCATATCCGTGCCTTCGTACAACGTCGGATCGTTTGCCACAACACCGTAGATACTCGAGATGTTGATGATCGAACCACCACCCTGCTCCACCATTTTCGGAACAAACGCTTTGCACATAGCGAACAACCCCACCATGTTCCCCTGCGCCCCGAAAGCCCACGCCTCCGGCGTCTGCACCACGAAACCCCCACCCATAATCGCCAGCGCGCTGTTAACAAGTACATCCAACCGTCCGAAACGCACATTGATGCCAGCAGCCAGCGACTCGATAGACTCGAGATCGGTAATGTCCATCTGCATCGCATGCGCGTCATAACCCTGGCTCTTCAGGTTTTCCGCGAACGCTTTGTTGCGTTCCAACGATCGCGACGCGGTAATCAAGGTAGCGCCGGCTTCGGCCAACGCTTCCGAAATGCTGCTACCGAACTGCGGGCCTGACCCGCCTGACACCAAAGCGACGCGTCCCTTTAGCGAGAACTTGTCCAGTATACCCATGATTTTTCTTTACCTCTTGTGGTCACAACCGGCCAGATCGATGCAGTGTTTGAAGCACCCGTTACGAGGCCGACAGTGATTTGACATGTTAGAATAGAGAGCACTTATCGCGCAGAAAAATACCATAGGGATATCATACCATCCGACTTTTCTGACGATCTGATCGATCCGCCAGCCACCGTAAGTCAAGTCCACCTCAAAGCCACCGATCTAGAGCGCGCGATTCGTTTTCACACGGAGGCGCTTGTTTTTAGGTGATGCAGTGGATGGGTAACTCTGCGGCCTTCCTCAACGTCGGCGGATATTAACACCATTTAAGACTGAACACCTGGGACCTAGGGATGACGAGCAACCTCAGCGGGATAAGCCACTACGAGCTCGTCGTCGTCGAAATTCCAGTTTCCCTTCTGTTGGTGGCATAGAGGTACATTCCCTCGTTCGGTGATTTATTTCTCGAGGATGAATTCACAACCCAGCCCATACGCCTCTTCTTCTCCGGCCACCATAAGCGCCATCTCTGGAAACTTTACGATGCGCCAACCTTCGCGCAGGGCATCGAATACCGTTTCGTAGACCCACTCTCCTGTCTCATCGATGCTGTCGTGCTGGCCATCGGCGTCGAAGAGCGACATGCCGCAAACCTTCGAATGGACCGAGGTAGAGGTCGCCTGGAGATAGAGAAGCTGGGGTGTTGAAGCTGGGGATTGAGCGTCCGCGCTCTCCAAAGCCTGCTGCAGGTCGAGCTCACTCAGCTTACCGGCACGGAACTTTTCGATACAGCTTTCTAAG
>CAYNZV010000089.1:0-15321 GCA_964401715.1 uncultured Gemmatimonadaceae bacterium | reverse complement strand
CCCCGACACTGAGTGACACACAGGTCCTCGATTTCTGCAAGAACGGCTTCATGATGCTCGAGGCTGCGGTCCCCGATGATATCAACCGCCGCACGACGGAATTCGTCGACAGGTATCCCGAGCTTGAGCCGATCGAAATACTGGATGAAGAGTGGTTCGTCGACCACGTCATCAAGAACCCGCAGGCAGCGGGGGCGGTACGCTCGCTCCTGGGCAACGACTTTACCCTGCCCATGATCATGAGCAACCACCGCGTCCAGTGCCCGATCTCCATGAGCGGTGGGTGGCACCGCGACGGTGGGGCGGTCGATTCACCGCGGCTCGACAGCCTGCAGGTGTTCTACTACCCGCAGGACACGCCCGCGGAGCTGGGACCTACCGAGGTTTTGCCCAGCTCTCACTTTCTGCGTATCAAGCGCCGTTACATGACCCAATACGGCAGCATTCGCCAGGCCGTACAGACGGTAGCGCCGGCCGGCTCGATCTTTATCACCCACTACTCGATCTGGCATCGCGCGACGCCCTCCACCGCCAGCGGCATCCGCAACCTGCTCAAATACAACTACCGGCGCACGGTCACACCCAAGCGCGACTGGATTGTGGATCCTCTGCAAGATTTCACCAAAATCCCGTTCGGCACAGACCACAAAATACCCGAGAAATGGCACGATTCCATCCGCGTTGCGCGTCTGTTCCTGTGGCTGTGTGGCCGCGAAGACTTTGTTTTTGAGGGCGGGCAGGCCTGGCCGATGACGGCCGGCTCGCACCCCGGTATTACCGCAGGTATGCCTTTGGAACTGAACCACCAGCACAAATCCACACAGGCTGATCCAGCACATTGCTGAAGAACACGTTAGAGCAGTAGAAGAACGTGTTGTGTCAGTAGAGCTTGATCCGGGAGATGTCGTAGCCTTCCATGACCTCCTGTTCCATCGCGGTCAGCCCAAGCACTCGTCGCACGTCCGCTGGAATGTCGAGTTTCGTTACCAAGAACGCCACCCAGTCGACGCTGCTCCCGGAGAAGGGGCATCTCGTTCGCTCTAGGGCCCACCCCGAGCCCGTCGTTCGGGACGCCGCCCACTGGGCCCAACTTAAATTCCAGTGAAAAGAGCCGAATCTTCTCTGCCCCCGTCAGCCGACGCGAGTAAAGAGGACTACAGCGCGCCGTCTGTCATCACCCTGCGCGCCGTAGTCCTGGGCCTTTTGACCATTACCGTCATGTTCTACTACCTCACCCAGGTAGTTCATCGCATCGGTTCCGGTACTTTTGTCCACTCTCAGTTCCCAATGGCGGTCATCATTCCCTTTGTGTGCTGGCTTTTTCTGAACGTCGTACTCAAGCGCATATGGCCCACAATAGCGCTTCGCCAAGGGGAACTGTTGACCATTCTGGCCATGATGTGGGTCGTGGGGACCATCCCGCAAAACGGCTGGATCAATTTCTGGGCGCCGATTCTAACGGCGCCGACCTATTTCGCTTCAGCTGAAAATCAGTGGGCCGACACCTTCTTCGATTTCATTCCCTGGTCCGTTTTCCCCCCCACCGACACCTTTCTGATCCACGGATTCTGGTTCGGCCTGCCGGAGGGAGCCGCGGTGCCCTGGGATGGCTGGGTGGGTGTCGTCTTCCAGTGGCTGGGTGTATCGATGGCCATGCTGGCCTTTGGATTCTGCGTCATCGTCCTCTTTCAGAAACAGTGGGAAGAGCAGGAGAAGCTCACTTTTCCGCTGGCGCAGATGCCCCTCGATTTGATCCGGGGCTTCGACGGCCCACGACGCATGCCCGAGCTCTTCCGATCACGTCTGTTCTGGATCGGTGCCCTGGTTGCCTTTGGGCCGATCCTCTACAACATCACCACCTACTTCGTGCCGGGGATGACACCCCTGAAATTCTTGACCGTCTATCGCTATCTCAATCCAGAGATTCCCTACATCGGTCATCTGAAGATTCGCTACATGCCGATCGTAATGGCGGTCACCTACCTGTGTCCGCTCGATATCTTGGGCAGCCTGGTATTTTTCCGCATCATGGAAATGTTCAAGGGGGGCGTCATGAATCGTGTCGGATTTTCGGTCGGGGGCCCCGGTCAGCAGATCACCGGAGAACAAATCATCTTTCTGGAAAACTACGGGGCGCTGATGTTCATAGCCGTGTGGGCGATCTGGGTCGCGCGGAAACATCTGCGCCAGCTCTGGCACCAGGCCAGGACCGGCGAGGGCGATCCTCACGAAGTACGACGCTATCGTCTGGCCTGGGCCGGGTTAATACTGTCGGCCATCTACGTGCTCTCCTGGGCGATGAGCCTGGGCATCAATCTCCTTCTTGCCGCTGGGGTGTTTGTTTTGATGGTGTTGACCCTGCTGGCGACGGCGAAACTAATCGCTGCTACAGGCTTTGCCTATCTGCTGCCATACCGTCCTCACCTGAAGGGGGATAGCTTTGTAGAGGAAATCATCGGAACCATCAAGATCCCCTCCCGCGACCTGACGGCGATGAAGATTTTCACCAGTAAGGCCTTCTTCGGGACCTTTCTTATTCCTGCGTGGCCGGCGATCCCACACATATTTCGCATGTTTTCCTTGCGCCGGCAGCCCGGGTGGGTAACGGCGGCGGTCTTCGTGGCATTTCCGGTGGGTTTCCTGGTGGCAGCGGCGACCTTGATCGAGCTGGTCTATACCGAAGGCGGGGCCATGCTCTATGTCTCGCATTTCAGGATCAACCTGGTATACGAACAGATCGTTCATATTCTGCACAACCGAACTCTGTTTGACTGGGGCAAGCTGGGCGTTTTCCTGTTCGGTTGGACCGAGGCGGGCATCTTGACCTTCTTGCGGGCCCGATTTCACTGGTTTCCGCTACATCCTGTAGGCCTCGCGTTCGAGGGAACCTTTGGACCGGACCTCTACTGGCTGACCTTGGCGATTGTATGGGCGGTCAAGTTCACGCTTCTGAGTTACGGAGGTGTGAAAGCGTATGTGGCGGGCAAGCCGTTCTTCTATGGCATTGGCATCGGCTATGTCGGTGGGGTAATTCTTTCGGCTACGGTGGACTTGATCTGGTTCCCGACGGAAGGCCATCGGGTGCATTGGTGGTGAGCCGGGGCCTGCTCAAACTCGCCACCACCCGAGCAGTTCGATTGCGGCGAGAACACCTACTCGGGTGGAAAGTATTCTCAACCAGTTGTGCAACGACAAGCAGTCAGGGTCCTCCAACGCCAAGCTCAGAGGTGGAAATATGAAATTCGAGAGACTCGAAAATCCTCCTGAGATTCCCGCGGACACGCAACTCACGGAAGGTAGCTTCTATCACTATTGCAAAATCATGACCTTCGCGCGAGAGGAGATCGCGTTCGTTATGGTCGACCTATGGAACACCGGTTTCGGTGCCAAACCGCTTTCCCACCTGGGCTGGGAAGCGGAATACAACGGCGGCAAGAGCCATTGCGACCGCGCCGGTGAGATAGAGCGCACGTGCATTCTTCCCATGCTTACTGCTTGCCGAAAAACGGGGCTTACTGTTATCCATGCCCCTACCGGCAATATCGCCATCAAACACCGTCAGTGGAGGGAGACGGCCACGGAGGAGGAAAAAGATCCCCTGATCCTGCTCTGGAACCGCCGGACTGGCCTCCACCTGACTGGGTGCAAGAGTGGCGCGAGGAACACCTTCACCTCTTCCGCACCAAAGAATGGATGAGGAACTACAAAAAATACGTCCGGCCCAACCAGGATATCCCCGAACCCCTCAGACCGGTAGATGGCGATCTGGTGGTTACAACCGGTGACATGCTGCATCGCTTGATGGCAGAACGACGGATCCGGGTGCTTTTCTACTGCGGCTTTGCTACCAACATGTGCCTCATCGACAAACCGGGCGCCATACGGGACATGACCGAGCGCGGTTATATGCCCATCGTCATCCGCGATGCCACCACGGGAACAGAAAACAGCGAAACGGTGGATGGGATGTGGATTACCCACGCGTTTATCGACCAGATTGAGATGATGTGGGGGTATTCCATCACTACACGGGAATTTTTGGACGCCATACAGAACACAGAAGAGATACAGGTTCCCTGCCGGTACATGAGGATGTACAAACCACTGAATCAGAAGCGCCCATTGCGGACTTCATAGCGGGTGGGTTTGTCGTAGCCTGGCATTTCCCGAGATACCCAATCCGCGGTCCATTCGATCATGTGATCGAGCGAAATGACAGGTGGCCCGAACAGACTCGTTGCCTGCGAGGTGTCGTTGATCCATGCCATGTCAGCGGGGCGGCCCGTCAATATCGGCTCTGTGCCAAAACGTTTCCCGAAGGCATTCGCCAACTCTTGGATCGATGCGTGGTCGGGAGAGCCTACATTCAGCGGGCTCGTCGCAATGGTACAGTGGCGCAAGGCGCGGAGTATCTGCGCTATGGCGTCTCCCTGCCAGATCACGTTGGCCAAGGGCGTGGTCACGTCAACTGGCTGCCGTTGCCAGACTCGAGATGCCACGTCGTGCAACACTCCGTAACGCAAATCGATGGCATAGTTCAAGCGAATCAAGCGCCCGGGCGTTTCGTTCTGTTGCGAGAAATATTGGAAAACACGTTCTCGACCAACACACGAATTTGCATATTCGCCGATCGGTCCGACCGCCGCTGTTTCATCCCAACCGGAACCGCCGACATCCGCGAACGGATAGACGCAGAGTGTGGAGAAGGCGATGATGTTCGCGTCGACGAACGTCTCCGCCACGATGGCCGGCACTTGGACGTTGGTTGCCCAAGTGAGTTCTTCCTGACCGGTAGTGCCAAATTTGCGGCCAACCATAAAGATAACGTTGGGCAAACGTGGAAGCCGACCGACGGCATCGCGATCGAACAGATCGCAGCTCATCGTTTCGACCTTCCACGAGTTCAGGCGTCCACGTAATGAAGGATCGCTGAACCGGGAGACGGCGATTATCCGCTTCTGTGGTGCCGCCCGCCGCGCCATGCGGGCGAGGGTGGGCCCGACTTTTCCACTCCCGCCGAGGATGAGGATGTCACCTTCGACCCAAGCCAAGTCGGCGATCAGATCCTCAGTTGGACGCGATAACAGCTCCTCCAACTCCTCCACATTTTTTATGCTACCGGGCAGCACGAACTGATCTGGCATCATCTTCCTATGCTTGGTGGATGGATGCGAAACCGACGTCAGGCACCTCTCGACACCCGTCACCATCGACATGGCTCGTACTCGCCTACGCATCTATCGTCGAATTTAGTTCCTCTGTAATTTGTGCACGTGATCGCCAACTACCTAATCCCGACGGGCCATTGTCATTTTCCTTTCGAGCCGTGGCGGCCGTCCCGGTTGCTGAGCCGAAGCGACGACATCAGAGGTCTGCCTTCTTGTATCCCGTCCCAGATTGGAAAGATCGCCGCGAAGATATTCATGGCCGGCGTGTGTGCAATGGGCCTTTCCTGTTCCCAACCTGATGATCATCCTCCGGCTATTTTTCCTTCTCTTCTAGAAGACAAGGATCCAAGCCTGGTAGCTTTGGTGCGGAAAAAGATTGTAACCGCCAATCGCGAGCCGGAAAAACCAGCATCCTGGCTCGAGCTCGGGTCCGTCTACGAAGCGAACGACTTGGATTCTCTCGCCTTGACTGCCTACGATCGCGCTCTTGCCGCCGACCAGACAAATGCTCAAGCCTGGTACAGAATCTTCATTGTTTCCCACCGTCAAGGCGATCAGGAGCGCGCCCGCGAAGCGAACTCGCATTTACTCGAGCTTGCCCCGGATTACGCGCCGGTATACATCCGCTCGGGATACTGGCACCTAGACCTGGGACGAACGTCGGAGGCTAAGATCTCCTTCCAGAGGGCAGTCGAGCTCGATGCGAGCAATCCGGGCGGCTACTGGGGGTCGGCTCAGATCATGTTGCAAGAAAATGATGCGGAGCGGGCAAGTAACCTGCTGGAAACCCTGGTGCGACAGCGAGCGGATCCGTATTCCTACCAATTGCTGGGAAACGCTTATCGCCTGGCGGGCCGCTGGAAGGAAGCCGAACGGGTGCTGGAAAAGGCGGGGAAAGGCGGTAGGGTCTGGCCCGACCCGTGGCACGAAGAAGTCCAGACATACGAGACCGGCTTACAAGTAGAGCTCAAGCGAGTCCGCGCTTACCTCAAGCAAGGGATGTCGCAGGTAGCGGTCGTCGAATTGGAACACCTCCGGCAACTACATCCCCGCAGCATCATCGTAATAAAATTACTCGCGAAAACCCTGGTGCAGGCCCAACAATGGGAACGGGCTCTGGATATACTCAGCCATGCGCAAACCATTAGTCCAGACGATGTCGAGCTTTTTCAAAACATCGCCTCCGTCTATTTCGGTATGGGTGAAATAGACAGGGCGTTGTCCCAGTTTGAGCTGGCGTTGGCGATCGATTCGACATTCGCCAGCGCCCACGCTGGCCGCGGCAACATGCTGATGCGACGGCGTCAGTTACCCGAAGCGAAATTGGCGTTTCAAACTGCGGCACGTTTGGAACCATACGAAACATCGCACCTGGTGCAGCTGGGTATGGTTCAATGCGACCTGAAGAAATGGAGCGAAGGTCGGGCGAGCTTCATGCACGCAGTGACCATCGACTCCGCCCTGTTTGAGGGGCACCTCGGGTGGGCAGTTGCAGAGCGCAATATGGGCAACCCGCGGGCAGCAGAGCAGGTGTTGCTGCGCGCCCAGGCACTGAAGCCGGAGTCCGAGACGGTGAAATCGCTTTTACAAACGGTTCGACGGCAGCTCTCTGTGTCAGATTGACTCGGCCGCTAAAAAAAGGCTGGAACCCGCCATAGAGAAGCACCGAACCGAATTGTGGTCATGATAATTCACGTCATCCACTACTTGCCGTTGAAAGAACGGTTCACAGTGTCAATTAGTACAAATACTTAGGTAATGAATACCATTTCTCATAGGTGGAGCGGCCGCTCCACCTGGTCTCGAGTAAATTTCCATTGTTGCCAGGGCGCTTACCTGCAGTCCTGCCTTGACGAAGTTCCTGCCGATGTCGCGGGAAGGAGATACGAGCCATGACTGCCTCTGAAAAAGAGCCACCGAGAGCAAACGTAACCCCCAAAAGGACTCGTGGTAACACCAGGGACAACTCCGGCGCGTGGCGACCTATTGTCGATGTGACCGACGTATATCCCGGCAAGCGCGGCACCGGTCGAAGCGGCCTGTATGACCTCTACGATGGACCCGCTGGAGTCCGTCTCCGGGTTGAGCAAGCGGTCAAGGAAAAACCCCTGCTTCAGGCAGAAATGGAGTGGGAAGGCGAAGGGATCTACCCACTGTGGATGTGGCAAGAAGGCGGACGCTACCACATGCTCTATGGCGCCTCACCGCACGGAGCCTGCTATGCCGTCAGCGAAGACGCCTACAACTGGACGCGTCCAGAAATGGGATGGATCGAATTCAACGGTTCGAAGAAGAACAACATCATCCATAAAGAGCTCCACGGTTGCCAGGGGTTCTTCGAAGACCCCTCAGCGGCGCCGGAAGAGCGCTTCAAGACCATGGGTGGTGGCGTCAGATACTGGCTCGACCCCGACACCAATGAGCCCTTGCCCACCGACAAGGCCTTGAAACGAGCGGAAGCGATGCAATACCAGGGAGGGACCTACAAAGGACCAAGAGCGGTGACCGGAGGTAAAACCGTCGGTCTCACTTCTCCCGACCGACTTCACTGGAAACGGATGGAAGAGCCGCTGGCCGACCGGAAGGTGAACGGTGCCATCTCAGCTCGCTACGACACCCATAATGATGAATACTACGCCTACTTGCAGATAATGGGGTTCCCGGCCGCGGATCCGAAAGCTATCGGCTCCGCCTCAGTCGAAGAAGAAACCCAAGTGAGGACCATCGGCTTCTCCCGTACCAAAGACTTTCGTCGCTGGCCGGCTCCCAAACTGATTATCGAGCCCGACGCCCAAGACGATCTCGACATCGACTTTTACGGTGCCAACTATTTCCCTTATCCGGGTCGCAGTGATCTGCACGGCATGTTGATTCCCGTCTATCATCGCGTGACGGATCACATGGACGGTCAGATCGCCTTCAGTCGCGATGGCCTGTATTGGAGCCGCCCCGAGCGTCGGGCGCTTCTGACCGTAGGCGCGCCCGGAAGTGGCGAAGACTGCATGGTCCATTTCTGGCGCGCCGGTATCCTGGACTTGCCCGATGGGTATTGGGGCTCTCCCTACACAGGGTCTTCCAAATTGCACAATGTCAGCGGCGAGTTAGTGGATTCCCTGTTCCCTTCGCACCACCCAACGGATATACGAATGGCGCGCTGGAGACCGCACCGGTTTTGCGGCATGGAAGCCGAAATGGAAGGTCGTTTTACCATTCCAACCCTGTATCGGCACCACGACCAGCTGCGGCTCAACTATCGGTGTAAGCCCGGTGGCTGGATCAGCGTGGAACTCGCCCAATCCACTCCCTGGACCCGGCCCGACATTGATCCCGTTTCCGGCTTCACCTTCGATGAGTGCGACCGCTTGACGGGCGACGCGGAAAATCGGACCGTCACCTGGCAAGGGAACCCTGACATCTCCGCAATCGGCGAAACGATCGTCATCCGCGTGAGGATGTTCCAGGCCAAACTCTTCGCTTATCAGGTGTAGAAACCGATGGAACCCAGAAAGCAGTTTCTTCCTGTCATGCGACCGCGGGCACACAGTGTAAACCTTCTCGAATACAACGACGGGCGGCTCATGGCCACCTGGTTTACGGGCACCCGAGAAGGGAATGAGGATCAAGTGGCCGTGGCTTCCGTGTTGGACGCAGCCAGCGGCGAATGGGCCGAGCCTTTTGTTACCGTGAGACAGTTTTCGTACGACGGCGAATACTGGGTTCCGGAGCAGACATGCCCGATAGAGACAGTGGATGGTACCACCGTTGTCTATACTTGGGCCGCTCCGCTGAGTGGGTTCAGGCTCTCCGAAAGACTCCCGGGAGCTGTTGCCGGCGACGCCGGCATGACCAGTGCTTCAGCCTCCATCAGCTACAGCAAGGTCTGGGGGCGGGCCATTGAGGATTGCCGGCCTTTTCGTTTTCGACTAGTAGACAACAACGCTGTCGACATCGAATGTCTGTCAGGACGGGATGGATTACCCGATCAGGGGATTGTCTTTCAAGGACAGCCGATGTTGCGCGATTCCGCCGTTGGCCCCGCCGCCGGCTGGATCGTTCCATACCATACCGAGCGTCAGCCTGACTGGTGCTATAGCCGTTTTCACATCGTAGAGGGAGACGGTATTACCGCTGTTGAGAATGAAGTGGACCTGCATCAGCCTCCGGGGTGTTTGGAGCCTGCGTTGGCCCAACTTCCCGACGGTCGCTGGTTGTGTTACATGCGCAATGGTGATGTCGGCGGGTTTATATGGCGATCCGAATCAACGGACGGTGGACACACCTACACCGATCCGGTAGCGAGCAATCTCCGCAATCCCCACAGCGCCGTAGACATTGCGGTGGGTCAAAGTGGTCACCTTCTCATTTTGTACAATGACAGTCACAAGCTTCGCACGCCCCTGACGCTGGGTATCTCGGAGGATGAGGGTGCGACGTTTCGGACGCGGGACATCGAAAGCGGGATCGGTGAGTTCAGCTATCCCAAGTTGCACCAGACCAAAGACGGCATCTGGCGGGCGATGTATACCCACCAGCGCGATTGCATCGCCGAGGTGCAATTTGACGAGGAGTGGCTCCTGGAGGGGAGAAAGGTTGTAGGCCTGTAGAGCCGAACACATCGCTATTCCGGGGCACTGGTGCGTTGCAGATGTTTGAAGACGGGGTCACCACTCTCGCAGGCACGAACGCTGAAGTTGTTGGCACTACGGCACTTCGGGATCAACCCAGGGCGTCCAGTTGCTCAGCGACAACGCCCCATCAGCAACGATGGTAGCGCCGTTGATGTAACGAGCCGCCGGCGAACACAGAAACAGTACAACGGCGGCGATCTCGTCCGGATCGCCCAACCGGTGCGCGGGGATATCCTCTAACGCCAGGGCCTCGTAATCGTCATGCGCCAGCTGGCGGAACTCCTTTTCGCGCAACCCTTCCGTAGCGACAAATCCCGGGGCCAGCGCGTTGATCGTTACCCTGCGGCGCGCGTAGAAGTTGGCCAGTGACTTGGTCAGGTTCACAACCCCTGCCCGGGCGGCTCCCGAGTGAGCCATAGCTGCTGCGCCTCGCCCGAGTGCGTAGATGTGGACCACGTTCACGATGGCGCCGAAACCGTTCTCAATCATGTGCGGACCAAATCGGCTGCACATGTTCCAGGTGCCATTGAGGTTCAAATCGATGACGGCTCGCCAGCCGTTGTCACTGATCTTGGAAGGGGGCGCCGGGAACTGGCCGCCGGCATTGTTGACGAGAAAGTCGATCTTGCCAAACCGTTCCACCGACTGCGCCAACAACCGCTCCACGGCCTCAACTTCTCGAATGTTGGTGGGAACCGCCAAACAATCGGCGCCGGTTGCGGCGATCTCTTCGGAGGTGGGGTCGAGATTCTCTGGCTTGCGGCTAGCGATGACGATATTGGCGCCGAAGCGTGCGAAAGCCATCGCAATGCGACGGCCGATGCCGCGACCGCCTCCGGTAACCAGCACAGTCCGGCCGCTGAAAAGGCCGGAAGCAAAAACGCCCATTGGGTCGGGTTCGATCGGCATGATTCGGCGATTATTATTGTTGCTTGAACCTATAGGCGCGGTCAGCGGTCGACGGATCGAGAAAACCGCGAACGGCAGCTTCCGTTTCCAACTCTATGGCACCTTCCACATCCATCTGGCAGGCTCGGTTTATCACCCGCTTGAAATCACACACCGCCCCCGCGGGTAACTCAGTGATCCTTCTGGCTACCGAGTCCACCTCGTCGAACAGATCCGCCGCCGCCACGACCTTCAACGCCAACCCCATTTCCAAAGCCTGCTCCGCATCGAACCGTTCTCCGAACAGAATCAGTTCCCTGGCCTTCTGTAAACCGACGAGCCGGGGCAGCAGAGCGCTCACGCCGCCAGTCACGAACACACCCAGCGTTATCTCCGGGAAAAAACAGCGTGTGCCTGCAGCGAGAATCGCCAGATCGCAATTGATGAGCCATTCAAGACCACCACCCACTGCCCAACCGTGGATGGCGCCGATGATCACTTTCTCACCCAGGACCATCTCGCGCGTGATCTCCTGGATGGATTCCAAGTAGGCACGACTATCCGCTTCGTTGCCCGCGTACTTATCGAACTCTTTGAGATCCTGACCCGAACAGAAGGCACGGCCGGCTCCTCGCATCACGAACACCTTGACCTTGGGATCCGCGTGGCCGTTGGCGAGAATCGTCTTCAGCTGCGCAAGCAGAGGTCGGTTTATGGCATTTAAACACTCTGGACGATTGAGGGTAATGGTGCAGACGCCATCCTCGGTGCTGCTTAGAACCGTATTAGTCACCATTTACCTCCCTCTAATCACCCGCTGAGTTTTGCCGGCCGTACGTGGCATGCTGTGCGGCGGCAGTAAGCTGATCTCGGCGGTGACATCGAGCCTGCTTCTGACCGATTCAACCAGTCGCGCAGCCAGCGCGGGTGTTGCCTCGTTTCCAGCAGTCAACTCGACATCCAGCGGCAGCCTTTGATACGGTCCCGAATCCTCGAGCACGATGCGGTACTCACCCGAGCACTCGGAGAATTCGTTCACCACGGCCGTCACGGCGGTGGGGAAAACATTGATTCCTCTTACCACCACCATCTCATCGCTACGTCCCATCACCCGAAACCGCGGCACCGTGCGACCACACGGACAAGGCTCCGTATTCGTGATAGCAATTACGTCAGCAGTGCGAAAACGCGCCAACGGCTGACATTTCCGCGCCAGATGAGTGAGAACTAATTCCCCTTCAATCCCTGCCTTCCAGGGCAATGGCGTGCCCAAGTCCGGATCTATTAACTCAGGGTAGAGCAGATCGGGCGCTACGAAGTGTAGATCGTTCGAATGCTCACATTGCCCGGCGAAATTGCACAGCATGTCCGAGACTCCATAGTTGGCGTTGCGCGCCTTGAACCCCCACGTCGCCTCAAGCCGGTCACGAAAGCTGTCGCTGTCCAATCCTGCTTCTCCACCGAATAGCCCGAGCTGAAGTCCGAGCGCGGCTGGCGTCAGCTCGGGGAAATTCTCTTCTATCACCTGCTCCAGTAATATCGGATAGGACGGTGTACAGGAAATCGCGGTAATCTCCAGCTCCCTTATGGTGCGAATCAGCTGCTTGCTGTTACCAACCCCGAAAGGGATGACACTCGCACCCGTCCTTTCCAGGGTTGTGTGATCGGTAAAGCCACCTATCCACAGTTGATAATTGAGACAGTGAACGACCCGATGTCCCGGCCCCAAACCGGAAGCCCGTTGCGCCCGCGCCCCAACCTCGGCCGTCTGCTCCGCGTCGGCGACGCTCAGCGCCAGATTCATCGGTATGCCGGTCGTACCCGATGTCCGGTGAACCCGAATCACGTCATGATCCGGTGCCGCCAAGTAGTCTCCATAAGGAGGTTTCGCGGCCTGGCTGCGTCTCAGCATCTCCTTGTCGCAAAGCGGCAGCGACGGCAGTTCTTCGAGATCCTCGGGGACCTTAATGCCTGACCACAGTTTCTTGAAGAAGGACGAATGCTTGCGCAGATAATTACACTGGTCGCGCCAGCGCTCGCGCTGTAACGTGGTAGTCTCCTTAAGAGACAAAAAATCGGGACTTTCTGATAAACTCATTTGTGGAGAAGCAGCTCCCAAGCGATGATCTGGTCAAGGATGCCAGCAGCCAACAAGAGCGCTCCCCATATCGGATTTTTGCGAGCCAGGTTCGTGGGGATTAGGGTTTGAGAAGAGAGCGTGTGCGATTTACAACGCAGTTGTCAGGGCCTGGGTAGTGGGAAGCACATTCTGGTTTCACAACCGATGCGAGGAAATTTGAAGAGGATCCGCACAGTGGTTTTGTTTCTTCTATTCAGCGTAATCTATCGCCCAAACACCACCGCCTGTCTGTGCACCACTCGACCTTTCCCAGAGCTCCATTACCTCCTTGGGCGCGTTGTGGCAAGCCAGGTTGTTCAAAAACAGCTCATGAAGATCATCCACTTCTGCTTCATGATCTGCGGCAAGATCATTCTCTGCCAAACGGTCCGCCGATAAATCGTAGAGCTCCGGTTTGCCCTGTGCCCCAACCGGCGCATAACCCCACCGATCTGTTACCAGGAAAGGCGTGGTTGCTCGCCGTGGTGGATTGCTGCCCTCGGTATTGATGTTGCATCCACTGACAGCAAACTCCCTGTGCTTTGACTCACCTTTCAAGACAGTGTCGGCGAACGAGAGTCCGTCGAACGGCTTGGGTGGCGAGACCTCGGCCCCTGCCAGATCGCACAACGTCGGCAGAACATCCATCGGCTGTGCGATCAAATCGAGGCGACAACCTTTCGGCACATCGCCTCCGGCAACTAGAAACACCACATGACCGACCTCGGGATAAATCGGCCAGTAGCGTTGGTCCGTTTCCTGAATGTTCGATTTCCCTGTGCGGCCGTGTTCGCCCAGTGACATGCCGTGATCCGACATCACCACTACGATGGTGTCGTCCCACAGATTCAAATCCTCAATCTTCTGCAATACTTGGCCGATATGCCGGTCCACGAGTTCCGTCTCCGCCGCATAATGCGCCCACAGATTGTGAAACTCGTCCGCTGTGTAATCCGAGGATCTTCCATAGTTCGGGTGCAACATCGGATTACCCGTGTAATCGGGATCGTAGCGGCGCACCATGTACTCCGGCGGATCCCACGGTTCGTGTGGATCGAAAAAATCCACCCACAGAAAGAACGGGTTCGCCTCGCAGTTTTCCTCCAGCCAGCGTACAGCTGTACCTGCCGTCTTATACGAAAAACAATCGGTCTCACCGCGATGATACTGATTCGTCCATCGGTGCAGATTAACCAGCGTTTGTCCTCTGTAACGAGGGACCTGACGCGTCTTCTCATCAGACACCACCGTTTTTATGGGATCGTTCAGGTGGAGCAGCGGTCTGTCCCCTTCCTGGCCGCGGTGTTGAAACGCCGCGTCGAAACCGCGCTGAAAGCCAGCGTTAAACAGATGCGGGCAATCGCAGATCAACTGGGTAGCATACCCACGTTCCCCGAGCATTTCTCCGGCGTGGTTCGGACCGCTGCAATCGATCGGTTGCCAGCCGTAGTGCGGCCATCCTAAAACGCCCGTCGCAAAGTCGGTGCGGTGCGGAATGGTCGGAAAGCTTCCCATGTGGCATCGGGTGATCTCCGTCGCGCGCTCCTCCGCAAACGCGTCGAGAGCCGGGGTGCGGATTGGGCGAGCAGCCCGGTCGCCCAGGTTGTCGTGCCGGAAGGTGTCGGTGATCAATACGACGATGTTCTTGGACATGACCTCAGACCGTAATGTGAGAGATTCAATGCGCGGACAATCCGGTCACCGAGGAACAACTCCTTCTTATCCTCAGGTAACCGACTTTCCAGTTTCCCAACAATATAAAGAGAATAATAATGATACTACCGATCGAGAGCCGAGGTATGCCGACACGAGTGTTTCCGACGCTGCAGCCCCCAGTGAACGATGCTGCGATTCCCAATACCAACCCACCACTCAAGATTCACCAACTGAAGGATCTCCTGGATTTCGCGTTTAGAGGCCATTAATACGCTGCGGGTATCGGTTCACTTGGTTAGTAAGCATCATGGTGGTTTCCCTGAATCGATCGACGATCACTAACATCCTATGCTCGACCTTGTACACTTCAGGAATTTTAAGATGGCGTCGATGGCTACTTCCTTAGCTCTAATAACAGAGTCTTGTTGCTCTCGTAGCTGTTGAATTTCGATGAAAAATTCGTAGTAAGCTCGCAAACACAAAAAGAAGACACACTGTCCACGACAGTTCCGGAATCGGATTAGAACAGTAGAAGGGCCACCAGATTAACTCTGGTGGCCCTTTCAATGAGTCTTTTGTGACAGCTTGCTTCGGATTACTTGGAAGAGGATCCGTCCGCGCCGTGACTGGCGTCGCCAGGCTGAATACTTACACCCTCATCATCATGACAGGGTGGCGGCGTTACCGTGGCACCATTATCCGGTTCACCTTCTTTGCTGATGGTAACAGACCCATCTGGATTCATGGTGTACTCTCCGGACATAAGCCAACGTTCGCTGCCATCCGGCAATGGAACCATTACAGAACCATCTTCGTTCACGTGATGTGAGCCACAGTCTCCACCGTGAGGGTCGCCATGACC
>CAYNZV010000088.1:15151-18568 GCA_964401715.1 uncultured Gemmatimonadaceae bacterium | reverse complement strand
GAGAGCATACCACGTTCGTAATCATGGTTCACCACGATCTCAATGCCAAATCTCGCCAACAATTGCCCAATGTGAGCGGCACGATGACCAAGTACAACGATGGTCTGAGCAAATTTGGCACTCACACTGGCAACGATCTCTTCTATCACGGTGGATTCTCCCCAAGGCAAAAGTTGTTTGGGGCGACCCATACGACTCGATTTACCGGCAGCGAGAACAATCCCTACCGGTGAAGGAGAATCAGTGGTCATATTGCCGTGTAACTCCGGAGCACGCGGCTTCTCTTTCTGGAGCGAAACGCAAAGCTATTGTTGCGATTGTTGGTATCAAAACGGGGCCGGCTGTGCAGATTCATTAGATTGTAACCGAGCGTTTTCGGGACGTCAATTTGCGAGGGCTCATCGAAGACCGGTCCCGAGTCCTGCCAGGTATCCGCTCGACCATGCCCATTGGAAGTTGTACCCACCAAGATCGCCGTGGACGTTGAGCATCTCGCCTGCAAGATAACACCCGGGTACCAATTTCGACTCCATCGTTTCTGGATTCACCTCTTCTGACTTCACTCCTCCGATTGTCACCTCGGCAAATTCGAAAGAACGCGGTTCGCGAATCCGTACCGGTAGCTTCGTTAGATGATTGGCGATCGCCCATCGATGCTTCTTGGACAGACGGGACACCTGTGTGTCGCCGCAAACCTGTAACTTCTCTAACACGGCGTGGGCGATCTTATCTGGAAATAGGGACGACAGGTTCAAAGCCACCGATTGTTGCCCGTTGTACTGCCAACGTTCCTTGAGACGATCACTCACTTCCTCGGAAGACTTCCCCGGAAGAAGATTGATGATCACATCTAATTCTCCCTTTTCAAGGAAAGGCACTATTTTGGCACTAAGATTCAAGATTGCCAATCCAGACACGCCGTACTTAGTGAAAAGTAGATCGCCTTCATCTATACAAACTTGGCCTGTTGGAAGCTCCACACGCAGGGCGGCATGGATCTTCGCCCCGTGCATGGCGTGGACCAGCTTGTCGCCGCCGCACAGCGGGACCAAGCCCGGATAAAGAGCTGTTCGCTGGTGCCCAAAGACCGCAGCCAGCTGCATGCCGCTGTCGTCGGCACCCAGCTTCGGAATACTTATTCCTCCGGTAGCGAGAATTACACGATCAGCTTTCCAGGTTCGACCATCATTGGCTTCCAACTCGAAATGCGCACCTAATCTGAGTTCCTTGATTTTGGCTTCCGTAACGAGGTGGACTCCCAACTCATACAGCTTGTCTTCTAACAGATTCAATACGGTCGCTGCCTGATCTGTTACCGGAAACAACCTACCAAGGGTGGCGGTTTTACATTCCAACCCCATCTCGGCGAAGAATGCAAGGGTTTCCTTGACAGGGTAACGTTTCAATACCCCGGCGGTAAACTCCCTGTGGGAGCCGTGATAGTGCTCCACCGAGTCGGCGTCTCTATTGGTTAGGTTGCAGCGGCCGTTTCCGGATATCAGAATCTTGCGGCCTAGTCGTGTGTTGCCTTCCAGCAAAGCGACTGCCCTGCCCTGTTGGGCGGCGGTGATGGCGGCCATAAGACCTGCAGCTCCCCCGCCGACTACTGCTGTCTGGAAGCTATTCAAATGGACCTCCGCTACTACTTATCATAATCACCATATATAATTGTCAGACAAGCTCTTGTGGAATCCACAGTAATGCGAATCATGGCAGGGGACAATCTTGACACCCAAGATGTAATAGTATATTTTGACTGTTTCGCCAAAATCCACCTAAATATCGGATAAATAGGGCTGTTGGAACCGAAACCGGGCGTTTGGCGCCTCCAACGAAACCCTTTGACTCAGAGATTGCCAACGTGTCCGACAAACAGCACGACACACTCGATCTGCCTATCCCGCTTCGGGGGGCGCCGTTAGTCGATTTCAAGGACCTCGAATCCTGGCAGCTTGAACCGCTTGACGGAACTACTGCCGAGCTTAATGCCTCCGTGGATGGGGGCAACCCGTCCCTGAGTATAGCTGGAGCCGGCCAGGTTGTCATACGCCCGCCAGATCCGATACCTTTGCCCCCCGGCAAGGAGTCCGTGGGCATCTGGGTTTGTTGTAATCACCAGTTCGACCTTGAACACCTTCCCGAATTGGTTTTTCTCTTCGCGGAAAACGTTGAACAGCAGATGGGCACAGTGGATGCCTGTGGATGGCAGTACTACCGACGCTTGTTGAAAACCGGCATCGCTGGCAAGATCGAAGGCATCGCGCTGCGAAACGTCTTTGCCCGCCAGGAAGTGGTGGTACAATTCGCAGGTCTCGATTTCATCGAACCACAAACAGCACACCTGCCCGCGGCGCCCGAACCACCTTGTAGTACGCTACCGATGCAGATGGAACTGCCGTTGGATTCAGAAGAAGAGGTCTCGAACAGCGTAGTCAAAGACGGCATCTCGTTCGTACTTGAATCCAGATCGTTATCCGCGGTCGTGCGGTTCATCTACACGCCGATCGACGGAACCCTATGCGACTTGGAGTTGGAGATCAACAATTCCGACCCGATCAATCCACTCGATGGTGGTGGTATAACGGTCGACTTGGGGGGACGAGAATGGTCTGTTGAAGACGAGGAAGTACAGCGTCATTTCGTTTCCTGCGAACTGGTAAACGATCGAGTAGAAGCGCGCTGGAAGTGGAACCTCGGGGACGAGCAGGTCGACTTCCTTTACCAGTTTCGAATCGAAGGCAAGACCCTCGTTGTGACTTTAGAGGGCGGTGGTGGCAGAGCGACAGGTGTCGAATTTGGCCGCATTACCGGCGCCGCCAATCCGCGGTTGTTCCGTATACCGTATTTCACATTTGGTCAAAACGATCCACACGTTTTGTGCACGAACGGCGTCTTCGTTTCGGCTTTGATGGACATCTACAATTCCGAAGCTTCGATCTTATATGCGCCTCCCGCCGATGAAGCCCTAAGATCCCTACGTTTGAATGGCGGATGCAAGTATTTGCCGGATTCGTCCGGAAAACGCAACCATCTTCGCGAATCGATCGCCGTCACCGCTTCGCGAAGATTCGAAGAGGTAGTCCCCATAATACCCGTTGTCGACCGGAACGCCAATAAGACAGAACTTAACCCGTTTACCTGGTATCAGCTCGGCGTCCTTCCGCCTACCGAGGAGAGTTACGTCGAAGCCTATGAAGACCTGTTGACTCTGAAGCAACGTGGCATGGACCACGTTGTGGTTATCCATGGTGAGGACATTTGGCACGACGGCGATGGCAACGCCACTCTCTCGCTCAATGCAGCCGCAGCCAAAGGGGGCAACGATGCATTGAGCGAATACTTAGAGGCTTTGGGGGATCTCGGTTTTATCTTCGCCTTGACCACGAACTTTCGCGACCTCTCGCCGCTCAACGAGAG
>CAYNZV010000088.1:0-15051 GCA_964401715.1 uncultured Gemmatimonadaceae bacterium | reverse complement strand
CCTGAAACCCAACGTCACGGACGCAGCGACCACCTCTCGCGCTACCTAACTATGACAGCGGCCTATGGTCACGCGTGCTTGTTGCCCGACCTCAAGCGGTGGGGATTGGAAGCCGTAGTCAAGGCGTACTATCTGATGCAGAACCTTCAAACTCAGTACCTTCAGGTGCCAATACAAGAGATACAGTATCACAGCGACGGTAACCTGCTGGAAACTACGGATGCGCTGATTTCGGGCGCTTACGAGCGCAGTCACCTCTGTCTCACGTATGAGAATGGCCTGCGCATCTTTGCAAACGCCGGTTGGGACGACGCATGGAAGGTAGATCATCTCGGGCAATCTTTCCTTTTGTCTCCAGGCTCATTCGTGGCTTTTACAGCAGACTCGGTTCTGGCTTATTCCTCGGTTGATGCCGGTAAGGGACGCATGGATTTTGCCCGCTGTGCCGACTACCTCTATGTGGATACGCGCGGTATCCGTTTGGACATCGGCCCCATCAGTTTAGACGGGGCCGCGATATTGCTACATAAAAATTGGGAAATCGACGTCTTCCCGATGGGCTGCTCCGGTGAGATTCTAGTGCGCACCAACCACTTTTGGGATGATCGTAGAACTCCGCGGTTACGCGTTCTTGGATTCGATGCCTACGATGATTTCCAGCCATTGCGAACGGCTCATATCCGTGATCAAGAAGTCTCTTTTGAACCAGTCGACGGATTCTACAAGTATAGGATCACTCTGCCCGAGTGGATGGTGGAGCCCGGCAAATAGGCCGCTTGCCGATAATGCCTGCTGAAGAGCCGCATCTCACACGGGGATCCAGACTTGCCACTAAAACCTGGATGAACTGAAAGCTCAGACGGAAGAATATGTCTAGTCATCTTTGGCCAGATGGTGCTAGCATAGAGATTCCAACATGCAAACCTGGATTGGATCCTCAAGCGGCATTTCCAAAAACGACTTGGTCTGCACAAACTACTCTGACAACGGCATTAGTTTGCGCCATATAGGACGCTAAAGGCGTAGCAAGGCTGTGGGTATCTGCCCCAACTGGTAGCAGAATATCCTGTGCTACCTGCCTTGGTCAACGAAGTGATTCCAAGCCCCTTTATAGCAGCTTGCAACGGTGAATCCCCCGCTGTGACGCCGATATGGCTCATGCGGCAAGCCGGGCGCACTCTACCGCAGTACCGTGAGATCCGCGAGCAAACCGGATCACTACAGGTGATGTTCAAGTCACCGGATATAGCTACGGAGATCACGTTGATGCCCGTCGATCTACTTAAGGTCGATGCTGCAATTCTCTTTGCGGATCTTGTTACTCCCTTGGAACCGTTGGGCTTAAACTTCCGCTACGATCCGGGTCCCATTTTCAGCAACCCGGTACGCAGTAATGACGACGTAGAGAAGCTCAAGCCGCTCGACATGGAATCGGATCTCTCTTTTCTGCTGCAGACAGTACGTCAGGTGTGCGCAGCGCTTCCTCCTCACGTTCCCCTAATTGGCTACGGGGGTGGCCCATTGACCCTAGCCTCGTGGGCAGTCGAAGGGTCAAGCTCCAAAGACTTCTCAACCTTTCGTTGTTTTATGTATTCCGAACCGGTCGCAGTTGACAAATTACTGGACCGCCTGACGGACGCCTTGATCATCTACCTGAGGGCGCAGGTGGATGCCGGAGCCAAAGCGCTGCAGATTTTCGACACCTCCATCGGCTGGCTATCGGCCCGCGACTTCGAACGACTAGTTCTTCCCTACCTCAAACGTGTTTTTGCCGAACTGGAGTCGAGTGCCGTTCCATACATTTATTTTGGGCTGGGCGCCTCTCACCTCTTGCCACTTATCCGACAGCTAAATGCGGACGTAGTAAGCATCGACTGGCGCATCTCTCTCAGTCAGGCGTACGAGGTTCTGGGGAAGGGCACTACATTACAGGGGAATCTAGATCCCTGCGCTTTGCTAGGAGCAAAGGAGAATATGGTGAGCGAAGCCAAGAGGATTATTGACGATGTCGGAGATCGGCCTCATATCTTCAATTTGGGGCATGGTCTGTTACCCGGAACGTCGGTGGATCAGGTTCGTCTTCTCGTGGACACCGTCCACGATTACTCAGCGAAGCTAAAAACGGAACGAGGGGGTAGCGGTGGAAACGATTGAAAAGGGAATGACGCGCCGACAAACGTTTTTCTGCACCAACCGCGATAAACACACTCGCTTCTCGAAGGTAATCAACGTGGAATCCAAGTCGATTACCGTGTTCGGCAAACGGATCGATGGCTGGCTCATAACGACAGAGGAGCCGGCCATCGACAAATACATCGTTCTCGATGAAACCGTCGTCGGCGACATGCGCTCGCACGACCCCGAATGAGGTAACCCCTCACTGGCTCCAGTGAAGTCTGCCTTTGAGCCAGTAGGCCCGTTGGCGTGTTACTTGTTCGGGATCCTCACCCGGCACTCGGAACTCTCCTTTGAAATCGTTCTCATCGTCGAAATCTGTCCACAGCCGCGGAAACTGGTCTTTAATCAGCGTTGACACCCGTTCACTTATGCCTTCGGCATGGTATTTCAACATCTTTTCCGTGTCTGCACGCCCCATCTTCACCATGTCATCTGAAAGGCCACTGCTCGAAAGAAAAGTGAACACGATGATGTTCTTTTCGTTCAGCGATATGTCGATACGATACGCTGGAAAACTGAGGTGCAAAGCCAAAAGATCCAGTTGTAGACGCAGCCACTCTCCTTCGGCAATCGATCGGGTGAACTGCAGATCACTGTTGCGTATTTCGGATCGCGCCTGCTCTGGAGCGATGGCGATACTGGCAAAGAACAGCACGAAGAACAGCCGCAACGCCTTCATCAGTTTCCCGCTTTCACAAAGACGAGAGCAGGAATTCACCCTGCCCTCGTCTTGGATTAGTTGAGTTCTCAGTTGGAAGAGACGACTGCTGTAGCGAAATGCTCTTCTATGAAGTTTACAATGTCCCGCAAGGAGATGAAACCGATTGGCCGATCCTGATCATCCACCAGCGGCACGTGACGAAAACCATGCAAACCCATCAGATGAAATGCCTGTGCAATCGACATGAACGGTTTCAAACTGCTAGGCCCTGGAGTCATCACCGTTTCGACGAAGATCTCTTCGAGGTGTTCGGCCAAACCGGCAATGCGGTACAACACGTCGCGTTCGGTGAAGATGCCGCGCATTGCGCCATCTTCGTCAGTGATGATAACACAGCCGACATTCCTTTTTTTCAACCTCTCAATGGCCTCCGCCACGGTCGTTTTTGGCCCAACGCATTCTGGCTGACGCGGATTCAGCAGTGACAGGCGTTGGTTGAGGATTGTTTGCGCCTCGGAATCGGACGGGAACTCCATTGTCAAGCTTTGATGGCACTCCTCACATACATCGCTACCGGAGATGTTGTCATGCCCGCAGAATGGACAGATCATGATATCATCAGCTGGCCAAAGGGAGAACGCTTTCATCAGCCTCCCACGTGTCGCTGCTACGATAGAGATCTTCCAGGTCACCATTTCCCGACTCGGTGATCGCGCGGCCCACTTGATCCAACACCAGTTCGTGGTAAACAGGTCGATCTACCGCCCGCAACACGCCAAACGGAAGCGGAAAGCTCGGGTGTTCCATCCTACTCAACATAAAGGCGTAGTTAGTGCTTTCGAGGCCCTCGTGATGGACCAGCAAATCGGATTTATCGATTCCCCGTCCCAAGCTCACGACCTCAGGCTCCATCCCGTTCAGTCGAATGCCCTTGTCCTTGTTCTTACCAAAGATCAAGGGTTGGCCGTCTTCGAGAAACAACGTGTTTTCCTCGCGACTGTCTGGATTGGTAGTGTGTTCCCAAGCAGTGGGATGATAAACCACGCAATTTTGAAAGATCTCAATAAAGGCGGTCCCTTTGTGGGACGCGGCGCGTCGTAACATTTCGCTGAGGTGTTTGGTGTTGGTATCCTGAGTGCGCGCGACAAAGGTGCCCTCCGTTGCCAAGGCAACTGAAAGTGGTTTGAGGGCATAGTCTACTGAACCAACAGGAGAACTCTTCGTGCGGTGACCCGGGAGCGAGGTCGGCGAATATTGGCCCTTGGTCAATCCGTATACCCGATTGTTGAACAATAAAATCTTCACATCAACGTTGCGGCGCAGACAGTGCACCAAGTGATTACCGCCGATGGAGAGCCCATCCCCGTCTCCGGTTATGACCCAGACGCTAAGCTCGGGATTGGCGAGTTTCAGACCAGTAGCGATGGTTGGTGCGCGCCCGTGGATTCCGTGAACGCCATACGCATTCATGTAATATGGAAACCTGCTCGCGCAACCGATGCCAGAAACAAAAACCAGATTCTCTCTGGCGATACCCAACTCCGGCAGCACCTTTTGCATCTGCGCAAGAATGGCGTAATCCCCACACCCCGGGCACCAACGCACATCCTGGTCGGAGACAAAATCTTTTCGGGTTAGTTTGGTTTCAGTTATTGGCTCAGTCATTTCCGTGTTTCCTGGTACCGCAAAATAGCGATTGTTAATCCAACATCTTGAGGATCTGTTGTTCGATTTCGGAGATCTTAAACGGTTGGCCTTGAACCTTGTTCTGCGTTTCAACCTTTATGTTGTAAGCAGAGCGAATCAACATGGCAAGCTGCCCCAAATTGAGCTCTGGAATCAAAACACGGTCGTAGCGATCGATCACCTCTCCCAGGTTCTTGGGAAATGGATTTAAATATCGCAGATGAGCGCTGGCAACCGATTTCCCCAGACTTTGCGCCCGTTCCACCGCTCCGCGAATCGCTCCGGAGGTGCCTCCCCATCCCAAAACCAATAACTCTCCACTCTCAGGCCCGAGGACCTCAATGTCAGGAATAAACTCTGCCACGCGTGCCACCTTGGCGTGGCGAATCCGCACCATGTTCTCGTGGTCTTTCGGCAAGTAGGAGACGTTCCCTGTGACATCCTCTTTGCCCAGTCCCCCGATGCGGTGTTCGAAACCAGGAGTACCAGGCGACACCCACGCGCGCGCCAAGGTTGCTTCCGCTCTGGCATATGGTTGGTAACCCGTCGAATCCTTTGGTTTTTCAACCCTAATCGGTCGTATTTCAGAGGGATCCGGGATCCGCCACGGCTCCGAACCGGTAGCCAGATAGCCGTCGGATAAGAGTACAACAGGTGTCATTGAACGAATGGCGATACGACACGCTTCTATGGCGGTGCCAAAGCAATCGCTAGGCGAAGACGCGGCCAACACCGGAATCGGACTTTCGCCGTTACGACCAAAAAGCACCTGCAGGAGATCGGTTTGTTCGGTTTTCGTAGGCAAGCCGGTACTGGGTCCCCCGCGTTGTATATTGACGATCACCATGGGCAATTCGTGTACGATCGCCAAGTTCATACCTTCGCTCTTGAGGGCGATACCGGGACCACTGCTCGCCGTTACCGCCAAAGCGCCGCCGAAAGCAGCTCCTATGATCGCTCCCATCGCTGCGATCTCGTCTTCGGCCTGAAAAGTGCGAACACCGAAGTGTTTTAGTGCAGCCAGTTCCTCCAAGACGGCGGTCGCGGGCGTTATAGGGTAGCTCGCGTACACCAATGTGCGCTTAGCCTTCCGGGAAGCAGTTACCAACCCCATAACCAGGGCCTCGTTGCCGTTTACCCGCCGATAGGTTCCCGGCTCCACCACCGTGCGACGCGGAACCCTCACCCGGCTTTGAAACGCTTCGGTAGTCTCGCCGTAATAATAACCGGCCTTCAATGACCGCGTATTCGCGTCGATTACCGTTGGGCGTTTGGCAAACTTCTCTTCGAAGAACTCCAAAGTGCGCTCCAACGGCCGATCATACATCCAATAGGTGAGACCCAAAGCGAAGGAGTTCTTGCACAGATCTTTCTGCTGATTAGTGAGGCCCTCGATTTCGGACAGAGCAGCACGGTTGAGAGTGGTCAACGGAACTCGATGCACTTCGTATGTGTGAAGCGAGTCGTCGTCCAGGGGATTGGAAGCGTATCCTGCCTTACGCAGGTTGTTGCGCGAAAACGCATCAATGTTAACGATAACGATGCCGCCAAACTCTAGGTCGTTCAGGTTGGCTTTCAAAGCGGCCGGGTTCATCGCCACCAATACGATCGGCGCATCGCCGGCGGTGTACACCTCGTTGGTGGAGAAATTGACTTGGAATCCGCTCAAACCTGCCACCGTACCGACGGGAGCACGGATCTCAGCAGGAAAATCAGGAAAGGTGCTGACGTCGTTTCCTAAGATCGCCGAGGTGTTAGTGAACAGGGTCCCGGTCAATTGCATGCCGTCCCCCGAATCGCCAGAAAAACGTATGACAACGGAATCCTGTATTTCTGGAAGACCACGGGCATCCGCATCGGCAGTCATGTTTTTTTTATGATTGCCGTCGGCGTTGTCAGCTGCTTGTTCTTTCCGCGTAATCGTCAGTTTGGAATCCGCCATCAACTAACACGCCTCCACCATCGGCGGCCCGGCAAGATGCGGAGCGTGTCTATGTTAGCGTGCATTTCCATACGGAATACCCATCAGGCACCTTCTCGTGTTCGCGGAATCGATTCGGGATCGGGGGGTAGGTTGTATATCTCTCGTGGGTAGTGATCGGTGAGAAACTTGACAATGCTGTTTTGCGAAAGGATTCCTACAATGCCGCCATTCCCGTCGACGACGGGTACATTCCGATAATGCCCGGCATTCATCAGGTGCAACGCCTCCTGGACAGCGGCATCCGGGGAAAGTGTTTGTGGAGAAGCGGTCATCATTTCCTCCACTGGCAACTTCCACGTGGACGGTTCGTCCGCAACTTGGGTGAGCACATCGCGCTCAGTGAATATGCCCGCCAATTGTTCCTCTTTATTGACGAGGACCGCACTCACCTGCTGATCGCGCATAATATTCAAAACTTCGAAAATCGGCGTCCCGGACGGAACTTGAGTAAAACTACTCAGATCCAAGTGAGATACGACTTCGGCGCTGAGCTCTTGTTCAATGTTCATGTTGTAGGTAGCCTATAATCACCTATGACGAAGTCCGCCAAAATATCATGACCGAACAGAAAATTATCAACCCCGAAGGCTCTTTCCCACCCTATGGGTCACACTTTTTTGTCACTGGCCCACTACTCTTGATCGTCGTCGCGCCCGAACCCGTTGGCGCCGCCAATTCCACCATCCAATCGGCCTGAGAAATCAACCGTGGATCGTTGGTTTCGACGACAACCGTAGCGCCCTTCTTTATGAACTCGTCACCGACGCGAATAAGTCTGGTGAGATCTTGAGCATGATCGAGCCCAGTGGGATCAGCAATGATGACGAAGTCTCGTCGGTGTGTTTTCGGCAACGCCGCTGCCAATTGCAGCAGAATGAGCTGACCGAGCTCAAGTTCCGCGCAACTATGGCCCAATCTACATTGACCCAGCCCAGATAAAATCAAAGCGTCCAGTTGGCTCTTGAGCTTCCGGTCTCGCTGAAATTTCTCGCGGCAATGGTCTACGGAACTGCATAGAAGCTCGCTGATGTTGGCTCCTTTGAGTGTTGCTTCCAATACCTCATTTTTAAAACACCTTCCTTCGCAATGTGGGCACACAGTCGAAACCTCTTCCAATATTCCCAAATCGCATGACAACACCCCCTTGCCTTCGCAATAACTGCAACGTCCACCCGGAGATGTGAGTTGGAACCACTCGGCAGGATAGCCATTCTCGACTGATACCGGACTCGCTGCAAACAGGTCTGCTAGGTGTCCTGACAGATCGACCGCATCGATCAAAGTACTTGCGGAGCTTCCAATTGCAGAACTTGCAAACACTACCCTTCTTTTTCCGGTTTCATCGCCAACAGCTATTGCACCCGCTTGTAATCCACCGGCTATGGCGGGAGCTAGTATCTCACGCAGGAGGTAACTTTTGCCACTACCTTCGGGACCACACACTGCGATAAAACAGTGGCTCGGCAATTCCAGTTCGAAGAATTCGAACAGTGTGTTGTCGCGAGACGAAAACAGCAGTTTGGATTTCCCGACAACAACACCCGTACGGGTATGCGCAAGCTCAACCGGTATTGGGTCCTCGTAAGGCTCCCCAAATGCAAACTGGCATACCACGTCGGACGAATCGAGGATTGGCACTGCATTGCTCACCACAATAATCGAATTCCCCCGTCCAATGAGAATCCGCAAACGTTCGATGAGATGCGCTGCAGCCACGTCGGTCATGCCGTCCACAGGATTTTCCATAACGTAAAGCAGTCCTGACATACGTTCGGAACCCAAGGCCGCGATCTCGAGACGTAGCCGCTGCGTCCTCGACAGCTGGGGAAATCTTACGTTTGTCTTCAAAGTCGCCAACCCGACAGCACATGCCTCTTCCAATATGCGATCCGCTTGCTGGACGACGCCTTCGGCGTCGGAGACCTGGCGTAGGAACTCCTTGAGCTCGGCACACGATAGATTCTCGATCTCGGCCAGCGATTTGCCGGCCAATTGGATCCGGACTTGATCCGTTTCTTTCCCTGCATTCCGCAAGAGATCTTCCGTCGTCGTTGGGGCAAAAGTGCAACCGCATTTAGTGCAGGTCGGATCGCGGTTGAGGTAGTGGTCTTCCTCCGTGTCCAGGTTTCGTAACCAGGTTTTGCCGCGGGAAATGGCACGGGCGTTATTAAACGCCTCTAACAGACGGTGTCGACTTTGTTCTTTCGGTACAATGCGATCGACGACGACCGCAACTGAGCTATTCAGTGGAAGCCGATCGAGTTCGCCTTCTTCCAGAATGTGCTCCTTACGATCAATCCACAGGCGACGAAAGCCGGCGCGCCGCAGCTCTTGGAGCACCTCTTCCACCGGCACCTCCGATCCAGGTTCCAACGGAGCGTTCACCAAGCACCGTTGGCCAAAGCAGCGATCGATAGTCCAGTCTGCTGCCGCTTCGGTTGAAAAATTCAAACATGCTCCATTACACAGCGGACAGAAAAGTTCACCATAAGTTAGCAATATCCTAGTCAACAGCTCATCGAGCCGCAGAAACGAAGCTACCGAGGGCTTAGATTTGAATCTGTTGCCATTCACCAGCAACGCCGGCGGCAAGCCCGTGATGCCTTCAACGGCGATCTTGGCGACCCCCCCAAGCTTTTCGCGTTCGAGTGGCGAAAGTGCCATCATGTAGCGACGACGGCTTTCGGCCCACAAAACATCGACCGCCAAGGTGCGGTGTCCCGAACCTGCGGGACCAGCAAAACAGACGAGTTTATTCAGAGGTACCACCATGTCCACCGAACGCAGTGGACCCTGATTTGCTCCCTTCACGGCGATTACCTGTCCTGTGGAATGGGCGGCGAAGGTCTTCAAAATAAGTCGAAACCTTTTGCGGCTTCCGGCACCCAACCATGGGAGCCGATGCGAGGAGATTCATCTATGTGCCTTTCTGCTGCAACAATCACTGGTTCGACAGCGTTCTTAAAAATCACTTCGATGAAAACGGGCTCGTAGACTATGCAGATTTGCAGAAACACTAAGGTACTCTGGTCTCTTGTCTGGACAGCATCGCTCACTACAGCCATAGAAGTCATCCCAATAGACTCCCGAGCCAGCAGGATGTATTGGCGTATTGGATCAACGATTACAACGCCTTTGTTGTACGTGGGGCGATCGATGCCTACCTGGCGGGGGCGTCAAAAACATCAGGCTGTGCAGCGGCTTCTTTTCAAAGTTGAAGATTGCGATCGGCAACGAGAAACATTCGCTGATCTACATTGAGACCCAAGTCATCCAGCCGGCGCACAAGGAAGCGCGTGTTTTCTTTGTTCTCAACTGCATAGTAAAAGCTGTCAACGGTCCACAAATAGGGCATTCGAGGGAATGAGCTTAAACGCCAAGCCAAAGAAGGCGCTAAAACTTTTCGCGAGGGACTCACGTTGCACTACCCACTATGAAAGGTGTTTACGCCTATCCAAGATCCTCGATTGGTATGGCGACGACTTTATTGGGTGATTCTCGCAGCATCGGAAGCAGGATGGGGTATCGTTTACTCGGAACCGTATTCCCTCTACCTATTACCGGCTTCCATCGCAGAGGCAACCGCTAGAGGTCCAGAAATAGCATTCCGTTTTTTGATTACGACTGGATATTGAATGCGACTTCGGAACGACCTAAATGAAAAATGGGTTGTTGGCACGTTCTTCTGCTACCGTCGTGGCGGGCCCGTGACCAGGGAACAGCTGCACCGCCCCGTCTAACTCCAGAAGCTGCTTTGCCACTGCTTCCCGTTGCGCTTGGTAGTCTTCGCTTCGCATCGTTCCTCCCGTCGAGCCAGCAAAAAGCGCATCTCCAACGAACGCGAATCTGGGATGTACGAAGCTCACTCCACCTGCCGTATGCCCCGGGGTGCTCGCAACTGAAAAGGTATGATTACCTACCTCGATGGTTTCACCAGCCACGATCTTTCCCTCAATCTTGGTGCCGAGGCCACCGAGCAGATGCTGGTCCGAAGCATTGATGCGAGCCGGAGCACCCGTCGCCTGGCACACTTCAGACAGAGCACCCGTATGATCACCATGGCCATGGGTGAGTAGGATCTGTTCGATCTCCAGCTCTGCGGCATCTACGGCTTTTAGGATCTTCTCTGGATCGAAACCCGGATCAATAACGACGCCCTTGCGTGTTTTCGCGCAACCAACGACGTATCCGTTCATGAGAAAGTCGCTACCCAGAACCAGCATCTCTAATACCAAACCATCTAACGGGCGTCCAGAAGGATAAAGCGGGAAAAAACTATTCACTGCGGCGGCTTTGAGCTTGTTGACCTCAAGATCGAGGCTGCCGGCGATGGCTTCGACCACTTCCTTGGGAGGCGTCAGAAGGTAGCTCTCTATCTGGTCTATTTCTTCTTTTGTGAGCCCTACGCGTTCGGCCAATAGACTCACTGAAATCTCTTGGCCTCGCCGCGCTTTGCTCACCACATCACCAAACTCATCCTCGAGCTGCATGTACATAATCAGACCCTCAGCCGCGACTAATCACTGGATACTCGAAACGAATGCAGAAAAACTCTCACGCCAATGGGTCACCGTGGCGTCTGGCCCTACCAGTTTGAAGAAATAACGACCGTTTTCTGACTCAACGATAGCCCCCAACATGCGATATCCGACTGCCGGTTCTGAAGAACCTGAACCGGTTCCCATACCAGTCGAAAAAGTTCCACTTATGTCGACCATGGTTACAGACATTCCATACACGTTATCTTGCCATCGGCGTGCTCGCTGCCGCGTCGAGCTGCCGTCCGGTTGCTCGAACTGCCCGTACCAACGATCAATGTTCTGTTCCACCGTACCCCCTTGACCTTTAACAAAATAGAACACGGCTAAGGTAGCATCCTCGTTTTCCGCAGGCTCGCCGGGAATTCTAAATTCCGCCAACCTCATTGAGCTGGAAGGTATCAACTGCTCCCAGCCTGTGGGTGGAACCGCCGAGAGATCTCCATAGTTCTTGCGTTCGGTGACAGCGATGGTCATCTCCGACTGCGGCGTGGCATTATCAACTGCCTTAAACCCTCTTTCAGCCAGTGCTTCGTGCGAGGGTTTGTCACTGTAATTCTGGCTACACGCTAGAAAGAGCATGCAAAGCAACACACAAGTAAGGCAGGACGAGTTATAGATTAGCATTCAACGATCTCTGGCGGTATAGCCGGGAATCCACAACCTCCACCATCTTTTCGAGTCCCGCTCCCAGTCCAAGGAATACTTTAATCTTCACCGCCTGCTTGGCGGGATCCTGCAACACTTCGTTGTACTTCACGTAAAGCACTTCGACATTCTCTTGGCCTTCGAGCCAACACGCAACCGCCCTGAGGTGTACGTCAAACACTGCGCCCATATACTCGTCGGACGGCTGCTCTCCCCCGAATTCCTGCCGTTCCAACATAACGCGTTGCGAGGCCATTATCTCATCCATCTGGCGACGCATGAAGATCACTTTGTAAGCGTGCTCCGCGGGCAAGTATTCTAGAAGACGGGAAACGACCTTGACCGCCATGCCGGAGGCGTCGGCCAACCAGGAACCATCTCTCTCTAGCTGCTTGACGGGCGCGAATTCATAATACCCGAGAGGATTATTCTCATCCGCCCCTCGGGTGTTATCCACTAACGCTTCGATGCCCGCAGCTTCGAGCATCTTCATCATCATCGACGTGCCCGAGCGTGGGAGACCTGAGACCACGACGATTGGGTTCATTGTATCAGCAATTCCGGCAAACGACAGTCTAAAAATAGGAGGCGACGCTGAACAACAAGGCCGCTCCTTCAACCTCGTTCTTGAACCGATCTTTCGACCAGTTGCGTTGGTAATCCAGCTTGAACACGCTGTCCGGTGCGGGCCTGAAATTACAGCCAAGGGTAAGCCTGCGAAGGTCATCACCGGTAACGTCAGTGTCGAAATCCACCGACCCGATACGGATCACAGCGGTCAAGCTCGAATCCGGCAGACGCGACACCAGATTGCTGCCAAAGCGCGTGTTGAGCTGAACGTACGACCCGGCTAGGCTTTCTGCAAAGATTCTGGACTCCTCCGGCACATCAATACTTGCCGAGGCGTATTCTCCCAACAGATCGAATCTGTTCCAAGTAAGCTCCCAATCGACCGCGAGAATCGTCAGGTCGCGCTTCTTGTCGATGGTAAGGTCTTCGGCCTTCCAGGTATTGTACGGACCTGTGTGGAATGAAAAACCTATCTCCTGAGCGGCATCGGGACTAATACCGATCCTGCCCACCCAAGACGGACAGTTATTGTTGTCCTCTAGATTACCCGTTCCGGCGCTGATACGGGTCCCATCCGGATCGTCAAGTATCACGCCGGGTCCGAATCCGTTGACACCATAAAACTCGTAGGTAATGCGCGCCAAGGCGGTGGGATACCACGCCCCGTAGAATCCCATACCGGCCTCCGACAGGGCGGTTGGGATGATCTCAGTGCTCACCAACGGCCTATCCGTCAGCTCATTGGTGGGGCTGTCGTGAGCGAGGTTGAATCGTCCTAGCGGCGACAGAATAATGCCACCACGAAAATTGAAAGCAGGGTGCAGCTCAAAATCCAAAGCCGCGATCTCAACCTTGACTTCTTCTCCGCCTTCTTCGAATTCCAACTCAGAGGCTACGCGCACCCGGTCCGAAACCGGTGCGAAGGTAAAAATATTGAAGCGCTTGGGCTCGAATCTCAGCTCTTCGGTGATGCCATTTTCTCGTTCGTAGCGGAAGTGGGCTTCCATATAACCGCCCACGCGGACGCGTTGCGATGAAGCGGTGATGAATGGTTTGTCGTCCATACCACCTCTGACAAACGGTCGCCCCGGAGCCTCTTCGGCAATCACATGGTTTGAAGATATCCAGAATCCCATCAGCGCCATCAAGTGTCGCATATACATAGTCTTACCTTTCACATATTTATCATAAAACGTTGATGGTCAGTGTCTTATCGCTCACCGTTACCCGAAATCTCGGGAGTGGTTTTGGTGCCGGACCGCGGACCACCTGCCCTGTCATGTCAAAAGTGGAACCGTGGCATGGACAGGAGATGAAATGACGACCAGGACGCACCTGACAACCCAGATGAGTGCAAAGCGATGACAAGGCAAGATACTCGCCACTAACCTGATGGCTCAGAATTAACGCCTCGTTCCATCCTGGTGCGGTGATCAGAATCGCGGGATGTTCAGCCAACAGCAGATCGATTTCGACTCGGTCTATCGCCAGCATGCCTCCTTCTATGACCCCGCGATAACGGGGGGTCCCGGCGCAACCTGTCCAGCCGGCGCCAGCCAAGCTACCGAGCACTAGGTGCCCCATGAAATCACGACGAGAAATGCCGCCGAGAATTCGGCGTTGCGCCATGTTACAAGGACCGCAGGAAGGCGATCACCGCTTCCTTCTCGGTCGCCGACAAAGCCGCAAATCGATCACGCGAGCCCTCTGCTTCACCACCATGCATGAGGATCGCCTCATCTATGACCGACGTTCGTCCGTCGTGCATGTAGAAGGCCTTACCTCCGAGGAAATCGGGAGCCAATCGTAGCCCCCATAGCGGAGTAGTGCGCCATTCTTGACCGTCGGCGTCCCCATCGGGCCGATTGTCTGCTAGACCCGGTCCCATATCGTGAAGCAGAAGGTCTGAATAGAGGTGTGCTTCAACGTTGGACAGCTGTTCTATCTGATTAGCGCCGGTACGCATACTAGGAACGTGGCATGTGGCACAGCCGATCCGGGCAAATAGGCTCTCCCCTCGTTGGACCGCAGCGTTTATTTTGCCGCGCTTTGGGGGCGCCAAAAGTCGAACGTACATGACCGTCTGCAAAACTGTAGATGCCGGTATTTCCGGGTCCGCTACCTGATCACCCAAAGGCATGGTTGCATCGATCTGCGGATGGGTATTCTCTTCTGGCAGGAAATCGTTGGTAATGCCCATATCCTGGTGGTACGCCTCGGCGACTTGCTGCAGTAGAGAGGAAACCTGGGATTTACGGGAAAACCTACCCAGCTGCGGTCCCATACCCCCACCCACATGGGACTTAGGGACAAAATCGGCTGCCTGGACCCAGTTGGCACGTCCAGAGATTCCGTCACTATCGGTGTCCTCCGGGTCCTCGTTGGCCAGTATGGTCTCTACCGGAATCGCCTCAATGAGGCCGACACCGAATACGGGAGGGGGCATGCGAAATGAGCGACTTGCCCCGGCCGGCATCACCTCAGCAGGAATACCCGGTATTGATTTGTCTTGGAGTTGGGGCCCCCCCTCTCCTCGAACCAAATCGTCTTCGCGGCTGAATCGGAAGAATCCCAAATCCGGCGTACCCCGTCCGTCACCTGGGTGACACCCTTCACAACCGACGTTGTTAAAGATCGGACCCAGACCATCCGCTACAGTGAATGCCCGCTCGAAATTCTCATCACCAACCGCAAAAACGTTGTTCAAATCGTGCCCCATTCCTGCGAACGGTTCTTCGAAGCTTTCGCCCGCAGTTGGCGCATCGGACATGATGGTACCGCACGCT
>CAYNZV010000087.1:0-18857 GCA_964401715.1 uncultured Gemmatimonadaceae bacterium | reverse complement strand
GCGCGGCCGTCCGCGGTGAGATGACGCTCGCCGGCTTCGGAACGCAAAAGCTTCAAACTCTCCAGTCGCACCAACAGTTCCACTGCTCGGTTCTGACTGATGCTAAGAGCCCCCGACAGACTCTCCACCGTGGCGGTACGTTTAAGGTACTCACATTTATATAGATGTTTAAGGGCGTCCTCGATCATGACCCGCTCGCCCAGGCGATGCAACTGTTTCCAACGGCACATCAGGCCTTTGGAGGGCCAGAATAGGGTCCCCAAAATTACCGCGATCACCCCGGCAATCAGCAATGCAGTCAGAGGTTCAACCATCGTACGCTTTTACTTGGTTTTGTATAACCATGGCGAAAAAGAATATCAAGGTAGAGTAAGCGCTCCTGCCAACCATCATTTGACTCCTCTGTGGTTCAAACAAAGTGGGTTCGGTACCAGCAGGCGGTTTTGCGACTAAAAAATTTAATTTAGTCTGGACTAAAATATAGCCGGATCTCGCCATGTGTCAACCGATTAGAAAAAGCTGTTGATAGACCGACATCAGGTTATATTTACGATTGAACAGATATTCAGATGAAAGGTGAAACGCGGCAATGACTGAGACGGTACGAGAAGAAGATCTTTGCCACGATCATCTCATCGTCGATCGGGAACGGGTGCTCAGGGTAGCGCGCGGCATGCCGGATGAGGGCAACCTTGCTCGACTGGCCGAGACCTTCAAGGTACTCAGCCATCCAATTCGTCTCAAAATCATCCACGCCCTGTCGGATGCGGAGTTGTGCGTCTGCGATCTGGCGACACTTCTGGGAAGCACGGAATCTGCGGTCAGTCACCAACTGCGGTTGTTGCGCGGCATGCGCTTGGTCAAATACCGCCGCGAAGGCAAGCTGGCGTATTACTCACTAGACGATCAGCACGTGCACCAGCTATTCGCAGCCGGCATGGAACACATGGAGGAATAACGGTTTCGGATTCTGTTTATGTCTAATTCTTGCTGTCACGACAACTGTTGCCACGGAAACGGCGCTAGTGCCAAGAAACTAATGATCATTTCGGGCCTGCTTATACTGGCTGCTCTGGTGTGGAAGGTGTTACGCCCGGAGATCGAGCACGGCACCCTGTGGCAAGGGCACCTTGGAGTTTCTGACGGGTTGCTGATCGTAGCTTCGATCGTCGGTGGTTCCAGCTTCTTCCCGAACGCCGTTCGCGCCGTCCGTCGATTATCGTTGGACATGGACTTCCTGATGACGGCAGCCATTATAGGCGCCATTGTCATCGGCGAGTACATCGAGGCGGCAGCTATCGCCTTTTTGTTTTCCTGCGCTGAGCGCCTGGAAAGTTACGCTGTGGATCGCGCCCGCAGCTCCCTCAACGAGTTGATGGAGCTGGCCCCGGAAACGGCCACTGTGCGCCGTGACGGCAAGGAAATTTCCGTGCCGGCAGCTTCGGTGGTGGTCGGTGATACAGTCTTGATCAGGCCGGGTGAGCGCGTGCCGGTGGACGGTAAGGTGGCCGATGGTGAATCCACACTCGACCAATCTACCATAACTGGCGAGTCAATGCCGGCTGCCAAGACGGTAAGCGACGAAGTATTTGCGGGCACCATAAATCACGAAGGGTACTTGGAGGTCGAGGCATCTCACTTGGCGTCCCAGAGCGTTCTCAGCCGTATCATCGAGATGGTGGAAGAAGCAGAGGATCGCCGTGCCCCTATAGAACAGTTTGTGCGCCGCTTCGCTCGTTATTACACGCCGGCGGTGACCCTGCTGGCGCTGGCCGTGATGGTCGCCCCGCCCCTGTTCATGGGTGGGTCCTTCGCTGATTGGTTCGTGCGTGGATTGACCCTGCTGGTAATCGCCTGCCCATGTGCTTTGGTGATCTCAACCCCGGTGGCAGTAATGAGCGGCATAACCAGCGCTGCCCGCAATGGTGTGCTCATAAAGGGAGGCAACCACCTGGAGGCACTGGGCAGCGTGAGTGCGGTTGCTTTCGACAAGACCGGGACCCTGACCTACGGACGTCCAGAAGTGACCGAGGTAGTTCGTTTGAATGGTTACTCGGAAAACGAGATTCTAGCAGTAGCGGCGGCCCTTGAGCAGCGCTCCGGTCATCCCATCGCCGGTGCCATCCTGCGACGGGCCGAAGGCATCGAAGTGCCCGAGGTGGAGCAGTTCGAATCGCTCACCGGTCAAGGGGTACGAGCGCGGATACACGGCAAGGTGTATCAGGTCGGTAACCCCGGGTTGTTTCATAACTGCAGCGAACAACAACGTGTAGAGATACAGAAGGCGGGACAAACGGCGGTTTTGGTGGGCAACGATACCGAGTTGTTGGGTGTGGTCGCGGTGGCCGACAAGGTGCGCGATAACGCCAAAGCGGCCGTTGCGGCCTTGCGCCGCCAGGGGATGGCAAAGATTGTGATGTTGACCGGCGACAGCGAAGAGACGGCGAGCAACATTGCCAAGGATCTGGGTGTGGACGAATATCGGGCAGGGCTGCTGCCGGCTGACAAGGTGAATGCGGTCGAGGAATTGAAGCGCCAATACGGCGAGATCGCCATGGTAGGAGACGGCGTCAACGACGCGCCTGCTCTAGCGACCGCTTCGGTGGGCATTGCCATGGGTGCCGCCGGCTCGGACACCGCGCTGGAAACGGCCGACGTCGCACTGATGGCGGATGACCTATCGAAATTGCCTTATCTGTTCAAGCTTTCTCACGCTTCGCGCAAGGTAATCAGACAGAACGTGTGGGCTTCGATCCTGCTCAAGTTCACGCTGGCAGCCGGTGTTTTTCCGGGGATGGTGACGTTGATCGCGGCGGTGCTAGTCGGTGACATGGGTACGTCGTTGGGGGTCACTGGAAATGCTCTGCGGCTGGCGCGCATTAGGCCGAGAAGCAGCTAGCTTTTGGCGGTTTTGCGGGACTGTTCCTGGAGCTGATAGAGAGAGCGAGCTTCCTCCCGGTAATGGGCCACGGGGAATTCGGTCATGGTGAAGCGGGCTTTCTCGGGCATTCTGCCGCGGATGAGCACCGCGTTTTTTTCGATGATTGGCGTAACGCCTACCAACAGCGGAATTGCGTCGGCAGCGCGGTAGCTGAGGATCAGGGTACGCCGCGGCCGTTCCGAGCGATTGGTCACCGACGAGTGCGGCGTCATGCAATGCATGAAGATCGCGGTTCCCGCGGGACCTAAAATCGGAACGGCGTCAGCTTCATTGACATCCTCCACAATCTTTCCCTGGAAGAACCCGTCCTTGTTGTGTTCGAAGATGTCATCTTGGTGCCGGCCCGGTAACATCTGCAGGCATCCGTTCTCCTCATCGGTGTCGTCCAGATAGAACAACACCGCCAACGAATCACGGTTGGTGAGGGGATAGTAGGTCATGTCCTGATGCCATTCCACCACCGAGCCGATCTTTGCCGGCTTCATGTTGATCTTGCTATAGTGGAACATAATGTCTGGACCTAGCAACTGCTCGACGCAGTCTAGTAGCATGTCCGAATGCGCAAGTTTTTTGAACGTTTCGAAGTTGGTAGAGGGTTCATATAGTCGGCGGACCTGAGTTCCGTCGGGCGGCTGGTCCGGTTCCATTTCCATCAGGGAGCCGTCGTGATTCGCGAGGCTATTACCGCTGCTGATTTCTTCGATCTCGGCTAGGTAAGCCGATACCTCACAGGAATCGAGCAGATGTGGATAGACTGTGAATCCATTTTCGCGGTAATCGTCTAATTGAGTTCGGGTAAGCATGTCGGTCGGTGTCGATAAAGTGAAAAAGTTTCTACCGTGTACTATAATGGTTGTAGAATAGAGATTCAATAGATATTATGGCGTTATCGGAGACAACCACCTGTTGAGGAAACGAAGATGACTCTTGGCCGTGGTGAGCGAGCGCCTGATTTTGTGCTGTCCACATCGGAAGGAATGCCAACGCGTTTCTACGGCCACGCCGGTGGCCGACCAACCCTCCTGATTTTTGCTGACGAACACATTCTTGACCACTTGTACAAACGGTCCGAAGCCGCCTTCGATTTCGAGTTATTTGCAGTTGTCCCAGATGCGCCAACAAAAGGTGTTCCGTTTCCGGTTTTCATCGACAGAAATGGCAAAGTCCGCACTGCATACAAGGTAGCGGATCAAGATACTACGGCGTATGTCCTCGATCCCAATCTGCGCGTCTTGAGGACTTTCGAACTCAAGAACGAGGCGGATGCGGTACAACTGACATGTGCGGTGCTCGAGGAGCAGGGCGCTGACTCCAGAATCAGGGAAGTGACTTCGGTCGCTCCAGTGCTGATGGTCCCGAAAGTTATGGAAGGCGAGATCAGCGACCACCTGATCGATCTCTGGGAAAAGGGCGACGCCGAATCTACCGGGGTGGAACAATCCTCCAAGGGGAAACGCGAGGAGCAGCTGGATGCGGAATTAAAGCGCCGCCGCGACCTGACGGTCACCGACCAAGGTTTAGTGAAGGTCTTGAGCTCGACTATTGGCCGACGGGTGATCCCGGAGCTGCGGAAGGCGTTTGCCTATCAGGCGACTTGTTTCGAGGGCTTCAAGGTCGTCTGCTACGAGGCTGAGGATGCGGGGTTCTTTCGCGCCCACCGGGACAATCTGAGCCCGACCACGGCCCATCGCCGCTTTGCCATGAGTCTAAACCTCAACGAAGATTACAAAGGAGGGCAGCTACGGTTTCCGGAATATGGTCTTGATCTCTACCGGCCCGAAGCTGGAGCGGCGCTCATGTTTTCGTGCTCTAACTTGCACGAGGTGGTGCCGGTAACGAGAGGGCGGCGTTTTGCGCTGCTGTCTTTTCTCTTTGGTGAAGAGGGACGCAGGCAAGCCAGCTAAGGCAGGTTAACTCAGGCCGAGTAAGAGGAGTCAGGCGGCTATCTTGAGCTTGGCTACATGAGGTCTTCGGCTGAGTTAGAGCAAGATTGTGAAGGGTCTGCAGATTCAACCAGACCTCAGGGCTCGTGTCGAGGACTTGAACGAGAAGTCAGGCCGTCTCAGGCGTTACCCCACGTTTGCCTCTTAGGTTTCATTTATTCGTTGCGCGGGAATACCCATGGATTTGGCAAACGCAACCTGAATGATTGCGGGCGGATCCAGGAGCTCCCGCGGCAGGATCTAATCCAGATGTGCCGGTCTCCGATTTTTCGGTATCATGTTGAGATCTCTAGCTCAGTGGTGTCTATTAACTGAACATCGTGGATAGCACCTGACTTCCGGCGAAGAACACGATTCTCCATTGATCATTGACCCGATTTAGAGGCTTTCCTTTCTCGCAGTTGCAATAGAACTGCAAGAAAGGAAAGCCTCTAATAGGGTGTCCTTCCCTCGCCCCCGATCTTTGCTGCTTCCGGCAATTGCCGCAGCCGGTACATGGACCAGGCTCCAAATGCCGGCCCAATCGCAAGCACAACAAACGCCCATTCCCACCCAACAACCTCAACACACTCTGGCAGTAATCGTATTGACCCCATTGTCAGCAGGAATCCCACGCAGGTCTGCAAGGTCAGGGTGGTGCCAACGTAGGCTGGTTCGGAGAGTTCGGTGATACTGGCGGAGAATTGCGCCGAGTCGGCGACGATGAAGAAGCCCCACAATAGGCAGATTGTTACCAGCATCCACGCTGGACCGCCAAAGAACAGGCCTACCACCAGACAACAACAGCCGCTGACAACCATCGAAACGATCGTAATCGTTGTGCGTCCGTAACGATCCGCCAGCAGTCCCGCAACAACACATCCGACACCGCCGATCCCGATAACGGAAAAGGTGGCGAGCGCGGCCAAGACGGTGGCGCTTTGCATCTGCATCCGTTGGAAGCTAGCCAGCAAGAAAAGGGAGATCCACGTCCACATGGCGTAGAGTTCCCACTGATGTCCCAGGTATCCAAAGTTCGCTAGGCGTACGGCGGGATTCGACCAGGCACGGCCTATGAAATGCCAATCGAAGCGAGCACCTCCGACCTGATGCGGCCCATCCTTGACGAACAACAAGCAGATCAAACCAGCAACTACCGAACACGCAGAGGCAATCAACATCAAGTCACGCCAATCGGGAGTTCCCACCACTTTAAAAAGGTGGGGCGACGCGGAGCCCAAAGTCAGGGCACCCACCAACATGCCGATGGCCATGCCTCGACCTTTTTTGAACCAGGTTGCCATGATCTTCATACCGGGCGGGTAGACGCCGGCGAGGCATACGCCAGTAAAGAAACGGAGGAAGAAGGTGGTCTGTGGATCGTCGACCCCCACCCCGATGACCCCGTTGAATAAAGCTCCAAGAATGGCGCACGCCGCAAAGAGATAACGCGCATTGAGGATGTCGGGGAGGTTAAAGAAGGCACTCAGGAAGGTGCCGACTACAAAACCGATCTGCACCGACATGGTGAGCCAGGCCTTGTCGGTGTCATCCAATGCCCATTCGACAGCCAGAGAGGGTATGACCGCGGTGGCGGAGAACCAGAGGGAAAGGCTTAGGAGCTCGGCCAAAGACAGGGAAAAGAGTACCCGCCACTTCATCCGTTTGTTATCCACATTGTGGATAGAAACTGATACAAATGCCCACTTTTGAGCAAATAAAGTGCAACTATTGGGTCCAGGAATGCGGAGGGAGATCGTCGTGCTGATGCTCGGCCAAGCGGACGTATGTACAACCTGTTGGGGCAGGTGCTCCGGCGCTGGGATCTGGGCGTGTTGGATTCCAGGTTCCGTCAAGTGACCTGGGGTGGCCGGGACCATCGAGACTAGCCGGCGGCGAGTGAGGTGTAACTGATACAGCTTGAAGCGGAAAACGAGGAACTGGAAGTTGTTGTTACGGTGAACCTCGCCCCTGGTTACTGCTTCTGGACGCCACGGATTAAATGCAGGACTTGCAGTTTCTATCCGGTAACCGGTTGGAGCGGTTGTCTGGGGACATCAGAGGTTAGTACAACATTCGCCGACGCTAGAATCAGATCTGAAAGGAATCCGGCGCTTTGTAAGGGAGGTAGTTAGTGATTTGGATGGGCAGAATGAACCAGTCCCTGAAGCTCTATCAACTCGCCTTTGTAGCAGCAAATTCGTGGTAGGTCGTCCTCAGGAACTTCACAGTAATCTGGCAATTGAGGTGCCTGAGCAAGTGACAACTGCAGACCAAAATTGGTTCAGTTCCGAAACTGATTACCCACCCAATCCACCACCTTGTTCACCATCGGGGCCATAGCGTCTTCATTGAAGACGTGATCCCCGCCGGGGATCTCGAAGAGCTCCGTAGGAGCGCTTGTTTTCGCAATTATATCTTTCGAATCTTGTGGAGGCACCACGTCGTCCTCGGTGCCATGGACCAACAGCCAGGGTGTCGCGATCTTGGATCCCAGGCCCGCCACACTATCGATGCGATACATGTCGTCCATATAAGTGCTGGACAACGGGCAGTCTGGTTCATCCCACATGCAACCCTTGTCCGGCGTGACGTCGCCAAACTCGCGCATGGCGAATTCGCGGGTATGCACCATGCCGGCGAGGGACACTAGGTAACGGATTCGGTGCTCCTGGCTGGCGGTGATCACGCCTACAGCGCCGCCCATGCTGTGCCCGATGTAGCAGAGGGTCTGATTGCCAACCGCATCGATGACTGATCTGAGATCGGTTACTTCCTTGGAGATAGTTGAATCGACAAAACAGCCCTCGGAATTGCCGTTCCCGGAGAAGGAAAACCGCACCACCGCGATCCCCGCCGCGTTTAATCCTTCCGACAGCGTTACCACGAAGGGCCGGTCCTTGTTGCCCGTAACTCCGTGGCCGATCAGTACCAGTTGGCCTTCGGCGCCTTGGTGATAGGTGTAGTCCAGACGTTCACCTTGTTCGTTGTGGATCTCACCAAACATTCTCTACTCCTCTTGTATGGCACTGCGAAGTCTTGTCACCGAAGAATGAGAAACTTTCGATGAGCGAAGTGCGGCACAATTAGCCCAGCCGCGATCGCCGACGATCGCGGGTTAACAGGCAATCGAAAAGCTGGCGGGACAAAACTCCGAATCGGCGATGGAGGTCGGGCCGTTGCGCGGTTCGATGATGGTGCAGCCCATCGCAGGCCGAAGAAAACCGGTTCATCCCAGTGACTATAGAATCGAGGCGTGTATCCCGATCAAGCGATTGATTAAAGTCCGCAAGCCAAGCGCCTGTTCCCCCGAGCATCCAAATATATTGCGGAGCCCAAGGCTATTGCGGACCGGCAGAGATGTTGTTCTCTGGGCACAGCGCCACGCTCAGCTGCGTGGTACCTTCTTGGTAGCCCGGTTCTGTGGTTGCGGCTCCTCCTGGGGAAAGACCAGGGTCTCGCTGTCATCCTCGATGAGCGGTCGCTGGTAAACGTAGGGTGGTTGCACTACTGCCTTCTGTACCTCAGTGAGCTCGTCGACCCAGTCGGGAAATTTGGTTTCCACGTATTCGGCGTGGAAATCGACGTATTTGGGAACGTAGCGGTAAAGCAGGGAACGGCGATGATGATCCGCCGTCCATGGCAACGCGCCATGGATTGTCGCTTCCAGGAAGATCACTAGGTCACCCGCCTTGCCGCTAACGTTGCGCACCGCCTGTTGGTCAGTGTTGTGTAAGAGAATGTCGTTCGGGCAGTGGTAGTTCGACTTGTGGCTTCCAGGAATAACGGTGATCCCTCCGTCCCCTGGATTGATGTCAGACAACTGGAACTGAAAGACCGCCATGCCACAGCGGATTTCGCCGTTGTTATACCGGTACATCTGAGCGCCGTCGTAGGCAACGTTGGTGGCACCGTGAAGACCATGACCGCTGGTCCCCTTACGGGCGATGCGGACATGTGGTAACTCGTCCATACGCCACCCGCGCCCGAAGAGGGTGTTCAAATACGGTATTACCTGCGGATGAGCGATTAGCTCCCGGAAAGGAAGGCAATGGGGTTTTTCCCAAGTGAGCATGTCGCCGAATGTGCGGGCGTTGTATTGGCCGTCCATACCGCCGCCATACCCTACGCCGTCCTCCCTTGGAAAGAAGTCATCGGCATACTCATCGCCGATGTGGGCATCGATGGCGTCGTTCATTGCTTTCACTTCAGCGGGACTAAGGACTCCCTCCACGTGCAGAAATCCCTGCAAGTCGAAGAGGAATTTTTCTCTCGTAGACATCTCTAGCATGACTCGCATTTCTCCTGAGATCGGTTCGAAATATTCGAATAATCAATGTCCGCGTTCCTTCACAGAGCGCGGGATGTAGGGTAGCGGTTCGTTGACAGGTTGATCGACGGACTCGGCATCGTCGGCGATGAGCGGTCGATTGTAGACGTACGCAGGCTCCATCGCTGACCGTTGGACGTCGGTAAGTTCGTTGGTCCAATCCGGCAGCTTGGTCTCGAAGAGATGGTTGTGGTAACACATGTATTTGGGGGCATAGGACCAGAGTACGGAACGGCGGTCATACTCTGCTTTCCAGGGCAAAGCGCCGTGCAAGGTGGCTTCCATGAAGATCACTAGGTCCCCGGCTTTGCTGGCCACATTGTAGACCACTTCTCGATCTTCCTCGTAGAGCAGGATCTCCTCGGGACATTTGTAGTTCGCTTTGTGACTGCCGGGAATCACCGCGATGCCACCGTCCCCGGGGTTGATGTCGTGCAGCTGCACTTGGAGGATAGTTAAACCGGCACGGATCTGACCGTTAGTATGAACGTAACACTCATGGCCGTTGAACAACCTGCTGGTAGTGCCGTGCAGACCGTGACCACCTGCCCCATTGGGCGAAGTGGTGACGCCTGGTGGCGATTCCAATCGCCAACCACGACCGAGGATCGTATTGAGGTAGGGTATGAGCTTGGAATGGGCGATGAGATCGCGGAATGGTTGACAGTGCGGTTTCTCCCAGGTTACGCAACCACCCAGACCCCGACGGTTCTTGGTGCCTAGCATGCCACCGCCGTACATCTTGTCATCATCCGTGGCTTGGCCTTCATGGGCATCCACGGCTTTGTTCATCTTGTCCACTTCGTCCTGCGTGAGGAAATCGGGGACGTGCAGATAACCGCGCAGATCGAACAGGAACTTCTCCCGCTCATTCATTTCTAGCATCGCTACAGCTCCGTTTTTCGATAGTTACATGGCGTGCTAATGTGCGTTAGTAAACAATATAGGATGGGGCGATGGGCGAATCAAAGAATCGTGTTCAGGATCGGAGGGTTGATTCATGGCCGGACTCGAGAACGATGTTGCATTTGCGAGCGATGCCTGCAATGGCGTGGAGCTGTTTTCCGTTGCTGCGGTTATCACCTATAATCTAAAGATTGAATAATGGCCTTCGGTGTAAGTATCTCTGCGCACATAAACTGACGTTTTCGACAATCTGTCGACTGTTCCGTGAAGCCTGCGAACCTACTTTTCATCCTCTCCGACCAGCACAACCGCGATGCCACGGGTTGTTACGGTCACCCTTTGGTAAGGACGCCCAATCTCGATCGAATGGCTGCGGCCGGCACCCGGTTCACCAGTGCCTACACCAACTGCCCGATCTGTGTTCCAGCCCGGGCTTCTCTGGCCACCGGGCGTTTTGTGCACGAACTGGGTTTGTGGGACAACGCCTTTCCGTACCACGGCGAGGTCCCTAGTTGGGGACACCGTTTGAAAGATCGCGGCACCCGGGTCGACTCCATCGGCAAGTTGCATTTCCGCAGCGCCGATGACGACAACGGTTTCACTCGTGAGATTGATCCGCTGCACGTGGTCGACGGCGAAGGAGACCTTGTCAGCTGCATACGGGAGGACGCGCCGGCACGCGATAAGCGTCCCGGGATCGAATCAGCGGGGCCGGGCGTTTCAACCTACCTGCAATATGATATGTGCAACGCGGACAGAGCTTGCCAATGGCTCACGGAACACGCCGGTGACGAGCAGCCGTGGGTTTTGTTCCTGTCTTTTGTCTGCCCGCATCCTCCGTACATATCACCGCCGGAGCTGTTCGAAAGCTATCCTCTCGACGAGGTAATATTGCCGCCGCAGTGGAGCGAAGCGGATTGGCCCCGGCATCCCGCCATCGAGGAATGCCGCCGTGTTCTGAACCACACGGAGCCGTTCGACGAAGTAACCGTACGCAAAATGATCGCCGCTTACTGGGGGGCGTGTACTTACCTGGATCAGCAGATCGGAAGGGTGGCGGACGCGCTTGAAGCCAACAAGTTGTTCGACTCAACGAGGATCATCTATACTTCGGACCATGGGGAGACCGCCGGAGCTCGCGGGTTGTTCGGCAAACATACCATGTACGACGAATCGGCGGCGGTTCCGTTGGTATTGGCGGGGCCGGATGTGCCGTCGAACAGGGTGGTGACGACGCCGGTATCGCTGGTGGATTGTTTCCCTACAGTTCTGGATGGTCTGGCGAGCGAACCAGCATCTGAGGATGCCGATCTGCCGGGACGGTCGTTGTGGCAAATTGCTCGGGAAGAAGATGTCGATCGAATTGTATTCAGTGAGTACCATGCCATTGGTTCGAAAACGGCGGCCTACATGCTGCGGGACGCGCGCTACAAATATGTCTATCACGTTGGCGGAATGCCGCAACTATTCGACATGGTAGTTGATCCCTCTGAAACTGACGACTTGGGGACATCTGGCGAGCACAAAAACCGGATCGAGGAGTTTGAAAAATGCCTGCGGGCACTTATTGACCCGGAAGAGACAGACGCTATGGCTCGTCAAGACCAACGCGAGAAGGTAGAAGCGTTCGGGGGAAAAGAAGCTGTGCTTCGTCGCGGCTCTTTCGACAATTCGCCGGTTCCGGGTGAGCCGCCGGCGTTTCAGAAATTCCAACCGTAGATCTGGTAGCGGTTAATATAGGATCTCCTGCACTGCTAAGTCGTGGGCGCCAAGGGTGAACAAGGTGGATCCCACATTCACCCTGATTAGCTGGGTTTGATCACCGTTTTTAAACGATGACTATAGAGGCATCATTCCGTTAGCTTTGATTTCGCGCTCTCCTGTGTCGATGGAGCCGGCTTTATCTGTTTAAAATTTGTTTATGTTGGCCAAGGAGGCCCGTACCGTGCCGTTCTTTCTGGCCTCTATTGGGAATAGGCTAGTCAATCCCAAGGATATGCGGAATTTAGAGTCCCTTTGTGGCACCATCCCCGCCTTTTGTATTTTTCGTATACTACGCCTGCAACAATCGGACATTTTTTAATTTGCAAAAAGGAGATAGAAAAATGTTGGCAGAACAGTTGGGAACCATCCATTGCACGACAAGGACCAAGGCTCTACCTGCCGAGGGAGCTCTCCCCAGTTTTGAGGTCGCGGCTGAAGGAAGTGGGACATTGGCGGGAGCCAATGTTAAATCTTGGGCTACGTATCAGGGCAGCGTGCGCGCGGACGGATTTCTTGAAGGTGAGTGTCCCAATTCCGGCGCTGTTGTGACAGATGACGGAGTCGCCACATTTCGGGCCACTGGAATTGGCTCTTTCACTGAGGATGGGGGATCAAGCTGGAAAGGAGTAACGTATTTTAATGCAACTGCTCCCTCTTTGGCAGGCCTCAATGGCGTAGCCGTAGCATACTCCTGGGACGTGGATGGTGAGGGGAACGCTACTTGGGTACTCTGGGCATTGAAGTAGTAAAGAGCTTCACCAAAGTTTCCCTTATCGGACATTCGTTTATCAAGCGCATTACCGCCCGGTGAATGCCGAGCGGTAATGCGAGTTAAGGTGATTTCAGTTTCCAACTTCCCATTCCGGCTGATCTTTGCGGCTTTCTCCTCGTCCTTATGCTGTGTGAACTCTCAGGGGATGGCTTGTATCCCAGCAAGTTTGCTGGTAGGCTTATCCGGTAGATCAGACCTGCTCTTCTGCACCCGACGAATTCGAGCGATAGGCCGCATCCAACAGCTCGATGGCACGCATTCCCGCCCATCCCGGTGCCGAATTGGCGTCGGTTTTTTCCAGAATCAGGTCGACGAAGTTGTGAAGCGGTCCGGTACACTCGTAAGTGCCGGAACCCGGGTCCACGTCTGATTCCACGTGGTTACCATCGTAACGACGTAGCTCCATCCGAGCCCGTTCGCAGTCGACCAGCAGCATGCCCTCAGGCCCGAACAGCCGAATGTCCACATGGAACGGGCGGTCGAATGGTACGTTGCCCGCTCCGCTCACTGTGCCGATAGCATCGTTGGTAAAACGCACCGTGATGGCATCGTAGAGATCCACTTGCGACTCCGGCGCAGTCATCATGCTGAACACGCTTTTCGCCTCTAGGCCGGAAAGCCAGAACAGCATGCCCAGTGCGTGCGGCAGTTGCGCGTAACCATACCCACCCGCGGCCTCCTTGGGGTCAGCCCAAGTGGCGGTCGTCGGTTCGAACAAGGTGTCGCCTGATTGGCCGCCGCCATCCTCCACCATCATGCCGCGTCCATCCAGCAGACTGCGAATCGGTGAAGCCATGTGGCACAGGGCATATTCGATTGGTCCCAGGCGGCCCTCGTCGATCAAGGTCTTGGCTTCCTGAATGAATGGTTTGTAGTGCCATCCGTACGGAACCATCAGATGCAGGTTGTTGGAATCCGCCGTTTTGACTAGGTAACGGGCTTCATCGGCATGGATCGTCATCGGTTTTTCGCACAACACGTGCAGTCCGCGGCTGAGGGCAGCGCTGGCATGTTCTGCGTGTTTTGTGTGGGGCGAAGCGACGATGACACCGTCTAGCTCGCAGTTGTCTAGGAGGTCGAGATAATCCTCGGCCGCGTACTGGAAGCCGAATCGGTCTTTGACGCGCTCGAGCTCTGCCTTGCCAAGGCGACATACGGCGGTGAATTCGACATCGTCGCGCTCCGACAACACCGGCATGTGGTTAGCGGTTGCCCACCACCCGGCGCCGATGAATCCCAAACGCACTTTCTTGGCTGGAGCAGTCATTTTGCAACTCCTTTGGTTCCGTCTGTTGGGTGTTGCCGACGGAGTTATAATACCACGTATGAGGTGAAAGGCAACCACCTGTTTGACAGAATTACGGCCTGGTTAGATACTTCAACGAAAAGCGCAAAAACGAGGTGTTGCGATGGCCAAGAAGGCTTTGCTTGTCCAAGGCGGATGGGAAGGGCACGAACCTAAAGAATGCGCCGAGTTGTGGGCCAAGATCCTCACGGGGGAAGATTTTGAGGTTACTGTTGCCGACAGCTTGGACGTCCTCAGGGATGCGGCGTTTATGGCGGAACTCAATGTCGTTACGCCGATCTGGACCATGGGAACGATCGAAGCCGATCAGTTCGAGGGTTTACAGAAGGCGGTGGCGTCGGGTGTGGGGCTCGCCGGCTGGCACGGTGGCATGGCCGATGCCTTCCGCGAGCATCTGGGCTACCAGTTTATGGTCGGTGGTCAGTTCATGGATCATCCGGACGGTTTGAAGGGCTACGAGGTTAATATTCTCGATACCGGCGATTTGATCACAGCGGGAATCGAGGATTTCTCGGTGCACTCAGAGCAGTACTACATGCACACCGATCCCGGCAACGAGGTGCTGGCGACCACGACCTTTACAACAAAGAGCAAGCCGTGGGTAAACGGCACCGTCATGCCGGTGGTCTGGAAACGTAAATGGGGTGCAGGGCGCATTTTCTACTCGTCGCTGGGCCACCAGGTCAAAGAGTTTGACAACGTTTCCTTACGCGAGATTCAGCTCCGCGGCATCCAATGGGCTGCCCAGTAGGCATTCGAAAAAGGAGAGGCAGATGAGGGTCGCGACAGCCTTCAGGCAAGCACACGTAAATGGTCGCCTAACACACGCCATGAGCGGCATTTCGAAACCGTGGTGTCGCCGACGGATGCGCCGATTGCAGCGGATACTATGGTTAGTGGGGTTGGGTGTAGGGATGTTGATGATTGTCGGTCTGCTTTGGAATCTGGTGGCGTCCCGGGAGTTTGATGGCTCGTAAAAGAGTTCTGATCACCGGAGCCGCCGGCAGGATCGGAGTCGAGGTCCATCGTGGTTTGCGTGAACGCTACGATTTGCGACTCATGTACCACCGCAAGGTGCTCGCTGCCCAAAACGGCGAAGAAGTGGTGGTGGGCAGTATCAGCGACCTCGAACGTATGGAAGAAGTGGTGGATGGTGTTGATGCCATCGTACATCTGGCGGGCGACCCAAACATGGAAGCCACTTGGGAATCGGTGCTAAACGCCAACATCCAGGGGGCTTATTGTCTGTATGAGGCGGCGCGCAGGCGTGGCGTCAAGCGGATCGTGTTCGCCAGTACCAACCATGTGACCGGTATTTACGAAGAGGAAGGTCAGTTCACGACACCGGAAATGCCGGTGCGACCAGACAGCTTTTACGGGGCCAGTAAGGCGTTCGGTGAAGATCTGGGAAGGTATTACGCGGACCGGTTTGGTTTGGAGGTGGCCTGTCTACGTATCGGCTCCTTCCAAGCAGACGATGTGGTCCGCAACCGTACCAATGATCGCTTCCTCTCTACCTGGCTGAGCTACCGCGATTGCGTACAGTTGATCTGGCGCAGCATCGAAGCGGACCTGAAGTTCGGTATTTTCTACGGAATATCGGGTAATCAACGTGCGTATTGGGACATTCAAAACGCACGCGATTTTCTGGGCTACGAACCGGAAGACGACGCCGAGCGATTGGCGTGAAGCTCAGGCGGCTGGCGACAGCGTCCGGTTCAGCTCACGCGAAAATCCTTTCAAACGAGTAACCTCTTTCGCGCCCAAAAACATCAGGGGGAAAACTGTCTTGTTGTGCCACAAAGGCTCGTCGAGGTCTACCCACCGGCGGCAAATCTCGCCGTCCGGAGTTCCTGGTATGGGGGAGAACTCTGAGAGCATCACGCGGATGCCCAGGTCGCGAGCGAACAACATAGACTCCTCAGCCTGCTGGTGGTCGGCCGCCGGGTGCGCGATGATGAGATATGCCGAGATCTGATCGGCTCTTGCCCCCGCCCGCAGAAGCTGCTCAACCGCGCTCGCCAGCTCATCCGAATACACCTTTGAACCGGTTTGGCGTTGCCATTCATATGAGCTGCTTTCGAATCCTAGATAAAAAGAACCAAAACCGGCGGTCACCATGCGGGAGGCCACTTCTTTGGTAATAAACCGGGCGTTGAGGGCGTTGGGGGTGTGCAATTCGATATCCGCGCCCGACGCTTCGACCTCCTCAAGGAAAGGGAGCAGAAGATTGCGTTCGCGGAAAAGCAAAGCGTCGTCGTAGAATGCTAGGCGCCGGACACCCAGGCGTCGCAGTTGGTGAAATTCGGATAGAGCCGCCGACAAACGACCATTGAAGCTTGGCTGGACTTGCGGCACCGAACAATAGGTGCAGCGGAAGGGGCACCCTTCTGTGAGCCGCAAAACACCGGTGGCCAGGCGCGGATACCCTTCCCAGAAGGGAAGCTCGCCAGGCGCGAGATCTATTGAGAGCAGCTCTCCCAGGGGATGCAAGTCGTTTCCCCGGATTACCAGATCGGCACCTAGCCCGCCGGCGTGATCTGGGCAAAGAGTGGCATAGTTTCCCCCGAGCACGATGCGCGACCGTGGCGAATGCCGGCGCAGATCCTCAATGACCTCGAGCACGCCTAGGTACCAGTAGGTCATGACCGTTTGAATGAGAACCACGTCGAAAGGGCCTTTGGATTCGAGCAATTTTAGCAGGTGCGAACGGGGCAAGCCGAACCGGTGATAGCGTCGCGGGATAGCAGCTAGAACAGCCGGTTTGGGGATCTGGGTTGAGAGAAATCGCCCGCGCCCCCAGCGGTCTTCTTTCAGTGTCCCCTCGGCTGCCGGATGCAAGCGATCTACGTAGTCGAAGAGTTCCAGTTCGGCCCGATCCCGTAACTGACCAGCTACGCGCAACAAACCATACGGCTTCAGCCAGAAATCGTACGCGGTGAAATCGTATATCGGGGGATTTACCAGCAGTACGCGCGGTTTTTTCTTTGACTCTTTTGACATCCTTGAGTGCGGAAGTTGGTGATTACCAGGTCGAGTTATTTTGTTTCCAATACCGAAAGGGCGTTGACGCCATCAGGTAGTGGTGAGGAGACGGTAGTGGATCACGAGGATATGCTCAAACATGAGCCTGATGGTCTCTTCGTCATCCACCACCAGCGGTGTGTGTCGGTCCGCGTCGCCGCGCGCCGGTTCTTTCGCGTAATCATCAGCTTGGTTCGAGAAATCTGCAAGGCACGGGTGCTACATCTGTATCTTCGTCGACTTGCGGTGTCGCCAGGAGTCTACGATGTTGCCAATGAGGCTGCGGATCATGCGCACAACGTCGCGCAGTATGTAACATCCGACGAAGAACCCGAACAGCCCTAAAAGATCTGTATTTTTGCGAATCTCAAGCTGGTGCATTGGCCAAGAGACCATCTTGCCGGAAGCCTGATAACGAAGATACATGCGTGATACCGATGTGCAAACAGTCTGTTTTTGACAGTTTACTGGACTCGAGCTATCTTGCTTTGCCGCAAATTTAAGGGCGTGAACTCACCGAAAAAGAAACGACCACAACATGGCCGACAAAGGCATATGCGCGGCAGATCTTGAGCTGCTGCGCAAGTACGATACTCCAACCATCTGCAACGTGGTAGAGCTGTTTGAGGTACGCCCCAGAAACGTCGGTTATATGGATGCGCGCATTAAGTCGTGCTTTCCGGAACTTCCACCCATGGTGGGTTACGCGGTGACGTCGACCTATCGCGGGGCGGTCTTGGCACGGGAAGGAGATGTTTACGCGGCGCTGGATACGCAGGTCGAGATGTTCGCGAATGTCGACGGTCCGCCAGTGGTCGTTGTGCAGGATATGGATGTGCCTACGGTTGCCGCCACCTTTGGCGATCTCATGTGTAGCTGTTACAAAGCGTTCGGAGCTGCGGGATTGATTACCAGCGGTGCCGCCAGAGACTTGGATCAGGTTAGGGAGATGGGATTCCCGGCGTTTAGCGACGGTGCTATTAGCTCTCACGGCTACGCCCACATGGTGGATCTCGAGGTCCCGGTTTCCGTCGGCGGCATCATCGTTTTTCCGAACGATTTGCTGCACGGAGATTGCAACGGGGTTACCACCATACCCAACGAGCTCGGCTCGGAGGTAGCCCACGCATGCGCCGACTTCGTCGCTGCCGAGGAGGTTGTCATCGGCTATGTGCGCGGCGACTCGCCGACGCCAAAAGGGCTCGCGGCTGCGCGGACGGAGTCGCAAGCGATGATCAAAGAGTTGGGGGAACGGCTGAAGAAACGCTAACGCCCAGTCAGCGTTTCCTGTTCTGATCGATAGTACGGACGCGTACCAACAGGCTGTCCGCGAGTCTTGTGCTTCCCTGTGCTTTGTAGAGTTGGTGGAGCGCGATAAGGCTGTTGACGACACGGGGATCGCGTTGGTCCTGGTCTTCGGCTATCTGCAGCGCTTCCCGATACATTTTTTCGGCATAATGATAGTTCTTTCTTCCAAAGGCGCGGTCGCCCGCCGCTTTGAATTCCTTCCAATGGCGCATCTTGAACGACTGATGAGCGAACCACATGCCGGTTAAGACAACGGCCAGAATCAAGGCAAGCGCAATCAGTCTTTTAGCCATTGATACGTTCCCGGAAATCCAGAAATGCCGGGTTGGTTATTCTTCGAACCCGGGGCAATCGGTTACCGGAATGGTGGGGTATTTGGGGTATCTGGGATCGGTTTCAGATCGAAGGCAAAGATAGAAGGCACTTCCCCTCTGTGATCGAACATGGCGGACGTGGCGACAGGTGTTGCATTGGCCGAGGTTCTCGGTGGCTTTTTCCGCAGCGGACAAGTCGGTCTCATTCCCGGAGTTTACGATACCCCAAATGTTTTGCAAAGTAATAGGATACGCAAGCCGCATCAGCTC
>CAYNZV010000086.1:8969-18980 GCA_964401715.1 uncultured Gemmatimonadaceae bacterium | reverse complement strand
ACCGCCGTTCTTTCTGTATCGCGAATCACCTGCAACCTCTCAGGATCAACTTCAGCCATAAAGATCGGTGCCCGATGTCGGAAGACGTGGTCGTTGTGGCCGCTGGGCCGACAGTAAAGTAGATATAACCTGCCCCCGATCGTAGCCCAGTGTTGCTGGGTGCAGTAGCTACCCAGAATCTCGTCATCGTCGAAGGTCCATTCGCGCGCTGTTTCGAAATTGATGCCGTCGGTTCCTTTACAAACGAACGCGCTGTGATCGGAGCGCATGGTCAGGAAAAACGTGCCTTCGTATGTCGTCAGCGAAGGTTCGTACAAACCGCGGGCCGAAAACTCTTCTTCTCTGCGCTTGGCGAGGCGCCGCGAGTGTTCCCGCGTTATGGAGTGCTGAGTGCCATGTTCCTTATAGGTCAGGATGTGGCCGTCGAAACCACAACGCGCTACGATGCTGTTGTAGAGCACGGCTTCGCCGCCGTAATCGAAGGTATCTGCTTCCTTGTCGAGGGTAGCGCTGGGTATGTAGCGCAGAGGCACCAGCACATCCCCATCCGGCAGATCGACGCGTTGACTGCAGCCGGCGCTCACCGCCAGCATGGGCAGGTCGTCGTGATCAGTCGCCGGAACCTCCAAGGCCTGCAAAGCGCTCCAGGTTTCCGTAGCCGGATCCATGACGGCATACGCCGCCTGCTGCTTTAGGTGGTGTTCATGGCGGCCTTGATAGAAGTGAAAGCTAACACCGACGGCGATCACTTTCGCGCTCTGCGGATGCTGCTGAGTCCACATATCGCTGGGCACCACGTCGTATCCGTCCTCGGTTGTTGCCCGTCTTAGTGACGGCACTTGGCTTGGCTCGGTCCAGTTCACACCGTTGTCCCGACTGATGCAGTGAAAGATGTCGCAGTAGTCGTGGGTAAACCTGTTCATGGTTTGATTGAGGATGGTGACCGTTAAGGGTACTTCTCCCGGAACGTGCGCCGTTCGGGCTTGTAACCAATCCCACTCGTGATTACCGGCAACAATGGTCGAGCACGATATCTGCAGGTTACTGCTCATGGAACATTCTCCTCAGGTCTCGTCGCGTTGAACTCGAAGAGCTGCATGCGGACGATTTCTTTCGACTATCGCTCCTCCAGAAATCGAGCTACATATCCAACACCTGCTGCCAGAGTTCCTCGTCCACCTTAATGCCGTTCATCAAGTTTTCGCGCCGGGTGGCCAACATACTTTCACCTGGGTAGCGGACCTCCACTGCTTCGTCAGCGGTCGCGCTATCCTTTAGATGGGAAATAACCTGGTCTACAGTCTGCCTCATAAACGATTCACCCGACAGCGACGTGGCGTCGACGCCGATGAATACCTGCGACACATGGGTCTCGTGGGGACGCCTCGCTATGGTAGCGGTGGAATCGCCACCCGATACGACCGTCGCCATGAGATCCAACATCAAAGCCAGTCCCGAACCTTTCCAGCATCCCACCGGCAATGGTCGCCGGGACTCTAGGATCGCGGCAGGATCAGTAGTTAGGTTACCATCCCGATCGTAACCGCCCGGTATGGACAGTTTTTCCCCACTTCGTTTGAGCACCTCCAGCTTGCCATTGGAGTACTGGCTCATGGCCATGTCCAGCAGGACGTGATGATCGTCGTATGGCACGCATATGGCGAGCGGGTTGTTGCCAACCCGTGCCTGGGTAGAACCCCAAGCTGGCATGAGCGCCGTCGTGTTCGTCCAACAGATACCGATACAACCAGCGTCCGCGGCCTGCAAGCCATAGGCGCCGGCACGCATCCAGTGATTAGTATTCCTCAGTCCTACACAACCCATACCGCTTTCTTTTGCGATCGCAACGGCGCGCGCCATACACCTTTCCGCGTTCAACAAACCGATCCCGTTCAGGCCATCCCATTGCTCCACAACCCCCAACTGATGCCGCAAGCAGGGCTCAGCACCAACGTCGACCGAGCCCCTGCGGCACGATGCAGCAAACCCAGGAAACCGATTCAGGCCGTGGGAGACAACCCCGTCTCGGGTGTTCTCCGCGAACAGACGGGCGCAGCGTTCAGCATGACGTTCAGCGAATCCGCTGGCAAGCAAGACGCGCTTGAACTCGCCTACCATGGTGTCGAAAGGCACGCGGGCAACCATTGGGATCTGGCGTTATTTATTCCGCGTCCGCAAAAAGGGAAGGGAAAAACCGATGTGGATCAGCTGGTTCTCGTAGCAGAATCTTCTGGCGTGCGGTGAGCTGGATGTTGTCCGGTGGCCGCACCCTATTTGACGACCAAGCCATCTGTGACACGCAGTACTTGTAGAGTATCGTCTTGCGGTCGTGGTCGGCGGTCCAAGTCGCTGTGCCGTGAGTTAGCGCTTCGCTGAAGATGATGACCGATCCGGCCGGCGCTTTGGGTACAACCACGCACGGTGCCTGCTCCCCGGCTTCGAAATATTCTTCAGGCAGCTTGTAGTTGCTTTTGTGGCTCCCCGGTATGCAACAGAAACCACCATATTCCGGTCCGGCGGCGGCGAGACTCCAAGCAACCACCACAAAACCGTTTATGATCTCATTGTCCCTAAACGGATGGAAGCGGCCCGCTTCGGCATTGGAGGTAATCCGGCTGGCACCGTAATCGGAATGTATAGGCCCTGCAGGGCTGCCCTTGACCATACGTAGCCCGTATAGTCGGTCCAGGCGAAAGCAGTCGCCCAACACAAAACGCAGGATCGGCATGATGCGCGCGTGATCGAGTAGATCACAGAATGGCTGGCCCCAGCTCAAGAAACCAGGTCCGGACGCAAACGATCCTGCCGCACTGCCGAAGCGGAAGGAGTCGCCGGCAGGCATCTCGTTTTGGTCCAACAACGGATCAAAGGCAGCAATCTCGCCTTCGTTTAGGACGTCCTCAATTACTAGGTAGCCCTGAAGGTCGAAGAGGTATTTGTCTGTCTCTTTCATCCAAATGACTCCGCTGAACAGCGCCTGCTGATGCACACTAAGTCCAATCTACAAGCTGCTTAGAAAACAGGGTGATCGCAATACATACCGGTCAACGTGGTTGTTTGTGGGGCAAACATCTACGTGAACCGACCGCGCCTAATCTCCATTACTGGGGATCCTTGCGGAGCTCTGCTGCTGGATTGGCAAATCCGATAGGTCGGCTGCTGAGCGCCTTGTAATCTTTAACACCAAGCCGCAGTTTAAGCATCCAAGGAAACCAGAACAGCCACCGGGCCGCAGCAAACACGGTCGGTCCGATCGCACCGGAACAAAGGAATCATGGCAAGACAGACAGCTGACGCGGTAGTAATTGGTGCCGGCATTAACGGTGCCTCCACCGCCTACAATTTGGTCAAGCGCGGGTTGAAGGTGACCCTTATTGAGAAGTACGTCATCGCGTCAGGAGGCACGGGGCGTTCCGCCGCCATCGTCCGCCAGCACTATTCGAACCCTGAGCTGGTGAAGATGGTCAAGCGCTCAGCTCATATCTTCCAAAACTTTGATGATGAGGTCGGCGGGGATCCGGGGTTTGTCGACTGCGGTTGGTCATTCCTGGTACCCGCTTATGCCTCCGATGCCTTCTCTCGGAACATGGAGCTGCTATCCGAGCATGAGATCGAAACGAAGGAAATCAGCAAACAGGACTTATTGGAGATCGATCCACGGTTCAATCTAGACGACGTGGAGCGCATCGCCTACGAACCCCACTCTGGTTATGCGGATCCCCATGCCTCAACCTACGCTTACGTCAAACGATTCACCGACCTTGGTGGAAAACTCAGGCAGATGACCCCAGTTCGTGGTCTGACCATCAACAAAGGCAAATTGACCGCGGTTGAGACCGACGATGGTACGATCGCTACCGAAACCGTGGTAAACGCGGCGGGGCCGTGGGCTGACCGCGTAGGCAAATGGGTGGGGCTGGAGGTTCCGATCGAGATCACTCGCGAGCAGGAGGTGCTGCTTGAAACCACGGATGCCGGTGGCCCTCCGCGCGTAGTCTGCTCCGATATGGCGAAGGCGATCTATTACCGACCCGACATTGGCACCCGCACGGTCCTGGGACGCGGTTACCCGAAAGACTACGAACAAGTGGACCCCGACAGTTACGTGGAACGAGCAGATCCAGAATTCGTTGAGGAATCAGGCAGCCGCCTAATGGAACGGCTTCCTGCCTACAATAAGGCCCTGGTGGTAGACACATACTGCGGACTTTACGACGTCACCCCGGACTGGCATCCCATACTTGGTCGCGTTGCGGAACCGGAAGGATTCATTATGTGCGCCGGTTTCAGCGGCCACGGCTTCAAGACGGGGCCTGCGCTGGGAGAGCTGATGGCGGAAGAAGTAATTGACGGCAAAGCCACCACTGTAGACATCTCCCCCTTTTCATTGTCCCGATTCGCGCAAGGCAACCAGTTTGAAGCAGCCTACGGCGGCAACCGAGCCTGAGAAGACGGGGCTCGCGGTGATCGAGATCGACGGACAATAGGTGCAAGTAGTTGCCAAGGAAGCCATGCCCGGCGAGCAGATACTGGTATGCACACGGCCGAGGATCTGGCCCTTTATAGTTTGCGTTTTCTATACACCAACCATCCGCCTAACAGGGCCAACAAACCCATGAGTAGATACTTGTTCGAGAATGGCACTGCACGTACTGGCTTTGGACCTGAAGCAAGGTTATATACTCGAACATAACGCGGCGAAACTAAGCCCGTGACAAAGTCTTGCGGATCAGACCCATCTATTTCCGACCGCATGATTTTTCGGGGGGTCTCATCTACCCAATATATTTTCAGATTAACAAAATCCAGATCTATCCCCGTAGGCTTTGTAAGACCCGTAACAATTGTATTCACAGGTGGGTCTTCTCGACTGTTGTCCCAAACTATCGATTGCCACGTTATGCTGGTCCAGTACAAAATGCGTTTTATTCGATCCGCACGGAGTCCCCACATTCCAGGTACATCGTCAACTTGCACTACAGTTCCATCCACATAACCTTCGCCCAGGTGTGAAGAAATTGGGTCCGACCACCAGATTCTACCGCCGGCATTGTCGTCATAAATCAAGTCTTGAGGCGTATTAAGATTAGTGATCACAACCTCCACATTCGAACCATCAAGGTTGGCCCTCATTATCTTTCCTGTCCCCCCACCACCTCCATCTACTTGAGCCCAATATATCTTGGAGTTCCACCAATCCAGAGTCACCCCGTTTACTTCGCCTAATCCCGTAACCAAATCCTTCTGGTTATCTCCGGCCCACGACGCTGATTGAATCTTTCCGGGCGCCGGTCCTATTGTCCAATACAGTTTTTCTCCCCGGCTATCTACTTCAAGTCCCCGTACTCCTGTTAGGCCCGTTATAACGTCTGTTATTCCGGTTCCATCCATATTACAACGTTGGATTTTACCATTACCTTCGTCTGTCCAATAAATGTATTGCGCGTCAGTGGGAACAGCGACTTGAAGTATAACCACTAAAACACCTATTAGAGCCGGTAGCCTCAATGTATTACGAGTGTCTGGTGATTAAGTAATTATGCCCCCACTTAATCACATACATATGAAATCGGTTTAAAAACATAAGACGCGGTCTGGCGCCGTCTGTTCGATCCAATGTGCGAACAACGCTCCGGTCATGCTATGTACACTGCAAACAGGCGAGCATCTTCGGTGCGCACCCCTTCCCAGTTGACCCGTACTCGTACCGGGTGTCCGAAATGCTCCAGAGAGTCCCGTTCCCGCCAGAAAATCTGTTGGCGCAGCCCCGGTTGCTGTAGTGGTATGCAAGCCTCGCCGGAATACCCTGGAAGCGGTCGGAACTGCTCGTCCAAGAGTTCCACCCGCAGTTGACAATGCTCACCGATGCGGTCGGCATTGACAAACACCTTGCCACCGCCACCTTCCAGGTCGATAGGACACGAAAGGCAGTGGGGATCATACGCTCCGGCCGCATTTCCGCGGAACGGACGGCAGGGCTCGAACCACCCAAAACGATCCCGTTCCCACGTTGCCACCCACACACCAGTAATGGACTTTGGATTCTGCATGTTCCAGGTGGAGGCTTCTTCCCGCCAGATACTGAACCAGTATACCGTGCGATCGTCGATGTTGGCAAAGGCATTGCGCTGAAGCAGGCGCGGCGCGGCGTAGCTGCCCGACGATGCTTTCGGACCCCGAATCTCGTAGGAGTGTACCATTCTGAAATCGGGAACCGGTTCGGTGAAATGCATGGCATCGTGGCTGACGGCGAATCCCAGATCCAGCACCACATCGCGGCGATCGTTGGTGTCGGCCCGGTACTGACCGTAAAGGCCTATCAGAAGATTACCTCTATTCCAGGTGGCCACCCCTTCGTGAATCTGCTCTCCGGAGTGCCCCTCGAAGGTTTCTGGCGCTTTGGGCGGCAGCGGATCACGACGCAAACCCATCACGGCAGCGTGCGTCCAGTTGATGAAATCATAGGAAGCAAAACTGACCACCAGCCGCTTGGATGCTTGTCGGATCGGATGCGGAATTGGACGGTTCATTGAGGAGGGGCCGCCCTGGCCATTGACGTAATAACAATCGCCCCACTTCTGAATGTTCCCGCCTTCCAAGCCGGTACCGAATATGTCGTCGCTGTCCGTTGCCCGTTTCCAATGCAGCCCGTCGGGGCTAAAGGAGGTGCTCTTTCGCAGCGGACTCGGAGTACTGAAGATTGATTTAAAACGCCGGTCGGGATCAGGGTCGGTCGGATCGTAAAAGACGTTGCCGCAAGGGCCGACTACGCGGTTGTTATCCTTGCTGCCATTCTCTTCCGACAGCCCCAACTTCGGACGTTCCCAATTGAAGCCATCTTTCGACGTGGCATACAGTCCGCCGCGACGTTGGTGGTTGTCGTCGGCGCCCACGTACCACATGCGGAACTCGTCGTCGATTTGGAACACATGGGGACAGATGATCTCAGTGGAATCCAGCGACCCCGGTGGGCCGTAGCTTAACACCGGGTGTTCTGGATGACGATCGTCCAGGTCCACACTAAGCCCGTGGTCCATCTCGGCCGGATTGGTGCGACCAGCTTGCAGCTGTAGGTTGAGATCGCGGGAGAACGGCATGCTCTTGCGATCAAAGGGAAAAAGTACTGTTTCATCAATGGAATCGACAGGACTTGAATTCAATGCGCGCACAGTATCACCTCCCTCAGTTGACGTAGACGGCGAAGAGTCGACCATCCTCAGGCCGCACCCCTTCCCAGTTCACCCGTATTCGAATAGGATGATCGAACGCCGGTAGCTTGTTCCCCGCGCTCCATCCGATCTCCTCTCTCAACCCCGACTGGCTCAGCGGCAAACTGTCAGCACCCGAATAGCCAGGTATGGGTGCGAATTCTCGATTCAAGAGCTCAAGTCGCAGCTGGCAATGCTCACCGATACGGTCCGCGTTCACGAAAACCCGTGCGCCCTCGTTTTCCACCTCGATGGGACAGGAAATACATTGGGGCTCATAATCGCCAGCACCCCAATCCTGGTCTCGACCACACGGATTGAAATACCCGAGCCGATCACGGGGCCAGGTAGCAACCCAAACGCCCGTCAAGGCGACCGGATTGTCCGCCGCCCAGGTGGAGGCTTCTTCGCGCCAAATGCTGAACCAGTAGACGGTGCGGTCATCGATATTGGCCCAGGCGTTTCGCTGTACCAACCGCGGTGCCGCGTAACCCTTACCATCTGCGCCCTGGATCTCATAGGAGTGCACCATTTTGAAGTCGGGGATCGGTTCCACGAATTCAAGGCCGTCATGACTGATGGCAAAACCCAGATCCAACACGACATCGCGGCGATCGTTGGTAGGACTGCGGTATTGGCCGTACAAGCTGAGAAGAAGATTGCCCCGATCCCAGGTTGCCATGCCCTCGTGCACCTGCTCACCAGAATGACCTTCAAACGTCTCCGGCGCCCGCGGCGGCACCTGGTCGCGGCGGAAGCTGACGGCGGCGGCATGGGTCCAGTTGACGAAATCGTAGGAAGCGTGAGTTGTCACGATTCGTTTTGACGCCTGTGGTATGGGATGCGGGACAGTTCGGTTCCAGTCGGAAGGGCCGCCCTGACCGTTGACATAATAGCAACCTCCCCATTTGAAGATATGTCCGCATTCCATATCGATGCCAAACAGCTGGCGGTCCTCACCCGAGATTGTCCAGTGCAGTCCATCGGGACTAAAAGACGTATTGTTACCGCATCCTGTGATCGATTTGAAGCGGCGGTTGGGATCGGGATCGTCCGGTTCGTACATGACCCATTCGCCACACCGTCCCGCAACCAGGTTATTATCCTTGCTGCCGTGGACCTCGGTAAGACCAAGAGTAGGGCGCTCCCAGATGAAACCATCCTTGGATACGGCGTAGAGACCTGTATGACGTCGGCGCTCATCGTCGGCACCCATGTACCACATGCGGTACTCCCCGTCCACGTGGAACACGTTGGGGCAGATCACTTCCGTGGAGTCCAATGACCCGGGCGGACCTGGCGAGAGGACCGGGCCACCGGGATGGCGCTCGTCGATGTCGACGCTAAGACCATGCTCCATCTCCGCCTTGTTCGTGCGCCCAGCCACCAGACTGGTGTGTAGGTCCCGTACGAACGGCATGCTACAATGGTCGAACGGGAAGAGCACCACCTCCTCAATCGAATCAGTGGGACTCGAGTTCATAACTCTCATTTGGGACTCCTATGGATAATGGACCCATGGTGATTGGCCTAGAACATCTGCACCGACAGGGTATAGATAAAGGCATTGCTCGCCTCCGCTGACGACCGGACCAAGATCTGCTATTTCCAAAAACACCAGCGAGCCAATTAACCTTATGGTTATTGCCTCTCTCGATGGAGTGGTCCCCAATACAACCTACAATGTCTACTTACTTATTGCTTGCAGTAATTGTGGGACGCTCGTAGGCACGTTGACCTCAAACAACAAACGAAACGGCAAGTTCAACATTCGGGTAACTTTTGAAAAAGGAACGCATGGCTGGCTTTGGTGCTTACTTTTACGAGACACCTGATATTCATCCCGAAAAGGCCAGCACCGAAATGCCTTGCAAATATTCACGCTAAAACGCACACATCAATTAGCGCCATAAAATCTTTCGCGCTCACACATCCATCAGATATCGCGCCTCGGGGCTCAAACGCTTCTCGGTTTCGGGGCGCAGGTATATTTTCTGGTTCAATTGTTGCGGCCAGTCGCGGCGCACGAACGCCATATGCATGGCGCCCCGTGGCTTAGCTCTCCGATTCATAGTACCCCCGTGCCAGATGTGAGAGTTAAACACGACGACGGTGCCTGCGCTCCCGGTGACGAGTATCTCGCCGGCTACCGTTTGCGTAGGATCGTCCAGCACATCCTTGGGTGCTTGAGCTCGTAGATGTGAACCGGGCACCACCCGTGTCGCACCATTTTCAACAGTAAAGTCGTCCAACAACCAGATCGAGTTGCATACGTAGAACTGTCGCGCCCTCAGCTTGTCCCAATCATCCGGGTTCTCGGAAGTCCAGTCCATGTGCAAAGCCTGCAGACCTTTCCCTGGCAAAGCGAAGCGGGCATTCAACGAATGGACCCGGAATCCGGAAGCAAGCACTCGGTTGACAGCTGCGAGAATCCGGGGATGAGTAAAACAGAAGTCGAACATGGCATCCTTGTTGATGAGATCACTCAGGCGTTGAGTGCCCTCCTCCTGATGAACCTCGATCCCCGCTGTATCGCCTTCCTCCTCTAGCAGCCCGTGTAACCGCCTTCTGAATGCCTTGACCTGTGCTGGTTTCAGAATACCTGGGAAGGACAAATACCCTCGCTCATCGAGAATTCTCTCCTCCTCTGCAGAAAGGGTATCTTCTCCGACACCGAGCGACTCCAACACGCGCACCATATTCATCTAAATCACAATTTCTTCATTCGAAAGTTGCTTCGTCTTCGACGTTTTATTAGTCAGGTTCGATCGTAAGACTCTACCAGAACGAATCTGCTATTTGG
>CAYNZV010000086.1:0-8869 GCA_964401715.1 uncultured Gemmatimonadaceae bacterium | reverse complement strand
ACCTTTCTAAGGTTGGTCTGCTGGAGAACGGGTGAAGTCAGTCTAACACTGTGGATTTTCAGCGCGTTGTTCTTGCTGCGCATTTTCTTTGTTTGATAGCAATAATATCTTCGAAGCTTGAAAGACATCTAAACATCGACGCCAACATCGAGTAAAATCAGTAATATGACCCCAGAAGAAATTCTATCTCATCCAGCGCAGGTGCTTAGTGAAGAACAACGTCGCAGCTACTTCGATAACGGCTACTTGCTCGTTGAAAGCATCGTGTCCGAAGAGTGGGTCGAACGTTTGCTTGCCGTCACCAGAGAAATGGTCGACCGGAGTCGTGATCTGGAGCAGTCTGACGCCATCTTCGACCTCGAACCTGGACATACGGCCGACGAACCCCGCCTCCGACGACTGACCAGCCCGGTTGAGCAGCACCCTACCTATTGGGAGTTTGCCTCGCAGTCTATCCTCACTGATATTGCCGCCGATTTGGTCGGGCCGAACGTTAAGTTCCACCACTCCAAATTGAATTTCAAATGGGCACACGGCGGTGAGGAGGTCAAGTGGCACCAGGACATTACATACTGGCCCCACACCAATTACAGCCCACTGACCATTGGCACCTATCTGCATGACGTCGGAGACGATCAAGGTCCGCTCGGTGCCATCGCCGGCAGCCACAACGGCCCGCTGTTTAACCAATATTCCAACGAGAATTGGGTGGGATGCCTGGACGCAAAAGATGCGGAAAATGTCGACGTGGACAAAGTCCAGTATCTTCCTGGTGCTGCCGGCTCAGTCACGATTCACAACTGTCGCGTGATTCATGGATCCAAACCGAATCTGTCCGACCGGGGACGTCCCCTACTGCTGAATATTTATTCCTCGGCCGACGCGTTCACCTACACGGCCAACCCATTGCCCAGCCGGTACGAGGGCACCATCGTTCGTGGGCAAAAAGCACTGTGGGCACATCATGACGAACGACCTTGCTTAGTGCCGCCGGATTGGTCTAGTGGATATACGTCATTGTACGCAATGCAACAGGGAGAGAACTGGGAGAAGAAGCAACTGAAGAAAGTGTCGGAACAGACTCACCAGAAACGTACCAGAAGATGATGTGTGTAATCTCCACCAATACGAAAACGCCATCTGAAAACCAATAAGCTGTGATCGCTTGAATATCCGGGACTTCTAATTTTCAGCGCATATGAAAATCTGCGGCGTGATCTACCCCCAATCCCTTTTTCATACGCAAGAGTTCCTTCTGACGCGCTGTTAGCTTCTCGTACCACTCCTGCGGAAAATCGTCATGAGGATCCAATTGAAACAGTAGCATCGACTTGCGATAGTGACCGAACAAGGCGTGGCGACTGGTTTCGCCGCTGTTGTTGCCGCCGCCGTGCCACGTCTGACCGTTGAAGACCAGCACACTACCTGCTTTGCCTTCAGGTTGCACGACATGTAACACCTCGAATCCTTCCGGCGGTACGGCGCACCCCGATTTGTGGGAGCCAGGCACTACACGTGTACCTCCGGTTACTTCTGAAAAATCATCCAACATCCATACCGTATTCATCATCACCGGCGAAGCCATGTTCAACATTCCGGCGGGAATATCACTGTGGAGTCCCTGATCCGGATCTCCTGGGCGCACGATGCGCGAATTAAGGCTCCCCAATATCAGCGTCTCGCCAAGGAAATGCTCGAGCAGTGGCAACACCTCCGGGTGATCGATGCACGAAAAGAATACGGGATCCAACGTCGGCAAGTTGGACACGTGTCGGGCGGAACCCCTGTGTGTGGCTTCAGTGCCAAATTCCCGTTCGCAGCGAATAAGCGCTCCTTTCATCTCCTCGACTTCGTCCGTTTTCAACACCTCCCTCAGGAGTGTGAAGCCGTAGAACTCAATCTCTTTAAGCTGTTGCTCGAATGCAGTCATTGTCCGTAGGCCTTGTTGGCGAACCAGAACGCATAAATTTCTGCTCTAAAGAGCGAGAAACGGATGCGCACGGTTTTACCTCTCAATTCGCGGACATCCGACTTCTGTTTCCACCTGAATGTCTCGTCGATTTCGTCCGCCACAATCGCGATACTCTCCTCGCCGGAATATCCGGCTAACGGCTGCCCGTTTTCTGCGTCCAAAATAGCTGCCGTCACTCTACCGCGCCACGAATCGACGTTAACATGCAATTGGTCGCCCTCTACCACAAGAGGTTTGGTCAGGACCCAACCCCACTCGATGCCGCCTTTCAATGACACGAACCCATCTACGCGCAGCTTGGCCAACGCAATGGCATGTGTATCGAGATTTTTTCGAGCCATCAAGTCGGCCAACGATTGATGCCTGTACCTCGCTCCCATGTAATAGAACCAGAGCTCATTGTTGCGCCTCACGGGACCGTTAGCGACCGACAGTGCTCCAGTATCGTACGCACTTCTATCCCCCACAGGCGAAAGTTCGAAAAACGGTGCCCGATTGCCTACGCGCTCCCATTGGCGCAGGTCCCGACTTGACGCCAACTCCACCGATTTTCGGCTATCAACGTTCTCATACATCGGCGGATGTTTGCCCGACCAGTGGTGCATCACTGGCATGCCTAAATACAAACCCTCGTAGCGAAACACAGGAAAATTGTAGACGTCGGTTCGCCATTCCTCGGGGCGATTGTGCAGCGGAGTGAGAAAGTCAGGATCCTCGACAAACTTCTTCATGCGCTCTTCCCCGTTCTCCTGGTCGACTTGGTCGGCGTGGAATATCAGCTCGATCTCGCTCCAATTCTCGAAGTCCTCACTCGTACTAAGACAGAATCCCCGGCCGTAGGGAGAGCTACCGTCCAAGGCCTTGTGTTTAAGCGTGGCGATAAAGAGACCCTTTTCCTCATCGTATGCCAGGTGTGCCTCGTCTTGACTGGGTATGGGTGGCACATCGAGGAACTCCCAGTGGAGACAATCTGGCGAAACTGCCGGCGGCCCCATTCCCATACCTTTGTAACGCCGCTGCGGGTTCGGATCGTAAGGATCATAGATCGGCCCCAGCGGTACCCCAGTAGGCACGATGTTGTTTTCCTTGCCGATGGGTTTACCTGTCCACGTGGGGGCATCATAGTCGTAGAGGCCCAGCATCGGTTTCTCCCAGTTGACCCCATCTTCGGAGGTTGCATAACAACTGAAACTCCGCCCTCCGATCGGTGCTCCAGTCACATCCAGATTTACTGTCTTGTCCCCCGACGCAGCCATTGCGTAATAGAGCGTTTTGAATATGCTCTCTTCTGGAACCCATGCTGGGGTCGTCCACAACATAACCCCGGAGTTTTCCCATCGGTGCTCTGCCCGCAAGACCACGTTGTGCCGAAATTTGTGCGGCTGATGGAGCTTGCGCGCCAGGTTATCGATCGCCTCGACGATGTGGTCGTCAATGAATTACTCTTTCATTCTGGCAGTCTTCTCCTGTGCTGACAGATTCCGCATATTTTGTCAAATTTTGACGCAATCTTGATGATTTAAAGGCGTCTCCAGAGCATTCGTCTCAATCTATGGATATCTCAGAAAGTGGAGAGGATTGCAAAGCAGCCCGTCGCGCCAACTTGAAGTATGTAACCTACGGTGTGGCAGTGTGCATGGAGAAAAAAGGAGAGCTACCCAGTGTATAGTTCAACCTTTTGGTAGTTGAAACAGTAATTCGGTCTGCGCCCGTCCGCCGTCCGAAAATCGGTCCACACCAACCAGAATGACCTCCCGTCTGGGGCTATCCATCTCGGTGCGAACTGCGGTTGGTAAGCACGGGCAGCGACATCACCATCAGGCAACCACTCTACTTCTTCGTGCACCTGTTTCCAGGGTCCCCAAGGCGACATGGCCGTCCACATGCCTAGATAAGATGGTTTGTCAAACCACATGCCCTTGTCATCACTACCCATGCCCCAGTTGAGCATCATATACTCCCCAAGTGGCGCGTTGTAGATGACACTCGGATGCCAGGCGTAGGGGTGAAACCTGGCATTTACCCACCCACTGGGAAAGGTATGTACGATGCCTCGATCCTCGATATCGGAGCTCCAGCTGACAACGCCGTCTTCACCTCTAACCGCGAAAAACTCGTAAGAGGATCGCACCAGCAGTTTATCCTTCGGCACTCGAAACATGACGAGCTGGTTCATGTCGCCTTCCAGATTACCATTGGGCGCGTAGACGTAGACATAACCGTCAGTGTTGTCTGCATAGTTTTTCCCCATCTGCAATACAGTCAGTAGCGAAAACGCCTCACCCGGTTCGTTGAAAAAAATCATATTGGTCTGATCGCGGTCTTCCCATTTTTCCCAAGACAGGTCAGAGCCATCTTGATTCTTCCACGTCTTACCCATATCAGGAGAGTAGATCAACTTGGCGCCAGCAAAGCGCGCACCGGGTTCGGCGAAGGGTGTGTTGGGTGTACTCAGGAATTGGTAAACCCGATCATCAAGAGCAATAATGCCGAAACCGTAGTAGCGATTCACCAGGTCGGGCCTTTGACTCAAGAGGTCGGGAAACCCGGGCAGATCTTCGAACACGGGATCGGGCGGATCACCATGTATCTTGAGGATCCGGCTATTGTACGACTTTCCGACGTAACCGCGGATCTCAGGCCAACCAGAACCATCGCACAGACCCACAAACTGTGAACCGTCAGCAGCCCAGGTCATATGCCAGTTATCGCCAGCGCTTTTCTCGACCTGTCCTCCTATCCTTCCCTGAGTCTCCGACAATCTTCGCATGCCTTTAATCTTCGTCATGTCCACACCTCTTTGTTTTCTCGCCAGATCTTTTCCATTTCCGCACGCAGTAAGCGATCGATATTTCTTACCTATATGTTAATTCACACGCACTCGGGAGACGAAGATATTGCAACCCTGCGCAAAGTAATACTCTGCAACATTGGTGTAGCCAGAATAGGTTTCGTCATCGATCTTGCGCTCTACGGTCACGGGCCTGAAACTTAGCCCGGGGCGGTCGACCCCTCCGTAGTAAGCAACCATCACCTCATCGTCCCGTCCGGGTACTGAGATCATACCGGGATAACCGCAATCTCCATCGGGATAAAGAATTAGCGGTTCACCGAAGGCACCGTTGTCATAAGCTCGCAAGGTGGTCTGGCGTCCCGGTTCAGACAGCCATTCTACTCCTGCCATGAGAAGCTTACCACCCGAACGTGCGAGGACCGGCGAATGTACGATAAAACCAAGGTCTTCCGTGCACCATTCAGTGTAGGGCTGCTGCGACCAGCGCAAGGTGTCCAAGTTTCTGAAGTTGCCACTTTCCCGCGCAGAAAGTCCGAGAGAGACGGCCCCTCCACTTGCATCCATTAGCAGATCAGGTTGGCTGCCGTACCATCGCGACACCTCCGTCCAGCGCAGTGAGTCATTGCTGCTTAACAGCCAGATATCTCGGTTGCGTTCATAAGAGATCTCAAAGACCGCGGCGTAGAGGATTCCGTCGCATACCTGAACACGCCAAAGGCACTGTCCCCGCTCGAATACAGGCCTCGGCTCAGACCAAAGCATTCCATCCGGTGAGTGCATAACGAAAGCCTGAGACTTCGATGCTCTGCCAGGTGTCGCAGCGACATTCGAGTCAGCTTGCATCGCCATGTGCACAACCGCCCATAGCTGATCCCGCCAAACGAAAAACTTGGCAGGGCCTGACCCCATTAGCTGAAGTTTGTCCAACGGAGCAATCCCTCGAGGCGTCTCCCACTCCGCAGCGGTGAGATCAGTGGAACGTGCGTAAACGGGTCGATGCCCAGGGCTCGAATGCCACCAGCCGCTTTTGAAGAACACATACCAGCGGTCCTGAAAAACCGCTAGGTCGGTCCACGCGTTGTGGTGGCCGTCGCTGTAAACTTTGCAGGTTTCTAATACTTCCATGACGCTCCTTCTGATTGCAGGCAGAAAGGTTGCAATTCGAAACGCTTTTCTCACTACTCGGCAAGCAAAAGCGTCAATTGCGAAAACGTTTGACGGCTATTCTCCCACCGCATAGATGCGGGAGAATAGCCAGTCACCCCAGAAATGATATATTTGCAGCGCGACAGCAGCAATGAACGGAATATCAGAAGCAAGATTCTTCGGCGTTACCGGTCCCAGTAGTACAATGTCGGCGTAACTTTTGAGCAAATGATGTAACTAAATTACTCCAACCCTTTTCGAGGGTCCTACCGAAAGCAAACAAATGACTTCAATCGCCCCTTTGAAACGCGTCGGCTCCACCGCCCAGCGCCTATCCGAAAAACCGTACGAGAAACGGCTCTGTCGCATCGAATCCCACTACCCGCCCCCTCCAGATCCCGGGGGGAAACAGACCGTCTCGATCATGCCCGAGGAATACGTCGATGTTATCGACGATTGCGGCTACGAGGTCATTGTCATAAGTGGTGAGCACAACCGCGGAACCCCCCGTTTTACGTCGAATATTTTCGCACACCACCCTGAGTTGAAGGACGATATGCTGCCGCGCTTCATCGAGCTTTGTCACGAGAAGGGTATTATCGTGCTCTCCTACTATCCGATCATCTTCTCCAAACCTCTGCGCGCGGTTCATCCAGAATGGTTGATGCAGTTCCTCGATGACGGCCGGCCCGAGCCCATGAATGAAGGCTGGTTCTGCTTCAACTCCCCGTTCCGTGATTGGCTGCCGGGATGTCTACACGAGTACATGGAACAACTCGACATTGACGGGCTCTACTTTGACGACGTCAACTGGGGTTCCCACGCCGACGGACCGTACACTCCTTCCTGCTGCTGTAGCTACTGCGAAAAACTGTTTCGCGATGAGACCGGGTTCGAGGTTCCACGAAAAATCGACTTCGAGTCGAAAGACTTTCGGCATTTTGTGAACTGGCGCTACAAGAAGCTAACTGAGTTTCTACACCATCTGTTCGGTTCAGTCAGGAGACAATATCCTGACGCCATTCTGGACATGAATACCTACTACTGGCCCGGTTCGGAGTGGTCGCAGGGACACCCGTTGGGTTCGTTCAGCCTGGAGAAGGTAGGCGGTTATTCCTTCGTGGAGTGTTTTCCATACACCCACCGCTATTTGCGCACACCGAGTTTTGCGGCAAAAGTGTTGCGTGCTACTGGCACCCCCTTCTCCCTATTTTTGAATGGATGCCAGGGCATGCGAGGATTCAGCTCAGTACCTTATCCGGAGGCATTTGGGGAAAGCATATTTGGCATGATCGCCCTGGCCCACGGCGGCGGCACCTGCGGAGCTCCGTTTGGTGGCTCGAGTGTACACGAAGGCTATTTGTATCTCACCCGGGACGGCCACAAGCAGATGTTCTCGGAGATCAAGAAACGGGTGGATTATGTCGAGGCTGAGAGCCTGAAATATCTGGCGCTGCACTGTTCGACCCAGAACCGCGATTTCCAACCGAATGAGATTTGCAAGGATGTGTTAGCACGGCACAACTGGATCGGTTACCTGCGGCAGAAGTTCATGTTCGGCGCCTACGAGATGCTCAACCGCTCACAGATTCCGCTCGACTTCGTTTTGGACGACCAGCTCGTGGGTGGCCACTTATCCGCCTATCAGACACTCTTCCTTTCCAACAGCGCCTGTCTATCCACTGAGCAGTGCGACGCAATCACCGGTTTCGTTGAAAATGGCGGCACCCTTATAGCAACACACGAAACCTCTCTGTTCGACGAGATGGGTTACGAGCGCGAGAATTTCGCACTGGCCGAGTTGCTGGGAGTTGATTTCGTTGGCCGTCGCCACAATGCCGCAGAACACGGAGTGGTCTATCTGCAAAAGGACAGGCAAGATGTGGAGAAATTTGGCGAACTGCTGTGCTTCTACGCTCGTGACCTGGAAGTGTCATTGAAAGCAAATGCAAGACCTATGTGCACACGCAGCACCATGAGTGCCCACAAGGACGACCTCCAGGATGGACTGAGGGCATACAAGCCCGGGGGACAACACGATTCCGGTAAACCTGCCATCACCGTGAACAAGTATGGCAAGGGCCAGGTAATCTACATCGCTGGCGACGTCGGAGGAGCGTTCATGAACAGCCCGTACCCACCGTTGATGCGTTTTGTCGTTGGTCTGGTGAAACAAACACCGCCGCCGGTAGAAATCGAGGCGCCTCAAACCCTGGAAGTCACCATGGCGCACCGGCCGTCCGGAGAGTTAATGATTCACCTGATCAACAATCCCACACCTCTGATTCCATGGCGCATCGCCAACGATGAGGATATGGACCGGCTCGGACCCGACATGAGTGCATTCAACGCCGTGTTGGAGTTGGATTCTCTACGGAACATCCGAGTTCGCTTCAACAACCTAAAAGTGAAATCTGCCCGTCTCCCCTTGCAGGGCTTGGATCTCGAGATCAAGGATGGGACGGTAGTTGTACCGGAAGTGAAACTTCACGAGGTACTGCTCATAAGCTGATCCGGATGGATAATGCCGGCGTAATATTTGAGAAAATGATATAGTTAGATTGTTCCAACCCTTATCGAGGACTTACCCAAAGCAAAAAACTGACTTCAATCGCTTCCTCAAAACGCGTCGGATCCACCAGTCAGCCGAAAAACCGTACGAGAAACAGCTCTGAGCATCGAATCGTATACTACCAGCCCCCTTCGGCTCCTGGGGAAAAACAAAACGTCTCGATCGTGCCCGAGGAATACGTCGATGTTATCGATAATTGAAGCCACGAAGTCATCGTCATGAGCGGCGAATACGACCGCGGAATCCCTGTTTTTCGTCGAAGATATTCACACATCACCTTGAGCTGAAGGACGATATGCAACCACCGCGCTTCATCGCATTACACCAATAAAAGGTAGAAGCCCCCGACAATCTGGTTGACGGGGGCTTCCCAATGCACAGAATA
>CAYNZV010000085.1:13167-19134 GCA_964401715.1 uncultured Gemmatimonadaceae bacterium | reverse complement strand
ATACGTCCCACACCGAACCCTGGTCTCGGAGTTCATCTTGAATACGCATTCCTTTTTCTACCGTACATCGGCGTTTCAAACGTTGACGTTCGCGATCATGGGTAAGTGCGAACGAGGCCACCGATTGCCGCAAAACCTCATCTGAAGTCAAACCGATTTCAGTTGCAATACGACCAACCGTCTCGGCTTGCTCATCCGAAAGGCAGATTTCGACGCGAGTCACCATATTCCCTTTCATCCGAAACTGAAGGCTGCCGGCGATCAGTATAGGAGGGACTATTCAGCTTGTCAAGAAAAAACGTAACTCATTTGTTCCCAACAAGTTATTATGTGGACAACTAATATTTTTTGTGGATATTATTGAGCTTGCTGTGGACGCTTTGGGGAAGCAATGTGGATAACTCCTTGTGCGTTACGGTCGGGGGGAACCACGCGTTGGTGAGGCGTTTTTTCCGAAGACAAAAATTTTCCGTTGTTCTAACTCCTCAACTGAGACAGGCCAATCTCCCTTGAGCAACAGGGAAAGCTGACAATCCGCCAATACCTTGCCTCCAATTTGGTAACACGGGCAGTAGTTGGTCTTGTTTTCGGTGTATTTGATCTTCAGCACGTCGGGCAAGGTTCACCGAGACGTCAGTGTATTGCCACCCCATCGTGAAAGGTCGTGGCTTTTTTGGGAAAACTGTCGCCGAAGCCGTCCATTGAGCCAGATTTTCGGTCAACGGCTAGTGCAAGATCGTCGATTTGATCATCGGAGAGCCGGCATGTCCGCGTGAGCGACGAGAGGCCGTCAGCATGCAGAATCGCATCCGAGTAGGCATTTCCGATACCGTTTAAAACAAGGCGCGTTGTAGAGGGTGATTCTCGCTCACCAAGATATCGGGAACATCCGCAAGTAGCTGTCCTTCACCTCGAGCCCGTCGCGACCTAGCATGAAGCGCAGCGAGGCGAGTTCTTAAACCCTATTTCCCCTCGACATCCTGAAGCGACGGAGCGAAAGTGCGTACCAGAAAGGACTGCACCACCCTACCTGGCCGATGGTATGATGGATTAGGAAACGCCTAAGAAATCTTTGTACTTGAGGCCCTCGATCAGGGTATGGTCTGGATCGAAGCCGGCGGAACGCTACAGACTGTCCTCGTCCAAGCTGAAGTGGCGGTGAATTCGATTTTCCCCATCGATTACAGCCATACTTCTGGCTTGTAGTGAATGGAATGCCGCAGTAGAGCAAGGATTTTGGCCTCGGAATGTCAGATTCCGATATCTCCTGTAGCGGTTCAGTGGGCTTCCAGCCAGTTCGTACCGATGCCCAGTTCTACGACAATCGGCACCCTCACCGGCAATGCCGATCGCATTTTTTCTTCGACCATCGGCGGCAACAGCTCGCGCTCGCTTTCGTGCATGTCGAATACCAACTCATCATGCACTTGGAGCAACATGCGCGACTTGAGTTCGCGGATTTTGATCTCCCGGTGAATGTTGGCCATAGCAATCTTGATCATGTCCGCAGCCGAGCCCTGAATCCGGGTATTTATGGCATTGCGCTCAGCGGCTGCGCGCGAAGCGGCGTTTCTCGACGTGATATCCCTTAGGTAACGTCGACGTCCCATAACTGTGGCGACATATCCATGATCCTGGGCGAAGGCGATGGTGTTGTCCATGTAAGAACGTATCCCCGGAAACTGTTCGAAGTACTGATCGATGATCTCCTTGGCTTCGCCGCGGGAAATATCTAGTTGACCAGCCAAACCAAACGCCGAAATACCATATATGATGCCAAAGTTCACCGCTTTAGCCCTACGCCGCATCTCTGCCGTAATGTTGGCTTCGCCCACATCGTAGATCTTCATGGCGGTAGTGTTGTGGATGTCGCCGTTCTCTTCAAACGTCTGCAACATGTCTTCGTCACCGCTGATTTCAGCAGCGAGACGCAGCTCGATCTGGGAGTAATCCGCCGACAGTAACCGGTATTCCGGTGAACGGGGGATAAACGCTTTGCGGATTTCCCGCCCGAATCCAGAACGCACCGGAATATTCTGTAAGTTTGGCCCACTTGATTGCAAACGTCCCGTGGCTGTAACCGCTTGCTCGTAGGTGGTATGCACGTGACCCGTGCGTTCATCCATCGTTCCGGGCAGCATATCCACGTAGGTCGACTTGAGTTTAGTGGCTTCGCGATAAGACAGAACCTGCTGGGCAATCTCGTGGCGCATCGCTAGACGTCGCAACGTCTGCTCGTTGGTCTGATACTGTCCTGTTTTTTTTGTGCGACGGGCGTTGGAATCGATCTTGAGTTTCTCGAACAGGATTGTTCCCAGCTGTTGGGGTGAGTTGAGATTAAACTCTTCACCTGCCAGTTGAAAGATGGCGGCACGGTGCTGATCGATGGCGTTGACCAATGTCCGCGAAAGCTCGGCCAGTGGCTCGGGATCGAGACGCACACCCTCGTGTTCCATCTCTACCAGCGTGGGTATCAGTGGTGACTCCACTTCCACCAAAGCACGCATCACCTCGCGCTCCTCGAGCTTGCCACGTAGATATTCCGCCAGTTGCCAAGTGATGTCGGCATCCTCTCCGGCGTACTCCACCAGCTGTTGCAGTTCGACCTGCCTCAGACTAAGCTGGTCATCCCCTTTTTCGCCGATGAGCTGGGTGATGGATAAGGGACGGTAACCGAGGATGGATTCGGCTAGAAAATCCATCGACTTGCGCATTTCCGGCTCCGCTAGGTGGGCCCCGATCATGGTATCGAAGAGGGGACCTTCGACGAAAATCTCGTGCCAGCGCAGAACGGATAGATCGAACTTGAGGTTGTGCCCCACCTTCTCGATGTCCGAATGCGCCAATAAAGGTGCGAACTCGCGCACCACGGCCATCGCTGCGTCGGGTTCTTCAGGAAACGGCACGTAATACGCTACATGAGGTTCATACGCGAAGGCAATGCCGATGATCTCGCAGGTGCGTGGATTGAGACCGGTGGTTTCGAGATCGAAACAAAAACGCGGCAACGACATCAACTGGGCGATCAGTTTGGCCCGTCCCTCCCGGCCTTGTACCAGACGGTAGTCGTGTTCAACCTGCTCGAGAGTTTGCACCTCTGTGTCCGCAGGTTGGGAAGCAGTAGCCTTGGCTTCGAAATCATCGCCCAATAACCGTTTACCCATCACATTGAACTCCAACTCGGAGAACACCTGGCGCAGCAACATCTCATCGTAGGTCTGGCGCTTGAGGTCGTCGATGTCCATGTCGATAGGCACCTGGCAATCGATGGTGACCAACCGCTTCGACAACAGCGCTTGTTCCCGATTGTTCGCGAGATTTTCTTTTTGTTTGCCTTTGAGTTCGTGCAGATGCTCCAGCAGGCCTTCGATCGAACCGTACTGCGCGATCAGCTTTTGGGCCGTTTTCTCTCCGATGCCCGGTACGCCTGGCACGTTGTCGCTAGTGTCCCCCATCAACCCCAACACATCGATGACCTGGTGTGGTCTATCTACCTTCCACCGTGTAGTAGTCTCGGCGATCCCCTGAATCTCTTCGTCAGCCCCCCCCCGGCCAGGCTTAAGCACGAAGATCTGATCGGATACTAGTTGGGCATAGTCTTTGTCGGGGGTCACCATGTAGGTATCGATACCTACTTCCGCGGCTTTTTGTGCTAGTGTGCCGATGATGTCGTCAGCTTCCCAACCGGGAGCCATCATTACCGGAACGCGCAAAGCCTCGCAGATTCTGAGCACATATGGTAAGGCCACCTGCAGGTCTTCCGGCATCGCTTGGCGCTGGGCTTTGTACTGATCGAACTCCCTATGACGGTGAGTCGGTTCGGGGGTATCGAAGGCGCAACCAATGTGGGTGCATTGTACGTTGGCCAAGATCCCGATAAGGGTATTGGCGAATACAAACGGTGCCGACGTGTTCATACCCGTCGACGCCAGGCGGGGATTTCGGACCAAGGCGAAGTGGCCCCGGTAGGCCAAGGCCATGCCATCGAGAAGATAGAGTCGCGACATGGATCACAATCTAACGAAATGGCTTGAATGGACGAAAAAAACGCCGAACTCTCGGCGGGGCCTGCAGTCGCTGCCGGAAAGCTTCGGTGGCCCTATTCAACCCAAATCAGGAGCATATCTTGGGAATGTTCTCCGTAATTCTTGGAACATAGTCCAACGCTGAACCCATGGTGTCCTTGTTGACCATGGACAACATCCTGTCGTGCATGTGGCCTGCTTGTCCTCTCCGACCTCATCGTCGATAGCACAAACATCATCATGCCTTCTTCAGTCCCTTGGAATTATATACGCGGTTGGTTGCCTAGCATGCAATAGTGCGTCAAGGAGAGTTTGCCGTCGAGATCGCGGTAGACACTCACAGGCGTAACTCCAGCGTAAATCTAGCAGATGACAATGCCGACGGCGGTGATGTGTTAGGGAACCCGCATCTTCTGCATCTTCGTCACCTACTCCTCAGGCTCGCCTTCCGCATTCTTTCCCTTCATTGGCATCTCTGATCCGGCCTACGTGGTCTGGAAACCGAGTTTACTCGTCTTTGCACCGATGTTCTGAACGTTGGGCAGCCAACTCCTTGAGGGTCGAGGGGTCACCCTTGTGTTGTTCTCGCGCCACCGTGAAGTGGTGGGTGTATAAAGATGTCTCCAGCCCGGGCAAGGCAACTTCGAGATTAAAAGTGCCCAACTCGTTGAGTTTGAACGAGATCTTGGCGCTTACATAGCAATCCGTTTTTCCCGTGGCGAAGCTCAGATCACAAAGCTGGTTTTGCGTTACCGTTTTGCCTTCTTCGTCAATAATTCGATACTGGAGGGTTTTCGGGGATTCCTCTCTACTCGTACTGCGTTTCAGGTGCATGAACAGGTTGGTGAATGCGACTCCATCCGGGCCGACAGCAACGCGCTGTGGATAGAGGCTGTTGAAAAAGAAATGACGTACGGCCAACCCATCCACAAACCGCGAGTCGTAGTGTGGTTCCACTCGGAAGCTGGCGCTTGTTTCTGTCTCAACAGAATATCTGGTGCCTTCTTCCAGCATCTCGTCTAATGCCCGCACGACGTCGTTCGCCGGCAGCGCAGATTTGTACCACGCGCCATATTTCTGCCACGACTGCATCTCCGGTTCTTCCGCCCAGCCGCGCGACTGTTCTGCATCTTTGACGGTCTGAACCAACAGCACATCGACTTTTTCCGAAGGTCTGAAAATGCTGTAGCGTGCTTCTGGTTCGGCCCCGAACCAATTGACGAGTGCATTTTTGGTTGCTGCTGCTGACAGCTTTTTTTGATCGAGGTGGGTGGTCATCTATCAGCCCGGTTGGATTGCATAAGTGGTGGATAGCAACGGTTGCTATGGTGTTTGTTTAGCATAAGCCCTACGGGACAATGCGGTCAAGCCGGCTCGGAAGTTGACGGCTACTCTGTGGCACCGATACCTTTTCGAGTCCATGCTGAAACGTCTGGTTGCAAGCGTTATTTTTGGGAAAGGAAGTGCCATGGCAAAAAAATACTGGCTCATGAAATGTGAAGCGAGTGAGTGCACCTTTGACGAGTTGAAAGAACGTCCGGGCGGGGTTGGTCATTGGTGCGGCGTACGCAATTACCAAGCCCGTAACTTTCTGCGCGACCAGATGAAAAAGGGAGATCTAGTTCTGTTCTATGAGTCCAATTGCGAAATCCCCGGCGTCGGCGGCGTCGCCGAAATCGTCCGCGCCGGTTACCCGGATCCCAGCGCCTTCGACAAGAAAAGCCGTTATTACGATGAGAAATCGACCCTCGACGAACCCCGCTGGTTCTCAGTCGATGTCAAGTGGAAACGTCCGCTCAGGCGGTTCGTACCCTTGGCCGATTTAAAGGTCACGCCTGAACTTTCGGAAATGAAGGTCGTTCAGCGCGGTCAGCGGTTGTCGATACAACCGGTCACCAAGTCCGAGTTCGACATCGTCTGTAAATTGGGGAGCCAGACGTAA
>CAYNZV010000085.1:0-13067 GCA_964401715.1 uncultured Gemmatimonadaceae bacterium | reverse complement strand
TTACACAGCTTGCATGATGTCGGTTGGAAGGCATTTCAGATCCCGGCACAACCCCAACAATACGTATGGTGTCACTCTTTCCGGACCCTTATCGACCGTTCTTTTTATGTACTGATACGCCTCTTGCGGTAAAGCAGTCTGCCGTTCCTGCAGCAACTGCTCGATGACGTCTTTCTTGAACTGTTTCATCCGACTGCCCCTTTTGCAGGGAGGTATTGTTTTTGAGATTTTGAACGGGAGAAGGGAAAGGATTATCGACAAGGTTAATGACGGGGCGAGAATCAGGCAAGTTGTCTTCTCTTATAATAGACCAAAGTGATCAACGCATTCGTACGAGCGTCGCTGACATAGGAAAGACGTTGTCCGAATCGGTGTTGCTTGAACCGCTTTTACTGAACGTTATCAAGGAGCTGCTAAAGCTGAAAGTCCATCCGTCGTCGTCGCAAAACTCCGCCAACTTTTGCGACAGCTCCATCGGACTATCGGCATTCAACGAATCACGGACCCAAGGCCGTGGCATGAGAACATTGATCAATCCCTGGCGGAATCCCTGGCGTACCAGATTCGATAATTCGTGCTGTTCCATTATGCGTTGAATTGATGCGGCGAGCATCCGGGAGATCAGTTTTGGCGAAATGTAGACCCGCTTTTTTGAGGCGTCAACCAACATAGCTTCTGTTGTGGTAAACTATCAAGGTAATAACGCGACGTGTCCGGCTATTGCGACGGTACGGGAGATTTCTTGCGGATGTAGGTACTGTTTCTCAAGCTCTAAATGAGATTTGATCTGCTACGTGTTGCGGAGATAATCGCCCAATAGCTCGTTCACCCAAGCACACAATTCCGTGCCCTGCCGGTGGATTTCCCGACGCCGCAATCTGGGGCCATGCGGGCATCTACAAAAAGCGAGACGATGTCTCCGTATAGCACTCGGCAACCCGACTATGCCAACAGGTTGCGAATCCAACGCAGGAGATGGTAGCCGAACGCGTTGATGGCGACGGCGACCCGCGCCGCAAAGCGGCGGCACTTGTCGGTAGCCAATACGCCATAGAAGGAGCTCATGAGGATGTTGTAGGCCAGAGTTTGGGGGCGTTGTTCGAACAAATCTCCCAACATCTCGGGCCAAATAGAGAATTCGTAATTGAAGAAAGCGCCGTTGGTTGCGCGAATCGAGTTATCCTCGGCGCCGAAAAGCTAGCAAGCAGCTTCTCGAACGAAACGCATATGAGCTTTGGCGAGAACCGGTTGACATCTAGGTGTGACGCGCCTAAGCTTGCTGACCGTCCCCTGAAATTAAATCTCCATGGCCATGTAATCATGCTTCTAGGCGCCCACCAATCCATCAAAGGCGGCCTCTTCCGAGCCATCGAACGGGGTCGCGAAGCGACCTGCGATGTCGTCCAAGTATTCAACAAATCCAGCAACCAATGGCGCGCCAAGGCGCTTACGGACGAAGATATCCGTTTGTTTCGCACTGCTCAATACGAAAACGGCATCCCGGCGGTGTGCTCTCACGCCAGCTATCTCATAAATATCGCGTCACCGAAACCAGGGCTGCGTACCAAGTCGGTGGATGCGCTCGCCGTGGAGATGCGGCGCTGCAACCAGCTCGGCATCCCGAACTTGGTGTTACATCCGGGCTCCCACGTAGGAAACGGTGAGGAACAGGGTCTGCGCCAAGTGGTAGTAAGCCTCGAGGAGATGTTTTCCAACCTCGACAATAACGAAGTGACTCTGTGTCTGGAGAACACCGCCGGACAAGGGTCGAACCTAGGTTACACCTTTGGTCATCTGGCTAGCATCATAGAGGCATGCCCTACCGGCAAGATCGGAGTCTGTCTGGACACCTGTCACCTCTTTGCCGCCGGCTATCCACTTACCACTCAAGGGGACCTAGATAGCGCCGTTCACGACCTGGATATTTTAGGCGGTTTGGAAGCAGTCCGCATGATTCATCTCAACGACAGCAAAAACGAATGTGGATCCCGCAAGGATCGCCACGAACACATCGGCGAAGGTGAGATTGGTCTGGAGGGTTTCCGAATTTTGCTCAACGACGAGCGGTTTGCCGGTATTCCCATGGTGTTGGAAACCCCCAAGGAAGGGGACGGGATCGACGAAGACAAAAAAAACCTAGCTACCCTGCGCGGACTCATTATCCCTCCTTAGACGACCGCGGCGTAGTTAATGAAGAGATGCAATCAGTGGCGGTTACGGACCGTTGGCAATTCGGAATAGTGAAGTCATCTTAGCCCCCTCCGGTCGCCAATCGTGACAAGATCGGTTTCCCGACGCCGGTCCTATTGCACATATTTAGTGCAGCAGGTCATTCTCGCGTAGCCACCATGCGCACCGATTCGACGCTTACTCCGGAGCCACTTCGGGTCAAACTAACCGCCTTACCCCAGGAACCCGGGGTGTATTTCCTCAAAAATACCCAAGGCAAGGTGGTGTACATCGGGAAAGCCAAGAGCCTGCGTGCCCGAGTCCGCACCTACTTCCAAGAAGGTTACGACGATGGACGGCCTCAATATGCTGCCATGGTCAACAGTGTCACCGACATCGACTTCCTAGTAACCCGCACCGAGCAGGAAGCACTGGTGTTGGAAGCCGCCCAAATTCGCGAATTCAAGCCGCGGTACAATATCAATCTCAAAGATGACAAGAAATACCCGGTAATCCGCATCACCAAAGAGACCTACCCGCGGATCATAGTGACACGGGATATCATCGAAGACGGGTCGCGTTATCTCGGACCGTTCAGCAACGTAGGAGCGATGCGTATGGCACTGGATTTGATGCACAAGATCTTTCCAGTACGCTCTTGCAAGTATAATTTGCCGCAGACCGGGGTTAAGCTGTGCATGGATTATCATATCAAACGTTGCGAGGGGCCGTGCGAAGACTTAGTGAACGTCGAGGATTACCGAGCCACGATCAACCGCGCTGTACGTTTCCTGAAGGGTCACAACTCGGAGATAATCCGCGAGCTACAAGAGCGAATGGAGGACGAAGCGTCTAAGCTCAACTTCGAACGCGCCGCCCGCTGCCGCGACCAGATCGGCGCCCTAGAAACGGTCAGAAACCGACAGCGCGTGATTACCGCCGAGCTGGTTGACCGCGATGTGATCGGCTTGGCCCGGCAGGACGACGAGGCATGTTGCTGCGTCTTGGAGATTCGAGAAGGCCGACTTTTGGGACAAAAGCTCCACGTTCTGGGCGGCGTAATGGACGCTACAGACGGTGGCGTTCTTTCGGCGTTTCTGCGTCAGTTCTATCTGCACACCGAGGCCGTGCCAAACGAGATCCACCTTCCGACCAAGCTGGTTGAGCGCGATGAAGTCTTCACGTGGCTTGCAACCAAATGCGCCCGCAAACTCCGCATCAACTGCCCGGAGCGCGGCGACAAGATGAAACCGCTTGAGATTGCCAAACGAAACGCCGAGCAGGCTTTGGTAGAGAGGCAGTTGAAGCGGGAGCAGCGCCGCGGCAACCTGCCGCAGTCAGTTCATACCTTACAGCGCGACCTCGGTTTGGGCGCCCCACCACGACGGATCGAAGCGGTGGACATCTCCAATTTCCAAGGTAGTGAAAGCGTCGGTTCACTGGTGGTGTTTGTAGATGGTAAACCGCGGCGTAGTAAGTATCGCATGTACAAAATCAAGTCCGTGGAAGGGATAGACGATTTTGGCAGCATACACGAGGTGGTGTTGCGCCGTTTTCGGCGGCTGCAAGATTCTGAGCTGGCACTCCCCGACCTGCTATTGATCGACGGCGGCAAGGGGCAACTTTCCAGCGCTTTGGCGGCATTGCGCGAAGTAGGTGCAGACGACCAACCCGTCGTCGGTTTGGCCAAACGACTCGACGAAATTATCGTGCCCGGTAACACCGAGACTCTCTATCTGCCACGCAATTCTGCCAGTCTACGTTTGCTGCAATCCCTGCGAGATGAAGCGCATCGCTTTGCAGTCACCAAACATCGACAGCTGCGACGCAAGCGCACCTTAGCTTCCGCCTTAGATGGCATTCCTGGGGTGGGGTCGAAACGCAAAGAAGCGTTGTTGCGTCAACTCGGCTCGGTAAAACGTATCCGCGAAGCCACGGCGGAAGAGCTTGCATCCGTGCCTTCTATCAGTCAATCCATAGCTGCCACCATTGTCGATCACTTGTCCACTGCGACAACCCCAGACGGCGATTCGGGCGGCCAAGCATAAACTATTTTTTTCCGCACCATCTCGCCGAAGGTGCGCTATTTTCCGCTGCCGTTGGCAGCTAGGGTTCGATTTGTTCTATACAAACCTCGTCCAAGTCGTCACAAATTACTGTTCTACATTATAAAATGGAATTTTTGCTGCGCCGCGCTGCGCCCAGAAATCCCTATATAATTTGGCATTGAATTTGCGGACACCAGGATTAGAGTAAGTCTCCTTGGCCGCTTGATTTGAGGATATCACCGTGACGGTGCCAGCAAGAATAGTCGACAACGACGCCAATGAAGAGAGGAAGCTGCTCTTCGGCGATCTGCTGCAACGCTTAGTTTACGCCGAAAACGTGTTAGGAGCTAGACAGTTGGCTTGCGCGAGCATCGCAGGCCCACCTGCAGGGCACTCTTAGTAATCGTCAACTGGAGACACTGCTCGAACAGGCTATAGAGATCAGTCGGACGATTACAGAAAACTGAGCAGTGGCGTTGGGACAGACATTTGGACAATCCAGCACTTATTCAAACTGCTGGCGGAAATCACGCAATTCCCCTCGAAGGACCGCCAGTTCTGATTTCAGCGAAGCGACCTCTCTTTCGAGACTGGCGATACGCTCGTGCTCGGCGCGGACTTCCAGTCTGGCCACCTCGACCACCGCATTCTCAGCGGGTTCGAGATCTTCCGGCTCTCCCGCTAGGAGATGGGCATAACGGGATTCCTTAAAGCCCGGCATCCGCGGCAACAGACTTACATACGGTCCGCCGGACCCTTGCTCCAACTCGCTCAGAGTGCGTTCCACCTCATTCAGGTTGGAAAACTGGTAAAGCCGCTGGCTCCTTGATCGAATTTCCCCCAACGTTTGCGGACCACGAAGCAACAGCACGGTGAGGGCAGCCAGTTGGGCATCAGTTATCTCGAAGGTTTCACGACAGAGATGGTAATATTTGGTTACCCGCATCTCTGCCCCGCTGATTTGACGCACCAATTCCTTGTTGCGTAGGCCTTCCAAGGCGCACACAACGGTTTTTTCATCGAACGCCACTACAGGATTGCGATTCGATTTCTGGTTGCAGGCAGTAGTCAGGGCGTTGAGTGTAAGAGGGTAATATTCAGGCGTGGTTTTCTCCTTCTCCATAAGCACGCCGACCACCCGTATCTGAACGTCGTCGAGGATGCTGTCCATCGTTCGCTCCCTATATCCCGCGTTCCATGATGTTCCGGTATACACCCACTGCTGCTTCCACCTGCCGACATTCGACCCACTCCACAGCGGCGTGTGCTTGGTCAATGCTTCCTGGTCCCAAGATGATAGTCGGGATGTTGTGCGTCGCGAACGCGCTACCGTCGGTGGCGAACGGCACACCGCCAGTCGTTCCCGTTCCCAACGCCGTTCGGCATGCTTTCAGAGCTGTCTGCACAATCGTCGATTCCTCTGCCGTCCCAACCGGGTCGCATACAAAGAAGGGAGGGTCTATGTTCGCGGTAAGCTCTGGATCGGCAGCGCTGACAGCGTCGATTACGTCTTGAAACTCGGTCTGGGTCGAGGCTGACGTATCCCCTGGTAGGGTGCGACAATCGACAGCCACGCGGCAGTAGTCGGGTACAAAGTTCACTTGCGTGCCACCCTCGATGGTACCCACGCTGAAGGTTGGATGACCGATCAACAGGTGACTGCGATTTTGATACGACGCCCCTAACGCATTTTCTATCTCGCTAAGCAACCGGGCCATCTTGGCGATGGCGTTGACGCCCAAATATGGCTTCGAGCTGTGCGCCGCTTTCCCTTGGACGGCAAGGTGAAAACGCACCACACCTTTGTGCGCGCAAACCACTTCTAAATCGGTCGGTTCCGCAACGACCATGGCATCTGGTTTAAATGTGGCGGCTAGAGTTTGGGAACCGCGCATTAGGTACTCTTCGTCAACGGCGCCAGCGTACATGACCGACAGAGGCGGCTTTATTCCGGTTTCTTTCAGTTGTTTCATCGCCAGCATCATCGCTACCCCACCAGCTTTGGTGTCACAGGATCCTCGACCGTAAAGCAGCCCGTTTCGGATATGGGGTTCGAACGGAGGGATCGACATGATCTCAGCGGACGCGGTATCCATGTGGCATTCAAACAGCAGTACTCTGCTCGGGTCTCGACCCTCCAGCGTCGCCAAGATATTCTGGCGTCCGTCAACCACCTGTTGACGTTTGCAGGTAATGTCTAACTCGGTAAAAAACCGCTCGATGTAGTCGGCCATGCCCCTCTCCCCATCGCGACCACCAGGAAGGGCCGGGTTAACGCTGTCGATGTGCACCACCTCCTGCAACATGGCCAACACTTCGCTTGAACTTTGCGTCCATTCCGCCATTGAATCCCCTCCTTTTTTTACGCTTCGATACCAAATTCGTAAAACCGGTTTACGCCTTCGCAGGCCGTTATCCCGGTGAAGACGGTTGCCGGCAGACCGGCTGGAACGCAGCCAAATCTCCGATCTCCCAAAATCATCTTCAATTGTGCGCCTTGGCGTTGGACTTGCAGCCGATGTGCAATGTTGGCTTCCAGCGGAAACCGCCAATATGCCGCCAAGATCCAATGGGGCCCCGCGCTGCTGAAACCGTGCGTCCACACATTCACCCCTTCGTCGAACAGAACCACCTCACAATGCTCGCGGTATTCGCGTTGGCCTCCTTTGTATACGGGTTCGGCAGCGAGCACGACCAGCGGAGCCATACGGTAATCAAACGACATGCGCGTAGTGACGGTGAAATCATCTTCCAGCGGCTTGCAGTAAACCATGCTAGTGTAGGTTTCGGCGGCTCCTGGACCTCCTTCAACCATCTTCTCTGGCTTCCATTGCCCGGGTACGCGGTTCCGAATATGGTCCCTTTCCTGAATCCATTCACCGTCGTAATCCCAGCGCGGCGACCGCACCATCAACCAATCCCCCATATGCCACCCATGCGGCTTGAAGCGACAGCGAAAGGTGGTATTGTTCATGGCGGCGGTTCTACGATTCCGGCTTGCTCGGTTATTAAGCGGTAATGCTCAATGCGCCGGTTTTTGTCGAACTCAAGCCCGGTCTCCCGGAATTCAATGACCCGGTCCAAGTCACACCGTGCAACCACCAGTTCATCCTCCAAGGTGGTAGCCATCGCCACTATCTCACCAGACGGGGCGATTATACAGCTCTGACCGATCTGCGCGACCCCTTCCTCCACTCCGGCCTTGGCCACCCCCACGACCCAACATGCGTTCTGATAAGCTCCCGCTTGCATGCATAGCAGGTTGTGGAAGTTGGCATTCAAAGTACCCGGTTTGGCCGGCGGGTTGTCAATCGGCGTATTGTAACCAAGCAGAATGAGTTCGGCACCTTGGAGTGCCAGTACGCGATAGCTCTCAGGCCAGCGCCGATCGTAGCAAATGCACAAACCGACAATACCTCCGAATGCGCGCCAAACCCGAAAGCCTAAATTGCCCGGATCGAAGTACCGTTTTTCTAGGTTTTGGAAGCTCTGATCCGGCTGTTCGGTCTCGAAACCGGGTAAGTGGATCTTTCGGTACTTGCCAAGGATCTGCCCGCTTTTGTCCACCAAGATGCTACTATTGTAATGGCGGACCCCGCCGTCTTCCTCCACAAGCTCGGCAAAGCCCAGATGGAACCCGATACCCAAGCGTTTTGCCTCGTCGAACAACGGTTGCGTAACAGGACTCGGCATTTCACGCTCGAAGTAGTCATCGACCTCGTCTTGATCCTCCATGTACCAATGGGGGAAAAAGGGAACGAGAGCTACTTCAGTAAACACCACCAAATCACATCCCTGAGCGTGAGCAAGGTTCATCATCGTAATGAGGCGTTCCACAACCTGCAGGCGCGATTCTTTAGCTTGTACTGGTCCTGACTGTGCAGCCCCAATAGTGATAATTCTACCCATGGTTTTTACTCCTTACAGCAAAGCTTCTGAACGGCATACATGAGCTCTTCGAGAGAGTTTTGGTCGGGATCGTGTTCCAAGGCAATTCTACGTTTTGCCGCCAGCATTGCCGATTCACGTGCGGCCAAAAACGTGTCAAGCTGTTCGGGACGTTGTAGCGGAACTGGCAAACTGGCGCACGGGAGCCCGGCGTGCCCCCGTGAGTGGTGTCTGATGCTCCAGAACAATTTAGTTCGGCTAGCGTGGAAATAGATCAGGTGGGCAGCTGTGCCCACAAGCTTCAGGTTGTCGTCTTCAAGAAGAACCTGATCGGCAAATACTACGAACTGGGGCGGCCTTAGGTTCAGGCATTTCCGCAACAACTTCGATTCCATCCCACGTGCGATTTCTATGCCGTCATCCAAAATTATCTTACGGAGGGACTTGCCAGCCTGGTGTTCCACCCAGCGGTCTACGTCGACGAGGGAGACACCAGTAATAGCTGCCAGCTCGTAAGTCAAGGTTCGGAACTTGAGGCCGGGATAGCCGGTTATGGCCAGCGGTTTCCGCAGCTTAATCGTTGGTTGGGGCGAATAATAATCTGTGCCGGATATGTGCATTTACTTTAGGAGCACAATGGGAGCACCAGCTCATCCGCCGGGATATAGCAGCGCCACTCGCTGTGGCAAAACTAGTGATTCGAAAAGTCAGTTAGGAAAGTATTATGAAACATATCAAACGTCGCTGCAACCAGACCGGCGTCGCTCCCCAACCACCGCCGTCTTCCAACGCCTGTCGGAAGGGCGCTACCATTTCCATACGACTCAGCAGAGCAAGCGTGCGCCGCTTCAAGGGGCCGATACATTTGCCGTGAATGACGCGCACTTGGCAGATACCGCGAGCGTGACACACTTTAAGACAATCCTCGAGTAAATCCGCAATCTCTTGAGGCCGAAAGGTGTGTAGATCGGAGATGTCGTCGATCGGATCTTCTTCGTCAGCTGCCATTACAAAAGTCCGTTATCGATCTCGGCTCGGGTTGGCGAAAGGGCAAAATTCGGCTACACTTCCCCAACCCTGAAACGAGGATTTGCCATGGTTGCCAAGATACGTTTGGGCGTAATCGGTGCTGGTTGGTTTGCGTCACGTCGTCACTGCCCCGACATCGTCGATCACCCCGATGCCGAAATCACGGCGTTGTGCCGGCGCGACCCAGAACCTCTGCTGGCAATGGCCCGGGCCTTCGGCGACCCGGCCTGTTTCACCGATTATCGCGAACTTTTGGACAGCGGTCTCGTGGATGGGGTCGTCGTCTGCTCGCCTCATCACCTCCATTTCGAGCATACCCGGGAAGCGTTGCTTCGCGATTTGCCAGTGTTACTGGAGAAGCCGATCACCGTCGACCCGAACGACGGTGCAGAGTTGATGCGCCTAGCAAAGGATCGGCAGCTACCATTGGTCATTGCCCAGAATCCACCGTATTGGAACCACTGCCATTTTCTCCGTGAACAATTTATCAGCGGTTTTATGGGAGAACTGGAATCGGCTTCGTTGAGTTTCGTAGGAAATTCCCAAGGTGTCTTTGGTGCCGAGCCTCTTCCAAATGACATGCCCGGTGTGGTCAAGCCAACTCTGTTTCGTCGGGAACGGAAACAAAACGGGGGCGGCAGCCTCATCGATGGTGGTAGCCATTACCTATGCGAACTAGTGTGGTGTACCGGTTTGCGCGCTACACAGGTTAGCGCCCAAACCAACAACAACCAAATAGAATCTAGAACCGCTCTTGCGTTGACAATGGAAAACGGCGCTTTCGTCTCGTTCCTGTTTGTCAGCGATAGCCACGTGCATACCAAGCGTCAACATGGTCAGTATTACGGGTCGCAAGCCACCGCCATGGTTACGGGTGTTCCTTTCTCCGTGACCTTGTCGGCTGACGGAAGCACGAAGACAGTAGATGGAACCGATCTGCCTCCGGCGCCGACTCCGGTAGGAGATCTGGTCGCTGCGATGCAATCAAAAGCGACGGTCGCGATGAACAACGAGATGGCGGTCCACATCGTCGAGATCGTGCAAGCGGCTTACCGATCGGCTCGGGACGGTTGTACGGTCAAGCTTCAGTAAAGTTCCAGCCCTGCATACTTGGCCGCAATCCCGCGGTCGGCGAAGGTAGTCGCCAACGCCACATCGACTTCCCTCAGAAGTTCGTTGATCGCTGGAATTTGGTCGTTGGCTTCGGCCAGCAACGACTCCGCCTCGTCGTAAAGTTTTTCGTTATCGTCGGCAAATCCGCGGACGACATTATTGTAAGCCGTCATTCGCAGGTTGATCAAATCCCCGATCAAACCGTGCAGGCGCGATAACCGTCTCGGCGGTACAATCTGCTCAAAGAGGGCACGGATGGCTCCGAGCTCGGGCAGTAGACGCTCGTACGCCGTCGCCAAGTTCGCCGCCGTCGCTGTCCCCGAGGCTCCCACAGCGGTTTCCTGCACTTCCGTTTCGATCTTGCTAACTGCATCAATAATCGGATTGAGGCTTTCTCGGTAACGAAAAACCTTGTCCGCAGGTCCGAAGCGGGTCTGGTCATCATCCTGGTCACCGCAGGATGCAAGGACAAAGAATGTCAAGAAACACAAAAAAAACGCCTTCAATTGCGAAGCCGGCGGCGCCTGAGCCTCTGACTTGCGAATCACCGGTTTTTTTGCTTCTTCACCGCCAGTTCCTTGGACATATTTTCTACCATTTCTTCGATGTAGATCTTGCCCACCTCCCAGCTTCCGAGCACAAATTTGAAGCTCAAGCCCTGGTTGCTTGCCCAGTGTGCTAGCTCCTCCATTTTCGATTCCGCTCCATCTCGGTCGGAGTCAAACAAAATGACGATCTCGTCACCGGAATACCACCGGGCGACAAGATCACTGCGCCGAAACGGAACCGAGAATGTGGACTTCACTCGGCGATCCACTTCGGTGTAGCCGTATTTCTCGTTTAGTACGTGGACACGGTCTAGGTCTATAAGGGCAACAATGCGTAAACCGCGCGGCATAATTTGACAAAACTGCAGAAAAGCTTCGCGGTTCCACATGCCGAACGCCGTGTCCCAACGCAGGTGTTCGATCTGTTCCTTGAGCTCTTTTATCTCACCTTGGAACCCGAAGATTTTCCCGACAAGTCGTTTCAGCACTACGAATCAGTTAGCAAAGTGAATTGGAGCCTGCGGACAGCTAAATATATCGCAGGCCTACCTTCAAGGCGAGTCAAACGCTCTGTTTTTCGGGGATCATAGGTGCACCGAGGTTCCTGCCAACTGTTTTCGTACGCTCGCAACGTCCTCGCGGGTAGACATATCCAGAACGGCGCCTTCCGCGCGAATCACGCGAAACACTACCGACAGTCGACCGATGAGGTATTGGGCTGCATCCGTAATCTCCAACTCGCCACGCGCAGATGGTTCGATCTGACGGCAAGCAGTGAAGATCTCCGCGTGAAAACGCCAACAGTTCATACTCAGTCCTACCGGTTCGGGCAGTGCCGCTATGGTCTGCGCATCGGGCTTTTCTAGTACGCGAAGCAAATTGTCATCGGTATCGGTCTCCACCATCGCAAATTTGGTCAGACGTTTTGCGTCGATGTTGCTTCCGCGCAACATGGCCGCACGCGAAAAAACGGCTAGTCCTGGAGTCGTAAGAGAACGCAATGCTTGCAATGCACCCACCGGGTAGTAATTGTCCGAGTTGATCACTAGGAACGGCTCGGGTCCCACCACCTTCTCGGCTGCGGCCACGGCATCGGCGGTGCCGCGAGGCTCCTTCTGCACAGCGAACTCCAACTGCAATCGTTGATAGGCGAGTTTCTCGCCATAATAGCGACGCAGCTCGTGGTGCTCCGGGCCAATTACCAAGCATACCCGGCGATAGCCGGCGTCGGCCAGATTGCTCAGAACGTAATCGAGGAACGGCCGGTCGATCGGGATGAGGGCTTTGACACCGGTAGCAGCAACCCGCTCCTCGGCACGGTTCAACAACGTGCCCGCAGCTTCCTCGCGCATGCGGGTTCCCAGACCCCGCGCCATGATTACCGCCCGGTCCATCGATTTATCGTTCACGGCGCTTCGAACAGCAGATTGTTGGAGCCATCGTTAAGTTGGATGCTGGGGTTGCCATCGGCCGCTAGTTGAATTGATGCGCGCGTATTGCCATCGGTGTCATACAAGTTGAGTTTCGGCTGCCCTCCGCGACTGACGCCGAATCCCGAACGAATCCGCTGTTCCGGATCGAGTAGGCCAATGAGAGAAGTGCCATCCGATACGACTCCATGTACGGCACGTACATGACCTTCCTGATCGCAAAGCTCCAACAAGGCCATGCCGTCGATGCGAGTTTTCAGGCATGCCCGCATGATACCGTCGGCACCGACAAGTTCGAGCTCGGGAACCTCTTCTTTGGTGACACCAATACGCAGGCGGGAGCCGCCTGTCTTGTCGAGGAAGTGCACACTGTGGGAACCATCCGGTCGCGAACCGATGCCGATTCGCGCTTGGCCTTGCTCGTCGTACAAACCGAAGCTCCCATGACCCTCCTCAGACATAGTGTGGCTGCTACGGGTGCGCCCCTTCTGATCGTAAAGCTCCACAAACGGCACACCTTCCGGTCCTACGGCTAGACGTAGCCGCTCACACCCACTGTGATCGTTGATGCGCATACCCGGACCCGGTTCCATGCTTGTAACGAGCGCCATCGCTTGCCGTCCCCGGGCATCCATTAGTTCCAGTTCGGCAGCACCATCACGGGCTACAGACAACGTGGCACGTGGCTCCTTGCGCTCATTGCGCAGCACGAAACGACGAGCGGTTACCGTATCCTGACGCAACCACCAGACCAAAAGCAGCAGACCGGCTAACGCCACCGCGGCCCCACTGAACAAGAAACAGAGATATAGTTGATGCTGGAGGCGAACATTCTGCTCCCG